>JAZUMO010000063.1:0-68832 GCA_045603665.1 Acutalibacteraceae bacterium
AAAATAAATAGCCGCTCATGAGCGGCCGCCAAGTAATTGTAATGCGATGTCAAACCTTCTGTGCCCCTTTTAGGGGTTAAGCCAGTTATAACCCCTTATAGGGGTGAGCAAACCACCGGTTTCACCGGTGGTTTTGATTAATTAAGCTGAAAAATCGGAAGAGTCTCCGACAGTTTCGAGGTGAACGGTCTGTTCCTTTGTCCAGGTGTGAATGATTTCGGGATTTTCAAATATTTCGTCAAGTCTTTTGGTGAAGGGGACTATATCACCGAAATCAAGAGCTCTGTGGTCAAATGCGATACAAAGGGGAAGGATCTTGCCGGGCACTACCTCATCCTTACCGTGGCTGTTCTGCTTTACTACCGGCTTTTTCTGAACGGCACCGATAGCAATGGCACATACCTGAGGCGGAATAATTTCGAGAATTGCAACTGAGCCTCTTTGGCCGAGGTCAAGAGAACCGATATTTGAAATAGTAATTGTACCTTGTTCAATATCCTTATCTCCGAGTCTTTCTGTTTCGGGGATGGAATGATAAGCTTTTTTTGCTTTGCCTTTGAGAGTTTTGATTTTATATTTACCTGTCTTAGCACCGATGATGCGAAGGAAAGCTTCGACTAATCTTCCTTCCTTGATTGTCTTTACTGTTCTGTTAAAGGAAACAGTGTACATAGCCTCCGTAAGATCAGATTGCTCTGCTCTTCGGCGAAGATCCTTTATATATGCTGTCATTTCATCAAGGTCTTTTTTGTCAAAGTCACGGCAGTTTGTGGTCATCATTTCACCTGAGGGTAAAACAGTAGCCATCGAAATATTGATATTTTCGTAAGTTTTCACAGTGCCTCTGACTAAAGCGGGATTATATTCAATATGTGAATTCATAATCGGGGCAGCTTTTATACCTTCGGTAATAGCTTTTACCATAAGAGTGTTAAAGGTTATTTTTTCCTCTGCACTTCTGCCCATATTAAGCTTTTTATATTCATCAAAGAAACGGCTTACTTCAGGCTCATAAATAAAAGTAACGTGAGGAATAGTTTTCCATGATTCTTCTGTCATTGCGGCAACCATTTTTCTCTGTATGCCGAAATGCTCTTCTTTTATAAGTCTTTTACTCATTTATAATTACCTCTTTCTTTTGATTTTAAATTGACAGCCAATTCCCGGTAGCTTATCAATTTTGACCATATTCTACAGTGCATTTTTTTGCATAATGCTGTAAAAGTGTTAATAAATTGTAAACATTATAAATGGAATATAAACCAAAGAAATGATTTGTTCATAATTCTTTTGTCGTATAATGCTGTTAAAACAACACATCAATCAAATGTGTTTGAAAAAAGCGGGAACCGAATTTTCAGTTCCCGTTTTAAATTATATGATGTTTAGGTTGACATTTGAAAAGTTTTCATTTTTAAGTCCCTTTTCGTAATCTCTGTCAACCTTAATTTCACCGTTTTTCATTTTATCAAAAAGCTCTTCATATTCTTCAACGGTGAAGTTTTCCATTTTCCATGTGTTCACAGGCAAGGCAACTGCATCATCCTTGGCTCCTAAGGTTGTCTGTTTACCGCCGATATCCTCCCAGGAGTCAGAATAGAGCTTTTCGAGAACATATTCTACGGATTCACGTATGCCTTTTGTTGCCGATGTGATGACAGTGTCTGATTCTCCTGATTGGTCGATGTCAACACCGATTACCGCACCTTCGTTGGCTGATGCGGCGGCAAAAACTGACTGACACATAGCACCACCGCAAACAAATACAACCTGAGTGCCCTTGGAATACCAGCCGTTAATCATAGTCTGAAGCTCAGCTGAAGCTCCGAATGAGGAGCCGTATTCCCAACTGAAGTTCATATCTACTGTGATGTTTTCTTCCTTTGCAGCATCCTGAGCTCCCTGAACATATCCGTAACCGAATCGGCAGCAGGCTGCATTTGTACCGCCGCCTCCACCACTGAATCCGAGCTTATTATAGCCTTCCTTTACAGCGGCATAACCGGCAAGATATCCCGACTGCTCTTCGTTATAGTCAACGGATGCAACATTTTCAAGAGGCTTTCCTTCTTTATCCTTAAGAATCCAGCCGTCAATAAAAATAAACTTTGTTTCGGGCATCTCTCTTGCAGCTCTTTCGAGAGCAGTACCCTGCAAAAAGCCTGCGCATACAACGACCTTTGCTCCTGCTTCGGCAGCAGCCTTCATTGCGTCATATCTGTCCTCGTCTGTTGCGCTGTCACCGCCTGCGGGCTGATAGTATTTGTATGATTTGCCGTTGTTATATGCATAGCGCTTAAGCCCTTCCCATGTGCCTTGGTTAAAGGATTTGTCCTTTAGCTGTCCCACATCGGTAACAAAAGCAATTTCATATTTGCCGTCAGGTGAAGACATATTGTCGTTTATTGCATCATAGTCATATTCACCCTCTGCTTCTTCAGTTGTTTCGGCCTCTGTCGGAGCAGATGTTGTCGGATTTGCGGTAGTGTCCGGTTTATCTTTATTACCGCCGCAGGCAGCAAATGAAAAGAGAAGTATTGCCGCCATCAAGATTGCAAAAATTTTTTTCATAAATAAAAATCCTCCTTTGAATACTTATAGTATTATCTTCAAAGAAGGATTTTATATCATTATTGAAAAGTTTTATTCGATTGTCCAGTCGATAGGCTCGAGGCCTGCCTGAATGAGGAGCTCGTTGCATCTGGAAAAGTGTCTGCAGCCGAAGAAACCACCGTAAGCTGAAAGGGGACTAGGATGAACGGATACAAGCTTTTTATGTATGGGATTAGTGATTTTTTCACATTTCTTCCTTGCGTTAGCACCCCAGAGGATAAAGACAACAGGAGTATCCTTTTCATTGAGCTTTTCGATTACTGTATCTGTAAATTGCTCCCAGCCTTTATCCTTATGGCTGTTGGCATTTGACCGTCTTACGGTCAGAACGTTGTTTAGCATAAGAACACCGTTTTTTGCCCATTTTTCAAGATAACCGTTTTTTGCCGGAGGAATACCGAGATCGCTTTCAAGCTCTTTATATATGTTTTTGAGTGACGGGGGCAGGGGGACACCCGGCTTTACCGAAAAACAAAGACCGTGTGCCTGACCGGGCTCGTGGTAGGGATCCTGACCGATTATAACGGCCTTGCAATCTGAAAAGGATGTGTATTTAAGAGCATTGAAAATATCGTGCATATCAGGATAGATTTCATAGGTGGAGTATTCCTTTTTCAGGAACTGACGAAGCTGCTTGTAATAAGGCTTATCCCATTCGTCCTTTAAAATTTCATCCCAGTCGTTACCAAGCTTAACCATTTTTACATCACGCCTTTACTTCATATCCTTTATTTTTTATTGTGTCAACAATTGAATTGACGCATTCGTCGCAAAGCTCCTTGCTTTTAGCTTCAGCCATAACACGGATTACAGGCTCTGTTCCTGATTCTCTGACTAAAACTCTGCCGTCGCTTCCGAGAAGCTCCTCAGCCTTTTTTATGGCAGAAATAACATCTTCGTCTGCTCTTACTGTGGATTTGTCTGCAACACGGACATTAATGAGAAGCTGGGGATAGGGGGTAAAGCCTTCAAGAAGCTCGCTGAATTTTTTCTTTTCCGAAAGCATTACCTCCATCATCTTGAGACTCGTGAGTATACCGTCACCTGTGGTCGCATATTTTGAAAAGATTATGTGACCTGACTGTTCACCGCCGAGCTTGCAGCCGTTTTTGGACATATATTCATAAACAAATCTGTCACCAACATCGGTTTTTGCGTAATCGATCCCAAGTCTTTCAAAAGCTTTATAAAGACCGAAATTTGACATAACAGTTGTAACAACGGTGCTGTTGGAGAAAAATCCCTTTTCTTTAATATACTTACCGAAGATATATAAAATTCCGTCTCCGTCAACTACGTCGCCTTTTTCATCAACACAAAGACATCTGTCGGCATCACCGTCGAAGGCAAAACCGATGTCTAGATTTTTATCCCTGACAAGCTTCTGAAGACCTTCAATATGGGTTGAGCCTGCATTTTTGTTGATGTTTGTTCCGTCGGGCTCAGCATTGATTACATAGGTTTCAGCACCCAAAGCATCGAAGACAGCCTTTGCAATATTCCAGGAGCTTCCGTTTGCACAGTCAAGACCGACCCTGATTCCCCTGAAGGAGTAAAGACCGAGAGAGATGAGGTATCCGATATATCTGTTTCTGCCGGAAACATAGTCCACTGTTCTGCCTATTTTATCTTTTAAGGCAAAGGGCAGCTTGGGAACCTCAAATTCACCGTCAAGATATTTTTCAATAATATCTGTGACACCTTCATCCATCTTTTCACCTTTGGAGTTAATGAGCTTAATGCCGTTATCATAATAGGGGTTATGGCTTGCAGAAATCATTATACCGCAATCAAAGGAATCAACCTTTGTTATATAAGACACGCAGGGTGTGGTTGTTACGTGAAGAAGATAGGCATCTGCTCCTGAAGCAACAAGACCTCCTACAAGAGTGTATTCAAACATATAGCTTGAACGTCTTGTGTCTTTACCTATAAGAATCCTTGCAGGTGTACTGTCGCCTGCTTCAGTCTTGAGCTTACCGTAATACCAACCCAGAAAACGGCCTATTTTATATGCGTGGTCAGCGGTTAGATTAACGTTTGCTTCGCCTCTGAAGCCGTCCGTACCGAAATATTTACCCATAGTTTACCTCTTTTCAGTAATATTATTTTCACTTTTAAAAATCGAGTTTTCTTTTATTACGCCTCTGACACGGGAAAGGGGATAGATGTTTGTGTTTTTACCGATAATCGTACCGGGGTTGAGAACACTGTTACAGCCTACCTCAACTCCGTCACCGACCATAGCGCCGAATTTCTTGAGACCCGTTTCAATAGTTTCGTTTCCGTTTTTCACCTTTACGGGAGTTTTGTCTGATTTAACATTAGAAGTTACAGCTCCCGCACCAAGATGTGATTTATATCCAAGAATGCTGTCTCCGACATAATTATAATGAGGAACCTGTACACAGTTGAAAATGATGGCATTTTTAACTTCTGTTGAATTGCCGATAACACAGCCGTCACCTATAAGTGCAGAGCCTCTTATAAAAGCACAGTGTCTGACTTCCGTATCTTTGCCTATGATACAGGGTGAGCCAATATAGGCTGTAGGAGCGATTTTGGCATCCTTGTGAATCCAGACATCGGGTGAAACTTCTTCAAATTCGTTTTTATCGAGAGCTTTACCGGTTAATTTTATGAAATCATTTATTCCCTTAAGTGCCTGCCAGGGATACTCAAAGGAGGAAAGGTATTCTTTCGCCAATGTATTCTCGAGGGAAAAGAGCTCTTTTGTTTTAATCATAATGTCACCTCCATTTAATTATACTTATCAAAAGGCTCTTTATTTAAACAAAGTGTAAACAAAAACTTACAGTCTTAGTTTATTTTATACAAAAAAACAATATTTTTCAGGATAATATAAAAGTTTTTAGTGATAAAAAAGCAATTAACATTTAGTTTTATTGTACATAATAAACAAAAGATAATAAATATGTTAAAAACTATTGACATTTATGCGAAACACAAGTATAATTAAGACACAATCAAACATAAGATTGAAATAAACGAAAGGGGTGTTACCGATGTACTGTTTAATGTAAACTGTACAATCTGATAAAAAAGTCTTGAAAATAAAGAGGAACTGACCTTAAAATTAAAGGCAAAATATACCTTCAAAATAATATAATTTTACAAATGGGTTAGCTCCGGAAAATTAATTAAATTAACACCTTTTCTGCAAATAATATGCAGGGAAATTTAAGATATATTATCATATTGTTCAGTAAGAATTTTTTCTTAAAGAAAATGTGCAGAGGAACATATCTTTAAGTAAGGAGAAAAAAGAAGAAAACAAAGTATCTCTCATAACAATACGTTCTTGTTTTTAATTTACAGTAATGGGAAAAGGGGTAAGTAAAAGACTCAGAAGAGTCCTTATCCGAAAATAATTTAATTAAGCCTTATGATGTGAATTAAAGAGATGCTTAGTGAGTGAAAACTGAATATATAATTGAATGAAAAATTAAATCTCCGACAGGGAATACTTTGTCGGAGATTTTTTGTTTATGTTTGTAACAAAAGAATTAATTTAGCTTTATCCGCTTGCAATATCTTCAAGGTTGATATATAATACATATTGCATTTATGCGGTCAGTTCGAAACCTTCCTGACCTAAACTGACATCGTTCAGTTTAAAAACAAAACTAAAGGAGCTAAAAAAATGAATATGTCAAAGAAAATCAACCGTCTTGTGCTGTCTGCGGTAATAGCAGCGCTTTATGTGGCACTCACCTATGCTCAAGAGGCTATTTTTCCGTCCAGTGCAACAATGGCTGTCCAATTCCGTGTTTCTGAAGCGCTTACTGTGTTATCTCTGTTTACCCCTGCAGCCATACCGGGACTTACTGTCGGATGCTTTATAGCCAATTTTTCTGTTCTTGGTGCTCTGCCGACAGATATTATTCTCGGATCGCTTGCATCCTTTCTTGCGTGCTTTTTTATGTATAGGCTAAGGGGAGTCACGGTAAAAGGATTTCCGTTTCTTTCTCTTCTTATGCCGGCTGTTGTTAACGGAATGATTATCGGTCTTGAAATTGAAATCTTTTTTATAGAAGGTCCCTTCAATTTTATGAGCTTTCTTATACAGGGCGGACTTGTTGCTCTCGGTGAGCTTGGCGTTTTATTCACTCTCGGTGCAGCACTTGTGAAGATAATAAGAGACAGAAGGCTCGGCAGATATCTTAGAGATGTTTAATTTTTAAAATTAAATATAAAAAAATCCAAGGAGGAAAATCAATGGAAAACAAACTCACCAAAAGAACCTGGCTGAACATAATTGTTTTCAGCTTTATGGGCGGTATTGCATGGAATCTCGAAAACATGTATTTCAATACCTTCCTGTTCGACTCGGTTTATGACGGTGTATCAAAGGCGAAGCTTGAGCAGTGGGGTATAATGGCCCCCACAACTGCAATAAGCCGTATGGTTGCTCTTTCAGCTATTACTGCTGTTGTGACAACCTTCATTATGGGTACTCTCAGTGAAAAAATGAAAAAGAGAAAGGTGTTTATTTCCGTCGGTTACATCGTATGGGGTGTGATAACAGCTTCCTTCGGCTTTATTTCCAAGGAAAACATCGGTTCCCTTTTCGGACTTTCCGATGACGCTAAAATCCTTCTCTTTACGGTCTGGGCAGTAATCATCATGGATATGGTTATGACCTTTATGGGCTCGACAAGTAATGACTCTGCCTTCAACGCCTGGACTACGGACGTCACAAATCCTGTTATCAGACCTAAGGTTGAAACAGTTCTGCTTTTTGTCGGACTTTTTGCAATGCTTGCTGTAATGGGTGTGGGAAGCCTTTGCCAGGCTGATGTAGTGTCATATCAGACATTTTTCCTCGGCCTCGGCATCATCGTAAGCTTGAGCGGTGTTTTCGGACTCTTTGCACTTAAGGATCCTGAAATCAAAGGCGAAAAGACAAATTCCAATTATTGGAGCGATCTTTTCTATGGCTTCAGACCTTCTGTTGTCAAGGAAAACTCAATGCTTTATCTCGCTCTTTTAGGAATCTGTATTTATAATATTGCTATCCAGGTATTTTTCCCGTATCTCTTTGTTTATCTCGGAAGTGTTATTATTCCCGGCGCAGTTTTTGATACAAAAACTATAATAGTTGCTGTTTTTGCTGTTGCAGGTCTTTTAGCCGGTATAATTCTCTTGCTCAAGGGTTCAGGTAAGAATAAGGTAAACGCATATATTATAACAATTGTTCTCTTTGTTGCAGGCCTTGCGATATTATCAACAACAACATATTTACCTGTTGTTCTTATCGGTATTGCTCCTACTCTTATCGGTTATGTTGTTCTTCAGATTCAGCTTAATGCATCAGTTCGTGACTATATTCCCGAGGATAAGGTTGGTCTTTTCCAGGGAATCAGAATGATATTCTTCGTTCTTATTCCTATGGTTGTAGGACCCTGGCTTGGTGATATTGCTTGCCGTACCTCTAATTTCACAATAATCGAATACGGCGAAGAAAAGCTTGTTCCATCAACGAGTATGTTCTTCTTTGCAGCAGTTGTTGCTTTGCTTATTTATGTACCTCTTTATCTTCTTATGGGTAAGAGCGAGGGCGACGCAAAGGCTAATAATCGCAAGTTTATTCCTGCTGTCATCGTTTCAATCATCATCGTAATTGTTGCCGCAGTTGTCGTCAATATTCTCGGAAACGGCGGGGCAGATAAGGGAGTGGCTGATGTTATCGTAGAAACTACTCAGGCTTTAATACAGTAAAAAAATAACAAGCAGTTAAGAATGAAGCTTAACTGCTTGATTTTTTTCTTTGAGATTTAATCGAGAATATAAAGTCCGGATTTGAGCCACACAAATTCTCTGCCCATAACATTGATGTATTTGTAAACCTTTTCGTTGAAGACTCTGTAGTCTCTGACAGAGTTTGTCTGGATGTTGAGAGTACGGATTTTCTTTGAAGCCTGATTGCAGATATAAAGTGTATTGCCCTGAAGAGTAACGGCGCAGGGACTTTCAAAGGCTGTAGCGTCTCCGCCGCCTACACGAAGCAGGATTCTGCCTTCACGAGGGGAGTATTTTATGATTGCGTTTTCTGAAGGCACCGCACACCATACATAAGCACCGTCAACCGCGATATCGCAAACGGGAGCTCCGTGATAGGTGAGTAAGGATGAAACATTCAGGGAGCCGTCAGTGTTAAAGATGTTGTATTCACCGTTGGGGAAAATCGCCATAATTCTGCCGTCGCCGAGAACACCCACATCGCAGGAAACATAGTCGCCGAGCTGCTGAGCAATTTCCTCATATTCGTAGCCGAATTTTACCTTGAGAAAGATTGATTTTTTTATGTGTGTAAATTTATCATTTATGGCATCGTAGCCGTAAAAATTTGCTTTGAGCTTTCCGTCGTCTGTGAAACTTTTAGTTGCAAAAACAAAGCCGTTTTTAAAGGGAGTAATATTTAAAATTTCACCAGAAAATACTATTTCCATTTTGTGTTTCCTTTCTTTGCAGGTGAAGAGATATCTCACCCCAAAATAATCTATCTAATATAATACAATAATATTTTCTTTTGGTCAAGTGCGAAAAACGACAATATTTCTTTCTGTCTGCCATAAAGTTTTGTTAAAAGTAAAATATTTGTATACCCATATAAAAAACTCTTGTTTATTGTTGACAAAATAACAGTTTTCAAGTACAATGAGATTGTAAAAAATGAAGACTCTTATCCTTTAAGAATAGGATTTGTGTTTTCGGAATAATAATTGTTATGAGATATAATTCTATGGAGATGAGAGAATAGATAAGATATCCCATCCGTGGGGAAGTATGTCTATTTTTTCATTTTTCTTTTTTATGTCCGTAACAAAGGAGGAAAAGAAAATATGAGTGAAAAATTGATTCTGTCCCTTGACCAGGGTACAACAAGCTCAAGAGCAATTGTCTTTGACAAAAAGGGAAACATTATTGCAAAGGCTCAAAATGAATTTGAACAGATTTATCCTAAAGCAGGCTGGGTAGAGCACGACCCCCTTAACATTCTTTACAGCCAATTCAATTCAATTACTACCGTTCTCCGTTCCGGTGCTTTTTCCGCTTCCGATATTGCAGGTATCGGTATCACAAACCAGCGTGAAACCACTATTCTTTGGGACAGAAGCACAGGTAAGCCCGTTTACAATGCAATCGTTTGGCAGTGCAGAAGAACAGCTGATATGTGCGAAAAAATCAAGGAAGACAAAGAGCTTTGCGATTATATTACAGAGCATACCGGTCTTATTGTTGATGCATATTTCTCCGCAACAAAAATCAAGTGGATTATCGACAATGTTCCCGGTGTTAAGGCTCTTGCTGAAGCAGGACAGCTTCTTTTCGGTACTGTTGAAACCTGGCTTATCTGGAATCTTTCAGGCGGAAAGACTCATGTAACTGATTATTCCAACGCATCAAGAACTATGCTCTTTGACGTTGATAAGCTTTGCTGGGATGAATACCTTTGTGAAAAGCTCGGTGTTCCGATGAACATTCTTCCCAAGCCCGTTCCTTCAAGCGAAATTTACGGTTATGTAGCAAGCAACATTATCGGTATTGAAGAGCTTGCAGGTGTACCTATTTGCGGTGCAATCGGTGACCAGCCCTCAGCTCTTTTCGGTCAGGCATGCTTCAAGCCGGGTATGTCAAAGAACACATACGGTACCGGCTGCTTCCTTCTTATGAATACAGGTAACAAGCGTGTTATTTCAAAAAACAATCTTCTTACGGGTGTAGCATGGAGCTATAACGGTGAAATAACATATTCTATCGAAGGCAGTGCCTTCAACGCAGGTTCCGTTATCAAGTGGCTTCGCGACGAGCTTCAGCTTATCGACAGTCCCAAGAGATGCGATGAGCTTGCTGAAAGCGTTGAGGATGCAAACGGCTGCTATCTTGTTCCTGCCTTTACAGGTCTCGGCGCTCCCTATTGGGATATGTATGCAAGAGGTTGTATTGTAGGTCTTACAAGAGGCGTTAACAGAAAGCATATTGCCCGTGCTGTTCTTGAATCAATCACCTACCAGATGACCGACCTTCTTGAAGCTATGAAGGATGACTCCGGTATTGATATTTCTGACCTTCGTGTTGACGGCGGTGCAAGCGTAAGTAATATTATGATGCAGATTCAGGCTAATATGGCTCAGACAAAGGTTGACCGTCCAAAGACGGTTGAAACCACAGCTCTCGGAGCCGCTTATCTTGCAGGACTCGCAGTAGGTGTATGGGACAGCCTTGAGGATATTGAGGAAAACCGTGAGGTTGACCGTATCTTTACTCCCGAAATGGATATTGACGAAAGAAACAAGCTTTATGCCGGATGGAAAAAGGCCGTTTCCCGTGCTATGGACTGGGAAGAAAGAGAATAAAAAGTCATTTAAGCGTTAATGCTTGAATATATAAAAGAAAATAATTTTAAATAATAGGAGTGGACTAAAATGCCAAAAGTAATTCTCGACTGGAAAACCACACATGACTTTATCAAGGATGCCTTCATCGGTGTAGGTGTACCTGCAGACGACGCTGAAATCGTAACTGATGTTCTTCTTGAATCTGACAGAAGAGGTATCGAATCTCACGGCTGTAACCGTTTTAAGCCCGTATACATTGATCGTATCAATGCAGGTATTCAGCAGCCCGTAACAAACTTTGAAATTATCAAAGAAACTCCCACAACAGCTGTTGTTGACGGACATCACGGTATGGGCCAGGTTATCGGCTATAAGGCTATGAGCATGGCTATCGAAAAGGCAAAAAAATACGGTATGGGTATGGTTGCCGTACGTAATTCCTGCCACTACGGTATTGCAGGCTATTACACCACTATGGCAACAAAGGCAGGCTGCATCGGTATGACCGGTACAAACGCACGTCCTTCCGTTGCTCCCACACTCGGTGTTGTAGGTATGTTCGGTACAAACCCCTTCACTCTCGGTGTCCCCACTGATGAAGAATTTGATTTCAACTTTGACTGTGCAACATCAATTACTCAGAACGGTAAGGTTGAATATTATGAGAGAATCGGTGAAGAAATTCATCCCGGTACAGTTATCGACCTCGAAGGTAATGCCGTAGAAGGTGACGCAGGCGTTGCTCTTAAGAAAATCCGTCAGGGCACAGCAGCTCTTACAACCCTCGGCGGTATCGGTGAAGCACTCGGCGGCTATAAGGGCTACGGTTTCGCTCTCTTTGTTGAATTCCTTTCTTCTATCCTTCAGGACGGTGCATACGGTAAGGATCTCGACGGTAAGGATGAAAACGGTAATATCCGTCCTTATCAGCTCGGTCACTTCTTTGTAGCTATCGATACCGAACACTTTATGGGTGAAGAAATCGCAAGAAAGAAGGCAGGCGACATCCTTCGTTCGATGAGAGCATCAAAGAAGGCTCCCGGTGAGGAAAGAATCTACACAGCCGGTGAAAAGGAATATGATATCTGGATGCAGAGAAAAGACAGCGGTGTTCCCATCAATGAATCCGTTCAGGCTGAAATGAACAAGGTTCGTGATGACCTCGGTCTTACACAGTATACCTTCCCTTGGGAGAAATAATTATAATATTAGCCTTGCCGACGGATTTTTCGTCGGCAATGGTGCTTTAATAAATTTTTACTGATAGGAGAAAACATTATGGATTACGCAAAAGAGTCATTAAGACTTCACGGTGAATGGAAGGGTAAAATTGAAGTTGTGGCAAGGGCAAAGGTAAAGGATAAGGAAGCTCTTTCGCTTGCTTACACTCCCGGTGTTGCTCAGCCTTGTCTTGAAATTCAGAAGGATATAAACAAATCTTATGAGCTTACTCGCCGCTGGAATACAATTGCTGTTGTAACTGACGGCACAGCTGTTCTCGGTCTCGGTGATATCGGACCTGAAGCGGGTATGCCCGTAATGGAAGGCAAGTGTGTTCTTTTCAAGGAATTCGGCGATGTAGATGCTATTCCTCTTTGCATCAAGTCAAAGGATGTTGATACAATCGTTGACACAATCGCTCTTATTTCCGGCTCCTTCGGTGGTATTAACCTTGAAGATATCGGCGCACCCAGATGCTTTGAAATTGAAAGAAAGCTCAAGGAAAAGACTGATATCCCCATCTTCCACGATGACCAGCACGGAACAGCAGTTGTCTGCTCTGCAGCACTTATCAATGCTTTAAGACTTTCCGGTAAAAAGATTGAGGATTGCGTTGCAGTATTCAACGGTGCCGGCGCTGCAGGCGTAGCTATCGCAAAGCTTTTCCTTGCAATGGGCATCAAAGATGTCATTATGTGTGACCGTAAGGGCGTTGTTCATAAGGAAAGAGAAGGCATCGAAAATGAGCCTGCAAAGGTTGAGCTTGCTTCTTTCTCAAATAAATCAGGTGTCAAGGGTACTCTTGCCGATGCACTTAAGGGTGCTGATATCTTTATCGGTGTTTCTGCTCCCGGCTGTGTAACTCAGGAAATGGTACGTTCAATGGCTGATAAACCCATTGTATTCCCCATGGCAAACCCTGTTCCTGAAATTATGCCCGATGAAGCTTTAGCTGCAGGTGCATGCGTTGTCGGTACCGGCAGAAGTGACTTTCCCAACCAGATCAACAATGTTCTTGCTTTCCCCGGTATTTTCAGAGGTACTCTTGATGTAAGAGCAAGCGATATCAACGAAGAAATGAAGATGGCTGCTGCAAAGGCTATCGCTTCACTTGTCGCTGATGATGAGCTTTCAAGTGATTATATTCTTCCCGCTGCTTTTGATGAAAGAGTAGGACCTACTGTTGCTGAGGCAGTTGCAAAGGCTGCAAGAGACAGCGGCGTTGCAAGAATCTGAATTGCTTAATAAAAATAACAGCGGTAACTTCGGTTGCCGCTGTTTTTCTGTAAAAAAAAGAACCTGCCAACGGCAGGCTCTTAAAATCTTTTTTATTCTTCTGCACTTGCTCTTCTGATGTAATTCTTGAAGAAGACGAGTGCATTTTCCATGCAGGAAATCGGCAATCTTTCGTTTGTACCGTGGGTACAGCGGAGAAGAGGAATGTCAACCTTAAAGGGAGCATAACGGTAAATATTGTCGCAGATAGGCTCATAGTTATAAGCGTCTGTACCGCCCATAACAAGATAGGGAGCGACAATAGCACCGGGCTCAATAGCCTTGTTGATGTCGGAAATAATCTTGTAAGCCCTTGAATCAGTGGGGGAGAACTTAGAGGCTTCCTTTGAGTTGAGGATGTTGATTTCAATATCTTTGTATTTTACGCTCTTTCTGATGTGGTCAACGAGATCCTGCTTTGTTGTTCCGGGCATAGCACGGAAGTTAACTGTTGCTGATGCTCTTTGGGGAAGAACATTTGCTGCGGGACTGCCCTGAGCCATAGTTACGGCTGTGGTTGTTCTTACGAGACAAGCACCGAAGGGGATAGCCTTGAAGCCTTCAAGAAGAACGGGCATCAGAAGGGGAAGATTGCAGGTGATAAGGCGTACGGGGTATGTGCATTCTCTTGCGATTGAATCAATGAGCATTTTCATATTTTCGTTGAAGTATGCCTTAAATTGATTCTTTTCAAGATCAGAGATAGCTGTTGCAAGGATACCGAGTGCGGAGTGTACGGGAGGCTGTGAGGAATGACCGCCCTTTGCGTTAACAACGATTTCGATATCTGAATAGCCCTTTTCGGCTACGCCAACACCTACGAGATATTTGTCGTTAAGAACACCGGGAACATTAATGGGGATGATAGCGCCGCCTTCATCAATTACACTGTCGAAACGGATGCCTCTTGCCTTGAGTGTTGTCATAATGTCGTGAGCGCCGTTTTTGTCGTTTGCAACAACCTCTTCGTTGTCGCCGAAGAGAAGGTAAACATCTCTTTCAGGCTTGAAGCCATCCTTGAGAAGAGCTTCAACTGATTCCATAACTGCGATAAGGTGGTTTTTCATATCAATGGTACCACGGCCCCAGACGAATTCACCGTCGTCGTATCCGCTGAAAGCATCGTGCTCCCAATCTTCCTCTGTGCCTTCGGAAACGGGAACAACATCCTGGTGTGCAAGAAGTGCGATAGGCTCAAGGTCGCTTCTTGTGCCCTTCCAGCAGTAAACAAGGTTAGCGGGAGGAACAATCTCCTTAGTGAGATTTTCTTTAACGAGAGGATATGCTTCATCAAGAAAAGCGTGGAATCTTTCGAACTCAGCCCAATCTACCTTGTCGGAATCTCTGTAAGAGATGGTCTTGAACTGAACAGCCTTTGAAAGATGTTCACGGTAGGAGTTAACATCAACTGTCTCTGCGGGGAGGGGAGCAATCTCCTCCTTTTTCGGGCGATAAACGGCGGCATGAACTGCATTTCCCACAGCGGCAGCACCGAGAGCGCCAAGAACGAATTTGGTTGATTTCTTCATAAAAATCTGCCTCTTTTCATTTAATCAAAAAATTTACACGATAATTATACACCTCTTTTTATTTAATTTCAATAATATTACGAAATAATTATTTACATCACAGAAAAATGGTGTATAATCATTAATGAAATTGAAAGGGAGGTATTAATATGTTTGATGTATGCAAGGTTACCGAAGGTGCAATACAGTGGATAAGAGACTGGTTTGAGGAAAATGGTAAGGGCTGCAATGCAGTTATCGGTATTTCCGGAGGTAAGGATTCAACAATAGTTGCCGCCTTGTGTGTCGAGGCGCTCGGTAAGGACAGAGTTTACGGAATTCTTATGCCAAATGGAGAACAAAAGGATATAAACGATGCTTTGCAGCTTGTTGAATTTTTGGATATTAAACATTATATTTGCAATATTAAGGATGCCTATGACGGTGTTATAAAAGGAATGAATGACTGCGGTCTTGAAATAGGGGAGCAGACAAAAATCAATCTTGCTCCGAGAGTAAGAATGACCACTGTTTACGCTTTTTCACAGTCACTTAACGGAAGAGTTGCGAACACCTGCAATCTTTCGGAGGATTGGGTTGGATATTCCACACGCTACGGTGACAGCGCAGGCGATTTCAGCCCTCTTGCCCATCTTACGGTGCGTGAGGTCAAGGAGGTAGGCCGATATCTCGGACTTCCGGAAAACCTTATTGAAAAGGTACCTTCCGATGGTCTTTGCGGCTATACCGACGAGGATAAGCTCGGCTTTACTTATGCCGTTCTTGATAAATACATCCGTACCGGAGTATGTGAGGATGAGAATACTAAGGAAAGAATTGATTATCTCAACCGAATAAATGCCTTTAAGCTGAAGACAATACCCGGTTATGTTCCCAACGAAAAATATATCTGATGAGGTCAAAATGGAAATAAGAAAGACAACCGCCGAAGATATTGAAAGAGTTATGGCAATATATGCTCTTGCCCGTGATTTTATGGTAAAGACGGGAAATCCCGATCAATGGAAAAAGCATAAGCCTCAAAGGGAGCTTATTGAAAGAGATATTGAAATCGGACAAAGCTATGTATGTACCGACGGGGAAAAAATAATTGGTGTTCTTGCTTTTATTCCCGGTGACGATCCTACATACAAGGTAATTTACGATGGTGAATGGAAAAATGATGAGCCATATGCTGTAGTTCACCGTATAGCTTCCTCGGGAGAGGTTAAGGGTACAGGCACATTTATGATGAAATGGGCAGAGAGTCAGTTTCCGCATATTAGAATTGACACTCATAAGGATAACAGGGTTATGCAGAATATGCTTTCAAAGCTCGGTTATGCTTATTGCGGAATAATTCATCTTGAAGACGGTGACGAAAGAATGGCTTTCGAAAAAACAGTATAAATGATTAAGCACCCGGGGATTTCGCCGCTCAGTGACGTTACCTCAGGTGCTGTTTTTTAATATCTGAATTTTTTGTCGGCGACCTTCTTTAGGTGTTGGCCGTAAAGAGATTTGCCGTACTTTTCTGCGGCTTTTTTAAGCTCATCTTCGCTTATCCAGCCTTTTATAAAGGCAATTTCCTCAGGAGCCGATATCATTACCGATTGCCTTGTTTCTGTAATGCGGACAAATTCGGCTGCCTCGTGAAGACTTTCAACCGTACCGGTGTCAAGCCAGGCGAAGCCTCTGCCGAGCAGCTTGACTGCAAGCGCATTTTCCTTGAGATAGCGGACATTAAGGTCGGTTATTTCATATTCGCCTCTGTCCGATTTTTTTATTGACTTTGCGTATTCAGAAACACGGTTGTCATAAAAGTAAAGACCGGTAACACAGTAATTTGACTTGGGATTTTTCGGCTTTTCTTCAATTGAAATTACGTTTTCATTTTCATCAAATTCAACTACACCGAAGCGCTCGGGATCGTCAACGTAATAGCCGAAGACGGTTGCAATTCCTTTTTCGGCATTTTCTTTAGCCTCAGTCAAAATTTTTGTAAACCCGTTTCCGTAAAAGATGTTGTCGCCAAGCACCATTGCACAGCATTCGTCGCCGATGAATTCTTCACCGATAATAAATGCCTGAGCAAGGCCGTCGGGCGAAGGCTGTTCTGCATAGGAAAGATTTACGCCAAAATCACTTCCGTCACCAAGAAGTCTTTCAAAATTCGGCAGGTCAGCAGGTGTGGAAATGATAAGAATGTCTCTTATTCCTGCAAGCATAAGAACGGAAAGAGGATAATAAATCATCGGCTTGTCATAAACGGGAAGAAGCTGCTTGGACATAACCATAGTAAGGGGATAAAGTCTTGTGCCGGAGCCTCCGGCTAAAATTATACCTTTCATATTTCGGTCCTTTCTTATCTGTTATTATATTCGGCATATTCGAGTACATTTCTGCAAATAAAAATCAGCAGAAGAGAAACAGCTGTATTGAGTATTGCCATAGAAATATAAGAAATTTCACTGTTAAAGGGGAATGCCGTTCCCGTAAGTATGCCCACAGTAACAGCGGGCAGAGAGAATACTGCGGCTAAAATAAAGTAAATCATAACGGAAAATACCTTTTTCTCGGAATCTCCTGTAAATCTCTGTAAAATAAGATTTACTCCGATGAAAAGCAGACCGAAGGTAAATCTTGCCACAGTCATAGCAGCGCCTTCAATAATTCCGCAGGAGCCGAGTATCACTAACGGAATAAAGCAAAGCATACTCTCGAGAAAAAGAACGGGAATGTCTGCTCTTAAAAGGCAGAGAAGCTTTCTGAAATTACTTTCGGGAATTAGATAAACATAAGGATAGGTAAACTCCTTGGCCCATCTTCCGATACATACTGTCATAGACATAGTATATACATTTATGACGAAAAGTGCAAGGTTTTCTCCTGAAAACATAAGACAGTAAACCAGAGAAAAACCTGCCATAAAGTACGATACGGGACTTAAAAGGAAGGGATTACTCCTTTTGTTTTCTTTTTTATGTTTATATGTTATAGCTGATGCTCCATAGCCTTTTCCGATTCCTGTTTTACCTGTTCTGGTTTTTATGGGGGAGTTTTCCGCTGCCTTGCCTTCTTTTCTGGCTGTTATTGCTGAATGGCTTACCTGAGTAGCCTTGAGCACATCCTCATAAAAATCGCCTTTGATTTTGGAAAGGATAAAGTAGAAAAGGATACACAGAAGAAGAAACAGAGAAACACCCGGTATAAGATATTTCAGCTCACCTTCGATTACACCCTGTACGGTAAATGAAATAAACCCGCTGACAGGAAAAAGGTACATTATTTTCTCTCTTGAAGCATAAACGAGGCTTTCGAGGTTCATTCCCGATGTGTAAGTATTATAGAGCAGGATAACGATAAAAAATGCGAAAATACCGTAAAAAACTGTCTTGCCCTTTTTTATTTTTTCGTAATCGGAACAGGTCAGTGCATAAATAAGAGTAGCAGTCATTTGTCCCGTAAAAACAACGGCTCCGTATCCGATAATCACGGCGAAAAGGGAGGCTGTCGGAAGTCCGTAGATATTATTTACGAGTGAGGATTGATATAGGATGAAAATTCCCAATGTAAGAGACTTGCTGAGCTGTTGTAAGAGACCGAAGGTAAGTACGCTTTTTTCTTTTAAGGGTGCAGTAAACATAAGGTTTACATCAGCCATAGAAAACATAGATGCACCGTTTATAAAGCCGTTCTTTGCTGTCATATAAAACGCGTAGGTGTAAAGTGCGAAAACGATAGCATAAAGCTCAGTTTTGTCTCTGAGGATGCTGCTGTCAGGCGTACTGACGGCACTTGTGTAAAAGCTGAAAACAAGAATAGCGGAAAAGAACAGTAAAAATAAAATCCGTGAAGGCTTTCTTATAAATTCCTTAAGACTGTTTTTTGCTTTTCTCGTTATGAGATAAAGGAAAGGTGTCATTTGCTTTCACCTTCCGTTACAGTGAAAAACATATCGTTAAGGCTGTCGCCTGCCTGACCCTTAAGTATTCTTTTCTTAAGCTGACCTCCTACCATAATGTATGCCGTGTCCCAATAATCCTCCACGCTGTCAATCATATGTGTGCTGATGAGAACTGCGGAGCCTTCGCTTTTAAGCCTTTTAAAGATTTCTTTTAAATTCTTTATGGCGTGGGGGTCAAGACCGACCATAGGCTCGTCAAAGATAACAACCTTGGGTCTGTGTACGAGAGCGCAGCAAATAGAAAGCTTTTGCTGCATACCCTTAGACAACTCTTTGCCTAAAGTATTCTTTTTGTCAATCAACTCAAAAAGCTCAAGAAGCTCGTCTGCGTAGCCGTTGTCTTCCTTTTTGTATGCCCTTAAAATAAACTCGATGTGTTCACCGACAGTAAGCATATCGTAAACGGCAGGCATTTCGGGAACATAGCCTAAAACACCCTTAGCGTGAAGGCTTTTGTTACTTTTACCGTCTACGTAGATTTCTCCTTCGAAGCGAAGAAGACCGGTTATGCATTTAATAAGTGTTGATTTTCCGGCTCCGTTGGGACCGAGTAAAACAGCAATTTCTCCATCGTTTACTGAAAGAGAAACGTTATCATTCGCTGTAAGTTTACCGTATCTTTTTGTTAAATTTTTTATTTCAAGCATAAATGTTCACCTTGATTTAATCTTCAGAATTAAGCTGCTGTTTGTTATTATGCTCACAGTATACCATAAAAAATTTCGAAATGATATATTTATCTGAAATTTTGTTGTTTTGTATCATTGTATTGTATTTGTGTTATTCAAACATAATGTTGATAAAATAATAACACGGTGAATTTTTTTCTACATAGTGTTGCATTTTGACTTTTTAAATGATATAATGATTTAAAATGATTACAAGGAGGAAGTTTAATGTCAGAAATTAAAGAAAGTCGCCGCGTGAAAATGACTAAAATGCTTCTAAAGGAAAGTCTTATTGACCTTATGAAGGAAACATCAATACATTCCATCAGTATCAAAGATATCTGTGACGGTGCGGATATTAACCGAAGCACATTTTACCGTCATTATAATACTCAATATGAGCTTTATGATGATATTATTCAGGATATTATGAATGATATGCTTGAGGTTTTTTACCGTGTAAACGAAGAAGGCTACAGTACAACTCTTTTCCTTACCAGGCTTCTTGAATATATTGAAGAAAAAAGAGATTTATTTCTTATTGTTCTCAGTGATAAGGGAAATATAAGTGTAGGCGAAGCTTACATCAGAATGACAGGAAAATTTCTTGACGGTGAGGCTGTGGGCGAAACTGCAAGCTATATCATTAATTTCATTTCCGCAGGTATGACGAGCTTTCTCTGGACCTGGCTCAATAAGGAAAACCGCCGTCCTGCCGCTGAAGCCGCATCTATTATGTCGAGCCTTATAAGACATGGTCTTGGCAGAGGTATTGATTTTTCACCTGAAAAGAACTGATAGACCCGGAGGGAAATTATAATGAGCAAGATTTCTGAAGAAGTAAAAACCGGAGTATATATTAACAGCGATTTTTATAAAGACAGCTACGATTATTACAGTGCAAAGTTTATTGATATGCCCGGTGTTTCATGGAACACAAGTGCATTTGTTTTCACTTTTTCCTGGTTTGCTTACCGTAAAATGTATTTCTGGGCTTTGATTTTCGGTCTGATTGATGCTATGTGTTCGACTCTGACAATTATTGCAGGTGACCTTGCAATTTATATCGGAGGGTTTATGCTTGTTGTAAATCTTGTTGCAGGACTGTTCGGCAATGCAATTTATTATAATCATGTCAGAAAGCTTTCTGCAAAAACCGAAAAGCTCAGCAAAAGTGAAGCGAGAGAATTTATCCGTAAAATGGGAGGTTCCTCTGTTCCTGCTGTTATATTTTTTGCTGTCGCTATGGCTTTGCTCACATCCTTCTCTGATATTATTGCCGAGGTATTTTTCTCAATATAAAAAATGCGATTTTGCTTGACAAAGTATTGTTTCATATAGTAAAATTGTAGTGTTGTAAATATTTAATGACTATGACGAAAGAAACATCTTTCAATGCCTTTTCAGAGAGAGCGGGTCACGGCTGAAAGCCTGCTTAAGGAAAGAAAGAATGTCGCTGCTTTCAACAGTTGCTCCCGAAAGGGCAGCCGTCTGACCTGCGTTAAGGGTTACGAGTGGTGCTTTGCGCACAAATCGGGTGGTACCGTGGCTATGTTCACCCCGAGGTTGCGTGTGGCACTATATTTTTTTGTATAAAATTATTTTTAAACTGAAAGGAAATCCGAATTATGAAATGGATGGGTCTCAATGAAATCCGAGAGAAATATCTCTCATTTTTTGAAAGCAAGGAGCATTTAAGACTTCCCAGCTTTTCACTTGTGCCTCAGGGCGATAAGAGTATTCTTCTCATCAATGCAGGTATGACACCGATGAAAAAATACTTTACCGGCGAGGTAACTCCTCCCAGTAAAAGAGTAACAACATGCCAAAAATGTATCCGTACACCTGATATTGAAAACGTAGGTAAGACTGCACGTCACGGAACTTACTTTGAAATGCTCGGTAACTTCTCTTTCGGCGATTACTTCAAAAGAGAAGCAACAGCCTGGGCTTGGGAATTCTTTACCAAGGTTATGGAAATCCCTGCCGAGCTTCTTTATGTAAGTGTTTATCTTGATGATGACGAGGCTTATGATATTTGGACAAAGGAAGTCGGTGTGGATCCTTCACATATGGTACGCTTCGGTAAGGAAGATAACTTCTGGGAGCACGGTGCAGGTCCCTGCGGTCCTTGCTCTGAGATTTATTTTGACAGAGGCCCCTCCAAGGGATGCGGCAAGCCTGACTGTAAGGTTGGTTGTGACTGTGACAGATATATCGAAGTATGGAATCTTGTTTTCACACAGTTTGAAAACGACGGAAACAATAATTACACCCGTCTTGCAAATCCCAATATCGACACCGGTATGGGTCTTGAAAGACTTGCCTGTGTTATGCAGGATGTTGATAACCTCTTTGAGGTTGATACAGTACGCAATATTATGAAGCACATCATTGATATTGCAGGCATCAACTACCACGACGACGAAAAGAAGGATATTTCTCTTCGTGTTATTACTGATCATATTCGCAGCACAACCTTTATGGTAGGTGATGGTGTTCTTCCCTCAAACAGTGGTAGAGGATATGTTCTTCGCCGCCTTCTCAGAAGAGCAGCAAGACACGGCAGACTTATCGGAATAGGAAGACCCTTCCTTGCTGAGGTTTGCGATACAGTTATCAATGAAAATGCCAACGCTTATCCCGAGCTTGTTGAAAAGAGAGACTATATCAAAAAGGTTATCTCTATGGAAGAGGAAAGCTTCTATAAGACAATTGACTCCGGTCTCGGACTTCTGAGTGAAATGATTGCAAAATCCGAAGGCGGTGTTATTTCTGCCGAGGATGCCTTCAAGCTTCAGGATACCTATGGTTTCCCTATTGACCTTACTAAGGAAATTGCCGAAGAAAAAAACATGACCGTCGATGAAGAAGGCTTCAGAAAGCTTGTTGAAGAGGCAAGACAGAAGGCAAAAAGCGGCAAGAGCGCAACAGCTGAATCAGACTGGAGAAACACCGGTGTTTCTCTTAAGGATATTAAAGCTACTGAATTCAAAGGCTATACTGAAAATGATGTTGAAGCAACAGTTCTTGCTATAGTTGCCGGCGGTGAGAGAAAGGAATTCATCGAAAACAGAGACGAGGCAACTCTTGTTCTTGACAAAACATCCTTCTATGCTGAAAGCGGCGGTCAGGCAGGTGACAGCGGTGAAATCAGAATCGGTGAAAGCATCTTTGCTGTCAATAACACAACCAAGGATGCTGACGGTATTATCCTTCATCACGGTGTTCTTTCGGGTGACGGAATAAAGGTCGGAGACAGTGCAGTTGCCGTATATGATACTTGTAAGAGAAAGGCAACTATGAGAAATCATACTGCTGCCCATCTTCTCCAGGCTGCTTTAAGAAAGGTACTCGGCACTCACGTTGAGCAGGCAGGCCAGCTTGTTAACAGCGATGTTCTCCGTTTTGACTTTACTCATTTTGCAGCTGTTACTGCTGAAGAGCTTAAGACGGTTGAGACAATGGTCAATGAAGAAATTCTTTCTTCCGTTTCTCTTCTTGCAAAGGAAATGCCTATTGACGAAGCTAAGGCTATGGGTGCAATGGCTCTCTTCGGTGAAAAATACGGTGATGTTGTAAGAGTTGTAAAGGTTGGAGATTTTTCAACCGAGCTTTGCGGCGGTACACACGTTGACAATACAGGCAATATCGGTCTTTTCAAAATTGTTTCCGAATCCTCTGTTGCTTCAGGTGTTCGCAGAATTGAAGCAGTTACCGGTATGAATGTTATGACCTATATCGAAGGCAAAAATGCACTTATCAAGGATACAGCCGTAGCGATCAAGGCTCCCAATCCCAACGATATTGCATCCAAGGCGGCATCTGTTATGGCTGACCTTAAGGCTAAGGAAAAAGAAATTGAAAAGCTTTCAGGTGTTCTTGCAAACATCAAAACCGAATCAATGCTTTCAAATGCTCAGGAAATCGGCGACGTGATGCTTGTGACAGCTTTCCTTGATGACACTACTCCCGATGAGCTTCGCAATATGTGTGATCTTGTAAAGAGCAAGGGTGAAAATTATGTCGGTGTAATCGCCGGAGTGCAGAAAGCAAAAGGTACAGGTAACATCTGTACCTGCTGCGGTAAGTCTGCTGTTGCAGCAGGTGCTCACGCAGGTAATCTTGCAAGAGAAATCGCAAAGAAGGCAGGCGGTAACGGCGGCGGCAAGCCCGATAGCGCTATGGCCGGTGCAAAGGATGTTGCGCTTCTTCCAGAAGCAGTAAAGAGTGCTTCTGAGGTTCTTTCTTCGATGCTTAAATAAATTAATTCAGTTTCCGTCTCTCTTTATCGGGGGGACGGGGGATAAAAAGAAATAAAGGAGAAAAACACTATGGATTGTATTTTCTGTAAAATTGCAAAGGGTGAAATCCCTTCAAAAAAAGCCTATGAGGATGAAAGTGTTCTTGCCTTCTATGACCTTGAGCCTCAGGCTCCCGTGCACATTCTTATTATACCTAAGGAGCATATTTCCTCCTGCGCAGAAATTACAGAGGAAAACAGTGCTGTTATTTCCCATATCTTTGAGGTTGCAGCAAAGCTCGGCAAGGAATTAGGTCTTGACGGTGGCTACAGAATCGTAAACAACTGCGGTGAGGATGGTGGACAGACAGTAAAGCATCTTCATTTCCATCTTATGGGCGGCAGACAGTTCACCTGGCCGGCAGGCTGATTATTAATTTTAAAAGGAGAAATAAAATTATGGCTACTTACAAAATGACTATTGCAGGACTTGAAAGAGAGCTTCCCATCTGTAAGGTAAATGATAAGCTTGATATTGCAGGCTTCGTAATTTTCGGTGATGTTGAAATCACCGTTGCATCAGCATCAGAGCTTCTTAAAAAATGTCCCGAATTCGACTATATCGTAGCTCCCGAAGCCAAGGCTATCCCTCTTGCTCACGAAATGGCAAGACAGAGCGGCAAGCCTTATTTCATTTGCCGTAAGGGCGCAAAGCTTTATATGCAGAGCCCCGTTTCCGTCAATGTCCGTTCTATCACCACTGATAAAGAGCAGACCCTTTTCCTTGACGGACTCGAGGGTGAAAAAATGAGAGGCAAGAGAGTTCTTATTCTTGATGACGTTATCAGTACCGGTGAATCTCTTCTTGCAGTACAGAAGCTTCTTGAAAAGTTTGATGTTGAGGTTGTCGGTATGGCCGCAATTTTAGCCGAAGGCGATGCCGCTGACAGAGATGACATCATCTTCCTTGAAAAGCTTCCCTTGTTTTTCCACGATTGATAAATTATGAAACAGCCCCTTGCTTGTTTCGGTTTCACACTTTTTTCAGTTCTGCTGTGCCTTAACCTTTTTGGGAGCAGAGCTGTTTCAGTGAGCCTTATTTGCCTCGGGGCAGTTCTTTTTGCGGTGTCACTTATAAATAAAAGATCAAGAAAATCCCTGACTATTCCGACGGTTTTACTGGCGGTTATTTCAGGGAGTCTTTTGTTTTTTACTTTTGAAACATCATATGAGAAAACAGTTTCTTTTGTCGGAGAAAATGTAATTGTCAGCGGTGAAATTGCGGAAAGACCGACCTTTTCCCGGGAAAATGAACGTTACTACTGTGTTGTAAGGGTGCAATCTGTCAACGGAAACAGCATCCGTACCAAAATAAGACTCTCATTTTCTGAGACTAAGGATGAAATTAATCCTTCTGAGCTTCATATAGGCGATAAAATCTCTTTCAGCGGTACAGTGTATAAAATCGGAGTATTTTCTTCTTCGTCAAAAAATTATTATAAATCGCAGGGGATATATCTCGGAGCCTATTCAATAAAAAATCTGAAAATTACAAAGCCTGAATACAGGTCTGTCGGTTATTATATAGATAATCTTCGTCAAAAGGTTGTTTCATCCCTTCTGCATGATTTTGATAATGAAAATGCATCGTTGCTTGTCGCTCTTCTGACGGGAAATAAGGATCATATGAGTGATGACCTTTACGAAGATTTTATCAGAGCCGGCATAGTTCACATTATGGCTGTTTCCGGTCTGCATCTTTCAATATGGGTTGCTTTCTTTTCTTATTTTATGGATTTCAGAGGCAGAAAGGGAAAATTTCTTTCTGTTATTATGATTGTTTTTACTTTATTTATGATGAATTTTGCTTACTTTACCGGCTCAGTAAAAAGAGCAAGTGCTATGACGTTGCTTTATTTTATCGGTAAACTTTTCCGCAAGAAAACCAGGCCTCTTAACAGTCTCGGCTTTGCTGCCGTATTTGCTCTTGTGCCGAATCCCTTCGGTGTGCTCGATATAAGCTTTATGCTGTCGTTTCTGTCTACCTTGGGTATTATTCTTATGGGTATACCTTTGAGTGATAAGATAATAAGTAAGCTTAACATTTTGGGTGAAACAGGCAAAAAGATTCTTTCACCTTTAGTTGTAACGGTTGCTTTAAGTGTTTCTGTAACCTTTTTTATTTTTCCGATATCTGTTATTGTTTTTGGCGGAGCTTCGTTCATATCACCTATTACAAATCTTCTTACTTTTGCTGCAGTTTCACCCTTGCTGCTTATTACGGGATTTTATACTGTTTTCAGGTTTACATCGCTGATTTCGCCGTTTATGGCGACAATGATGAAATATCTTTCGGCTTATATTATCCGTGTAGCTGAATTTACTTCGGAAATTCCTTTTGCATATGTGAATACGGGATTTGAAAGGCTCGGGTTATGGTTTATTGTTTCATTTGCTTTTCTTGTTATCGCTATGCTTTTGTATAATTATGACCGCGTTCTTATGAGAGTTGCTGCTCTCTTTTCGTCCGGTGTTTTTCTCTTATCCTTCAGCGTTAATTTTTATACTTCTCTTGATAAATGCAAAATTACTGTGTATGGTGAAGGTGAGGGAAGCTGTGCCGTTGTTTCTCTCAACGGAAAGGGTGTACTTATCGGCTTTGACGGAGATATATATGATGAAAAAAATATTGCCGAAGATGCTGAAAGAGACAGCGTTAAAATTGAATGTGCTGTTTTTACCGAGGAGTTTATTGATAAGGATAAAGAATCCTTGTGCTGTCTTCTCGGCATAAATGCAATTCTTACCGAAGACAATGAAAATGTTTGTCTCTTTGACAAGGTTAAAATCACGAAATCGGGCAAAAATGTAACCGTTGATTCATCGGAAATAAAAACAGAGATTTTTTATAAAGAATATTTGCAAGATGAAGATAAATATGATACAATAGCATACAATAGTGAGAAATTAGTTTTTACTTTAAGAGAAAAATATCCTTACACAATAACCGTTATAACCTCAGGAGGTGAAAAAGATGGCTGAGTTTGATGAAAAAGGTCTGAAAGCGCATATTAATGACGGCGCGTTTCTTCCCTTATATCTCGTATACGGTGATGAAGACTATCTCAGAAAAACATATATTGATAAGATAGTTTCCAAAAATGTCGAGCCCTCTTTTGAATCCTTTAACTTTGAAAAATATGACGGTAAAGGGCTTGATCTTGAAACAGTTTTTCAGGCTGCAACGGTTATGCCGATGATGAGTGAAAAGCGCTGCCTTGTTATTGAGGATTTCAAGCTTGAAAACATAAGCGAAGAGAACTTCCGTATTATGGAAGAGTTTTTTGTGGATTTACCTGAAACTTCAATTATCATCTTTCATCAGAAGAAGGCTGATTTTTCTGTTTCCAAGGCGAAAAATGCCATTACTCTTTTCAAAAAATACGGAGCAGTATGTGTTCTTAATAAGAGAACGGGAAATGACCTTATAAAGCCTCTTATTTCATCGGCTTCAAAGCAAAAGTGTAATCTTTCTCCTGAGATGGCAAGATATCTTGTTTCTCTTGCGGGGGACGATTTTAATATGCTTATCAATGAAATTAACAAGGTATGCAACTTTGTCGGCGAGGGAGAAATAACGAAGGCACACATTGATGCTCTGGCGGTCAAGACAGACGACGCAAAAATTTATGCACTTACCAAAGCTCTTATGAATAAAAACTTCGACGAGGCATATAAGACTCTTCATTCTCTTTTCAGACAAAAAATTGAGCCCGAATACATTCTGGGTGTTATTATAAGCTCCTATGTTGATATGTACAGAGCGAAGGTTTCTCTTTCTTGCGGTCATAAGGCAGATGTGCTTGCTTCTGATTTTGCTTATAGAAACCGTGCATTTGCTCTCGCAAATGCAGGGAGAGATTCATCAAAAATTGATATGAGTGTTATAAGACTTTGCCTTGAGGAGCTTGCAAAGGCTGACCGTCAGCTTAAATCAGGCTCGTCAATGCCAATGCTTGTGCTCGAACAGCTGATGGTAAAGCTTTTTCTTATAACAAACGGTGAAAAAGTATGATTAAGCTTGACAGACCCGTTATCGTCGAAGGTAAATATGATATAATCAAGCTCAGTCGGATTATTGATACTCTCATAATAAAAACTGACGGCTTCGGAATTTTTAAGGACAAAGAAAAGCAGGCGCTTCTTCGCAGACTTGCCCGTGAAAAGGGGATTATAGTTCTTACCGACAGTGATTCGGCTGGCTTTCTTATCCGTAATTTTCTCAATTCGTCAATTCCCCGGGATAAAATAACTCATGTTTATATTCCTGATATTTTCGGCAAAGAGAAAAGAAAAACAGAAAAATCCAAGGAAGGGAAGCTCGGAGTTGAAGGCATAAGCGAAGAGATTCTTATTGATGCGTTCACAAAGGCAGGTGTTCTCGCTGAGGAAAGCGAAAGCACAGAAAGGCATCTGATTACAAACATTGATTTATATGAATACGGACTTTCAGGTAAGGAAAACAGCAGTGAAAAAAGGAAGCTTATTTTGAAAAGACTCGCTCTTCCCGAGAGGCTTTCCACCTCATCTCTCGTAAAGCTTCTCAATACCTTTGTTACATATGAGGAATTTATTGAAACAGTAAAGGAGATCGGATTATGCGAATAGGACACGGTTATGATGTTCATAAATTAGTTGAAGGCAGAGAGCTCATTCTCGGCGGTGTAAAGATTCCTTATGAAAAAGGACTTTTAGGTCATTCAGATGCTGATGTGCTTTTGCACGCGATTTCAGATGCACTTTTAGGTGCGGCGTCACTCGGAGATATAGGTAAGCTTTTCCCTGACACAGATATGCAGTACAAGGGTGCCGACAGTATTGAACTTATGAAGAAAGCCTATGAAGCGGTTAAAGGAAAGGGTTACGAGGCGGAAAATATTGATGCAACCATACTTTGCCAAAGGCCTAAGCTTCGTCCGTACATAGATACGATGAGAGCTAACATCGCTTCGGCTCTCTGTATGGATGTTGATTTGGTCAGTGTCAAAGCGACAACCGAGGAAGGTCTCGGATTTACCGGTGCAGGTGAGGGCATTGCGGTTCACAGTGTATGCCTTCTTAAGAAAGGAAACTGAAATGAATATACAGATTTACGGCACAAATAAGTGCTTCGATACAAAAAAAGCACAAAGATATTTTAAGGAAAGGAATATTAAGTTTCAATTCGTTGACCTTGCTAAATTCGGTATGAGTAAGGGTGAATATCAGTCCATAAAAAGAGCCCTCAGCTGTAAGCTTGAGGACTTAGTAAATGAAAAAAGCAAAAAATATGATTCATCATATATAAAATATCTTGCTTCAGAGGAAGCAAAAGAAGAAAAGCTTTTAGATAATCAAGAGCTGTTTAAAACTCCGATAGTCAGAAACGGTAAAAAGGCAACATTAGGCTTCTGTCCTGATGAATGGAAGAAATGGGAGAGTGAATAATTATGGTAACTCAGGCACAGATTGACAGAATAAATGAGCTTGCACGAAAGGCAAAAACCCCCGAAGGTCTCACCGAAGAGGAGCAGGCTGAAAGAGCAGTATTAAGACGTGCATACATCGATTCCTTCAAGGAAAGCCTCGTCGGACAGCTTGAACACACCTACATTGTTGACGAAAAAGGCAACAAGACAAAGGTTACCAGAAAAGGTAAAAAATAATGAACAGAACTTGTTATATTATCGGTGCAGGAGATGTTTCGTACCCAAAGCTTCAGGCTGACAGTGATGACCTTATAATCTGCGCTGACGGGGGATACAGATACAGCAATATCCTCGGAAGAGAATGTGACCTGGTGGTAGGGGATTTCGATTCCTTCGGCTCAGTACCCGAAACAGAAAATAAAATAGTAGCACCCTGCGAAAAGGACGAAACAGATATGATGCTTGCCGTAGATTACGGCTATTCAGAGGGTTACCGTGATTTCATTCTCTTTGGTGCTTTAGGCGGTGAGCGTTGGGATCATTCTGTGGCCAATATCCAGCTTCTTTATTATATCGCCTCCAAGGGCGCTAAGGGAACCATCATTCACGGTGATGAAGTTTTCTCTGCTTTCAAAAATGATACGCTTTGTCTCGGTAATGACCTTAAGGGTTATATCTCTGTCTTTTCTCTTTCTGATGAAAGCAGGGGAGTAACCATAAAAAATCTTAAATATACCCTTGAAAATGCTGTTTTAAACGCGTTTAATCCTGTAGGTGTAAGTAATGAGTTTATCGGTGAAAAGGCTGAAATTAGTGTGAAAGACGGTGTTTTACTAGTTGTTTATAATAAATAAGGCGATATTGCAGTATGAGAAAGATATGACGTCTGAATGGTATGAAAAAACAGAAAAACCAAACTTTAAAAAATTATGAGGCTGAAATTAATCAGCCTCTTTTTTATGTTTTTTCTTATTCAGCGATTGAAACGCCTGTCATTTCTGCGGGCTGCTCCATATCCATAATCTTAAGCATTGTGGGAGCGATGTCGCAGAGCTTACCGCCTTCACGAAGCTTACAGTCATAGCCGCAAACAACGAAGGGAACGGGGAAGGTGGTGTGCGCTGTGAAGGGTGAGCCGTCTTCCTCATACATCTTGTCTGCGTTACCGTGGTCAGCTGTGATGAGCATTACGCCGTCCATTTTCATTACTGCATCGTAAACCTTGCCTACGCAGGTGTCTACTGCTTCTACGGCTGCCTTCGCGGCATCAAAAATACCTGTATGACCAACCATATCGCAGTTAGCAAAGTTAAGAATGATAGCATCGTATTTACCGCTTTCGATTGCTTCGACAACCTTTTCGGTTACTTCGTATGCGCTCATTTCAGGCTGCATATCGTAGGTGGGAACCTTCGGTGAAGCAACGAGAATTCTGTCTTCGCCTTCATACTGCTTTTCAACGCCGCCGTTGAAGAAGAAGGTTACATGAGCATATTTTTCTGTTTCAGCGATTCGGAGCTGTGTCTTGCCCATCTTTGCCATATATTCACCGAAGGTGTTTTCGAGAGTCTGAGGCTTGAATGCTACGTGTACATTGGGCATTGTGGCATCATACTGAGTCATACATACATAGTAGAGAGGGAAGAAGCCGTTCTTTCTTTCGAAGCCGTCGAATGCTTCATCAACGAAGGTTCTTGTGATTTCTCTAGCTCTGTCAGGGCGGAAGTTAAAGAATACGACGCTGTCATTAGCCTTGATTTTGCCGTCTTCGGTAAGTACAGTAGGAAGAACGAATTCGTCAGTAAGGTTTTTGCCTTCTGCATCGATTGTTTCGTAGCTCTTTCTGATTGCTTCTACACCGCAGTCAGCCTTGATGCCTTCGCCGTAAACCATAGCAGCATAAGCCTTGCCTACTCTGTCCCAACGGTTATCTCTGTCCATAGCATAATATCTGCCCATTACTGTGGCAATTTTGCCAAGACCGATTTCCTTGAGCTTTTCATAGGTTTCTTTAACGTAATCAGCACCGGAAGCGGGAGGAACGTCACGGCCATCAAGGAAGCAGTGTACAAAAACATCCTTAACGCCCATCTTCTTTGCAAGCTCAACGATTGCATAAAGATGAGTGTTGTGTGAATGAACACCGCCGTCGCTCATAAGACCCATAAGGTGAAGAGCAGAGCCGTTTTTAAGGCAGTTTTCCATTGCACCGCAAAGTGCTTCATTTTCAAAGAAGTCACCGTCAGCGATTGACTTTGTGATTCTGGTAAGCTCCTGGTAAACAACACGGCCTGCACCGATGTTTGTGTGACCAACCTCGCTGTTGCCCATCTGACCGTCAGGAAGGCCAACATCCATACCTGACGCGCCGATAAAGGTCATGGGATTTTCCTTCATAATTTTATCGAGATTAGGAGTTTCGGCAGCTACGATTGCGTTGCCGTAATCGGAAGGATTTTTGCCGAATCCGTCCATAATGCAAAGTAAAACAGGTTTTTTCATCTGAATTATCCTTTCTTCATCAAAAAGGGGCTCTCAGAGCCCCTTTAAAGTTTAAACCAAATTATTTCTGTTCGGAAGCAGCCTTAACGATTACTGAGAAATCAGCAGCCTTAAGAGATGCACCGCCGATAAGTCCGCCGTCAACGTTAACCTTGGAAACGAGCTCAGCTGCGTTGCCTGCATTCATAGAACCGCCGTACTGGATTGTAACTGTTTCAGCAACATCTGCACCGTAAGCCTCAGCAATAGCTGCACGTACATAGCCGTTGCCTTCGTCAGCCTGGTCAGCTGTAGCTGTAACGCCTGTACCAATAGCCCATACGGGTTCGTAAGCGATAACTACGTTCTTGAGTTCTTCAGCAGAAACATTTGTAAGAGCCATCTTCGTCTGATACTTGAGGAGAGTTTCGGTATAGCCGAGTTCTCTCTGCTCGAGGGTTTCACCAACGCAGATGATGGGCTTGAGGCCTGCCTTGATAGCAGCAAGAGAGCGAAGGTTTACAGTCTGATCGGTTTCACCGAAGTACTGTCTTCTTTCGCTATGGCCGACAACAACGTATTCAACGCCTGTTTCCTTGAGCATATCAGCTGAAATTTCACCGGTGTAAGCACCTGAAGACTTGAAGTGAACGTTTTCAGCACCGATTTTGATGTTTGAACCCTTAGCTGCTTCGATTGCTGCTGCAATGTCAACAAAGGGAACGCAGAGAACTACTTCACAGTCAGCACCTGCAACGAGGGGCGTCATTTCGTTGATGAGAGCAGTTGTCTGAGAGGGGGTCATATTCATTTTCCAGTTACCGGCACTTACTGCCTTTCTGAGTGTCTTGTTCATTTTTATTACTCCTTATCTTTAATCTTATTTGTCGTTGAGAGCTACAACACCGGGAAGATCCTTGCCTTCGAGGAACTCGAGGGAAGCACCGCCGCCTGTTGAAATGTGGCTCATCTTATCTGCGAAGCCGAGCTTCTGAACAGCAGCAGCAGAGTCACCGCCGCCAACGATTGAAATAGCACCGCTGTTTGCAATAGCAGTAGCAACTGCAATTGTACCTGAAGCGAAGTTTTTCCATTCAGAAACGCCCATGGGACCGTTCCAGATAACTGTGCCAGCATCTTTGACTGCATCAGCAAAGAGAGCTTCAGTCTTGGGACCGATGTCAAGACCCATCCAGCCGTCGGGGATATCATCTGAATCAACGATTTTGTTTTCTGTATCTTCAGCATATTCAAGGCCGATTCTGTTGTCGATGGGGATAAGGAACTTAACGCCCTTAGCCTTTGCGGTTTCCATCATTTCCTTTGCCATATCAATCTTATCGGTTTCGCAAAGAGATGTACCGACGGAGTAGCCGAGAGCAGCAAAGAATGTATATGCCATACCGCCGCCTACGATAAGGGTATCAACTGTGTTGAGAAGGTTTGTGATCACGCCGATTTTGTCGGAAACCTTAGCGCCGCCGAGAATAGCAACGAGAGGTCTCTTGGGATTTTCAAGAGCGCCGCCGATGTATTCAAGCTCTTTTCTGATGAGGTAACCGCCAACTGCGGGAAGATAATCAGCAACACCTGTTGTTGATGAGTGAGCTCTGTGTGCAGAACCGAAAGCATCGTTTACATAAATTTCTGCAAGAGAAGCAAGAGCCTTGCTGAAGTTAGCATCATTCTTTGTTTCTTCAGCGTGGAAACGTACGTTTTCAAGAAGAAGAACTTCGCCTTCTTTAAGGTCAGCAGCAAGAGCTTGTGCGCTTTCTCCTACAACGTCTTTTGCCATTTTAACTTCCTTGCCTAAGAGCTCGCCGAGTCTTACAGCAACGGGAGCAAGAGAAAATTCAGGCTTGAATTCACCCTTGGGTCTGCCGAGGTGAGAGCAAAGGATAAGCTTTGCGCCTTTTTCGAGAAGGTAGTTGATTGTGGGTAAAGAAGCAACGATTCTCTTATCGCTTGTGATAACGCCATTTTCCATCTTTACGTTGAAATCGCAGCGTACGAGAACTTTTTTACCTTTTACGTCAATGTCTTCAACTGATTTTTTGTTCAATACGTTCATTTTATTCTTTCCTTTCGTATAAAGCGTTTTATGTATTATCATACCACCGATTATTTTATAACATCGTGGGAAATTTTTCAAGTGTTTATACCACATTTATGTATTTTTATTATTATTAAACTCTTTTCTTTTATATGTAGCTTAAAATGTTGTATAAAATTACTTTGTAGGAACCGTTTCGGTTCTGATTTTTGTTGTATCACCGTATAATGGCCTGCTTTCAGGTTTTTCTGTCTGCGGAACATCAACGAGATAGGTGTTATAAATAATGAATTCAGAGCCGAGCAAAGCTGAGTGATAAACAAAATGAAAATTACCTTTTGTCTTTGTCAGCTCACCATCTTTTTCATAAGTGCTTTTTTCATAAAGAAGCATTTCCTCTGCTATTGAATGTGATTGGGATTCAGACCAGCCCGTAAGGGCGCATATCGAGGAGTCGGCAACATTGACAAAAAGAAGGATTTCTTCTGTAGAAACGTTTTTCTTATGTGCATTTTCGTCATATTTTGGCAGATATATTCTTACCTGACTGATTTTATTATTTTCTGTGCATAGTAATTTTAACATAACCTTCGGATTATCCTTTTCAAAGAAGGTGTAATAATAGCTGTCATCATCCTTACTTTCTTCAAAATAAAAATCCTCAACGGAAAGCTTTTCATAAGCAAACCTTTCTGTAAAGCCGTAAAGATCCATAAATTCCTCTCTTGCACATCCGCTGGCAGATACCAAAGTAATCAGCAGGCACAGGAGCCTTGCAATAGTTTTTTTCATAGTATTTCCTCCGTATACAAATTTAATAAATAATACTCATATTACGGCAAAAAAATACCGCCTCAGCATAGCCGAAGCGGTAAAGTATTATCTTAATCTGTAAACATTAGCTTCAAAGGGTGCCAGTGTTTCGCTGTCAGAAATACGGACATTTGTGATAAGCTTATTGAATCCGTTTGTGGTAAGCGGCTTTCTTTGCACCGAAGGGGTAAGGTTGATTTCGATATAATAAGTGGCTTTGTCGCTCATGCGGTAGTATCCGAGAACATTTTTCCATTTCTCTTTTACAAGGCGGAAATCACCGTAAACAAGAGTGTCATCACTGTGACGAAGCTCAATCATCTTACGGTAGAAGTTCAGAACGGAATCCTTATCCTTTTCTTCTGTGGCAACGTTGATCCGCTTATAGCCGGGTATAACCTCAATCCAGGGCTCGCCGCTTGTAAAGCCTGCGTTTTCACCGGCATTCCAGCACATGGGAGTTCGTCCGTTATCACGGCTTCCTGCTTTTACAACACGGTAAACTTCATTTTTATCTGTGCCTTTTTCGGTTTCCTGTCTGTAATAGTTCAGAGATTCAACATCGCGGAAATCATCTATACTTTCAAATTTTGAGTTGGTCATACCAATTTCCTGACCCTGATAAACGAAGGGCACACCTTTGAAGGTCATCTGCATAACGGCAAGAAGCTTGCTCAGTTCATCTCTGTACATTCCGTCGGGACAGACCTTGCTTGTCATTCTCGTTGTATCGTGATTTTCAAAGAAAACCGTCGGCCAGCAATGATTTCCGTAGTTCAGCTGCCATTTTACCATTTCTTTGGCCATGGGACGAAGGTCATATCTGTATTCGGAAAAACGTTTTTTGCCGGGGTTTTCAATGTGATCAAAGGCAAATACGACATTGAGCTCCTTGCGGTAATCTCCCGTCATAAGCTTACTCATTTCAATTCCTGTACCCTGACATTCGCCGACAGTAAAGGCGTCATATTTGTTGAAGGTGTTTTCAGCCATTTCGTGGAGATATTTATGAAGTCTCGGGCCGTAAAAATAGTGCTCAACACCCTTGAAGCCCATAAGTGAGCCGATAATATCGTTGCCATCGGGCAATCCGTCAGCCTTTGAAATAAAGCTGATAACATCAAGACGGAAGCCGTCAACACCTTTTTCGAGCCAGCGGTTGACCATTTTATAAAGATCTTGTCTGAGTGTTTCGTTTTCCCAGTTGAAATCCATCTGCTTTGAGGAGAAAAGATGGAGAGCCCATTGCTTTCTTTCGGGATAATAGTTCCAGGCCTTACCGCTGAAAAGACTTTCCCAGTTGTTCGGAGGTGTATTTTCGTCACCGTCACGCCAGATATAATAGTCTTTATATGGTGAATCGGGATCGCTTACCGATGAACGGAACCATTCGTGTTCGTCAGAGCTGTGGTTGATTACAAGGTCCATGATAAGCTTCATATCACGCTTATGGATTTCTGAAAGGAGCTCGTCAAAATCCTCCATAGTTCCGAACTCTTCCATTATTTTTTCATAATTTCTTATATCATAGCCGTTATCGTCGTTTGGTGAGTCATAAATGGGACTGCACCATATAGCGTTTATACCAAGGTCTTTGAGATAATCAAGCTTTTCGATTATACCTCTGAGATCTCCGATTCCGTCGCCGTCTGAATCCTTGAAGGAACGAGGATAAATCTGGTAAAACACAGCTTCCTTCCACCATTTTCTTTCTATGGGTGCGTAGTCGTCAAGAGGAATATCCTGCTCGCTGTTAAGAATACCTAAAATGGAATCTAAAAATTCTTCGCTGATTTTCCCTTTTGAAAGCTTAATGATTTTATCAAGAGTCAGCTTTGAAAGGGGGCCTTTTTTAAGGAATTCACCGCTTAGACCCATTGAATAAAGAGCTTTCATGATAATATCATGACCTGCGGGAGTTCTGATGATTTCTGAAATCGGTGTGCTTTTGTTTACTAACATATTTTTCCTCCTATAATTATTCTGAATCCATAATAAACTAACTAATGATTTTTTACAAGGGAAAAGGCTAAATTATTTGACTTTTTTGTCTTTGCAATGTAAAATTATCTCAGAAACATTAACGGAGGTTGATAATATGGATATCAAAGAAATTTTATCAAAGGTTGACCACACGGTCCTTTCTCAGGGCACAACCTGGGAGGATATTAAAAATCTTTGTGATGACGGAATCAAATATTCCTGCGCAAGCGTCTGTATTCCGCCCTCATATGTAAAAAGGGCAAAAGAATATGTTGGCGAAAAACTTAAAATATGTACGGTTATCGGCTTTCCTAACGGTTATAATACTACTGCTGTCAAATGCTTTGAAACCTCTGCCGCAGTGAGAGAGGGTGCCGATGAAATTGATATGGTAATCAATATCGGTATGCTTAAGGATAAACGGTACGATGAAATTCTCGAAGAAATCCGCTCTGTCAAAAAGGCCTGTGACGGTAAGCTTCTCAAGGTTATCATTGAAACCTGCCTTCTTACTGAAGAGGAAAAAATCAGAATGTGCAAAATAGTTTCTGCCTCCGGTGCGGATTACATCAAAACTTCAACGGGATTTTCAACAGGCGGCGCGACCAGAGAGGATATTGAGCTTTTCAGCAAAAATGTTGAAAACGGACTTCACATCAAGGCTGCAGGCGGAATTTCAAGTATAAAGGATGCCGAGGATATGCTCTCTTTAGGCGCAGACAGACTCGGCACAAGCAGAATTGTTAAAATAGTAAAAAACGAACAAAGTAACGGTTATTAAGGAGGTTTTATTATGTCAAACTCAACTCCGCATATCAATCTTAAGGAAGGCACATCCTTTGCAAAGACGGTTTTGATGCCCGGAGATCCCCTGAGATCGAAATTTATTGCAGAAAATTTTTTAGAAAATCCTGAGCTTGTAAACAATGTCAGAGGAGTTCAGGGCTATACGGGCACCTATAAGGGCCATAAGATTTCCGTTATGGCAAGCGGTATGGGTATGCCTTCTATCGGTATTTATTCACACGAGCTTTATAACTGCTTCGGTGTAGAAAATATTATCCGCGTAGGCTCTGCGGGAGGTCTTTCCGATGAGGTCAAGCTTCGTGATATTGTTGCTGGTATCGGCGCAAACACCAATTCAAATTTTGCAGCACAGTTTGGTGTTAAGGGCACGATTGCGCCCACTTGCTCCTATGAGCTTCTTGCAGCTGCTGTTGAAAGTGCCAAGGAGCTCGGTCTGGATATGAAGATAGGAAATCTTTATTCTTCAGATACATTTTATGATTTTGACGAAGATTGTAACAGAAAATGGGCAAATGCAGGCTCTCTTGCTGTTGAAATGGAAGCTGCTGCTCTTTATCTTAACGCGATGAGAGCCGGTAAAAGAGCTCTTGCCATCTGCACAATATCCGATATGCCCTTCACGGGTGAAGCATGCACAGCTGAGGAAAGACAGAACACCTTTACGGATATGATGAAGGTGGCTCTCGAAACAGCAATCAAGATGGATTATTAATTTGAATAAGGTGAAGCAATGAAAGCAAAACGCATTTTTTTAATTGTTCTCGACAGTGTCGGCATCGGTGAAATGCCTGATGCAGAAAATTACGGTGACAAGGGAAGTAATACGCTGAAAGCCTGCTGTATGCAGAAGGATTTCAGTATTCCTGAGCTTAAAAAAAGCGGACTGTTTAATATTGACGGAATTGATTATGAAGAAGGCGTCAGTGAACCTGACAGTGCTTACGGAAGATTAAGCGAAGCCTCAAAAGGAAAGGATACAACCACAGGACATTGGGAAATCGCAGGAATCATATCCGAAAAGCCGTTTCCGACTTATCCCGACGGCTTTCCCGAAGAAATTCTTAAGAAGTTTACTGAAGCGACAGGCAGGGGAGTACTTTGCAATAAGCCCTATTCAGGTACTCAGGTTATTAAGGATTACGGAAAAGAGCATCTTGAAACGGGAAAGCTTATCGTTTATACCTCTGCGGACAGTGTCTTTCAGATAGCGGCACACGAAAAAGTTGTTTCCTTGAAGGAGCTTTATGATTGCTGTGAAAAAGCGAGAGAAATTTTAAAGGGTGAGCACGCTGTCGGAAGGGTTATCGCAAGACCCTTTGAGGGTGAATATCCCGATTTCAGACGTACTCCCAACCGTCACGACTATTCTCTTCTTCCGCCGACGGATACAGTTGTAGATTTACTTGTGAGAGAAGGCTTCGATGCCATTCCTATAGGGAAAATTTATGATATTTTTGCAGGCAAAGGCTTTAATGAGTCTCATCCCACAAAATCGAATGCTGACGGAATGAGGCTTACAAGCGAATATCAGAAAAAGGATTTTACGGGACTTTGCTTCACAAATCTTGTCGATTTTGATATGCACTACGGCCACAGAAATGATGCGGAAGGATATTCGAAGGCTCTTATGGAGTTTGACTCCTGGTTGACAGAATTTAAAAAAGAAATGAAAAAGGGAGATATTCTTTTCATTACTGCTGACCACGGCTGTGATCCGATTACTGAAAGCACTGATCATTCCCGTGAATATATCCCGGTTCTTATTTACGGTGAAGGAATTAAAAGTGTGAATTTAGGCACGAGAAAAACCTTTGCCGATATAGGTAAAACCATCGCCGATTTCTTTGACGTGAAATGTGAAATCGGTGGAGAAAGCTTTAAAAACGAAATTAAGGAAGAATAATATGAAGGATGCTGAACTGATTTTATTAGCAAAAGAAGCCGCAAAAAATGCCTATGTGCCTTATTCGGGTTACACAGTCGGTGCGGCCTTACTTACAAAAGACGGAAGAATATATTCGGGCTGCAATATCGAAAATGCAGCCTACGGTCCTACAAACTGTGCTGAAAGAACAGCTTTTTTTAAAGCAATCAGCGAAGGCGAAAGGGATTTTGAAGCAATCGCAGTAGTTGGCGGAAAAAATCTTGATTTCAAGGATTACTTCACTCCCTGTGGTGTCTGCAGACAGGTGATGGCTGAATTCTGCGACGAAGGCTTCCGTGTCCTTATCGGAAAAAACGGTGATGAGTATCTCTCACTAACACTTGGTGAAATCCTTCCCTACACCTTTTCATCTGAAAAACTTAAATAAAAAGAGGCGTTGAGCCTCTTTTTTTTATATATAAATTCCATGATGACTTTTAATTTTTTCCATTGCTCCTTTTTCGAGCCTTGATACCTGGGCCTGAGAAATCCCGATTTCCTTTGCAACCTCTGTTTGTGTCATTCCGTTCATAAATCTCAATGAAAGAATTCTTTTTTCTCTTTCGCCGAGCTCATTAATTGATTTTTTCAGCAGTATTTCATCAATCCAGTTCACATCACTGTTGCTGTCACCGATCTGGTCCATAACATATATCGTGTCACCTGCGTCGTAATACACGGGTTCATAAAGAGAAACGGGATCAACTATCGCTTCAAGAGCGATTACCACACACTCTCTTTTAATACCTAATTTTTCAGCTATTTCTTCGACTGTAGGCTCCTTCTGCGTTTCGTTGATTATCTGCTCTTTTATCTGCATTGCGTGGTATGCAGTGTCTCTTATTGATCGGCTTACTCTTATCGGATTATAATCTCTGAGATATCTTCTTATTTCGCCGATAATCATCGGAACACCGTAGGTGCTGAACCGAAGATTGAGACTTATATCAAAATTATCAATTGCTTTAATGAGTCCTATACATCCTACCTGGAACAAATCGTCAATATTTTCGCCTCTTGAGGTGAAGCGCTGAATTACGCTCAGGACCAGACGAAGGTTTCCGTTTATAAGCTCCTCCCTTGCTTTGCTGTCGCCGTTTTTTGCTTTTTGCATTAACTCTGTAATTTTCTTTTCGCTCAAGGTTTTGAGATTCGATGTATCTATTCCGCAAATTTCAACCTTATTGTAATAATTCAAGTCAGCTACCCCCACAACAATCTGTTAAAATAATTATTGACATATCGAGTAGTTTTTAGTATTTGTATTTGCTGGAAAATACATTTATAAAAAAGAAATTGACGGTTTGTGTCGAATGTTGTATAATTGTCTAAAAATGTCGGAGGAGGAAAAAATGTGTTAAAGAAAAGCATTGAATTGATTATCTGCTTATGCTGCTTTGTATACTTGTTGGCTTTTGCTGTAAATGCTGAATGTGAGCATAATTTTGAGCTTCTTGAAAGCAGAAAAAACCTTGTCTATCTACCCGATGGATTTCATTCTTTCCGATGCATTAATGAATGCGGTTCTACAGGTACTGTTGAGTTCGGTCCCGGTACAAAGGAAAAATGCAATCTGAAGCTTGCTTTTGAAAAGTTACCGAACTGTATCACAGAAGGAAAGCAAATTTATTTTTGTACTGTCTGCTTCACCAATATAGAAAAAACAATCGGAAAGACTAACCATAATTATAAAAAGACTGTTAAGCTTCCGACTTGTTTTAATCAGGGTTATGATCTTTATAAATGCACGGTCTGTGATAAAAGCTACAAGGAAAACCTCCGTGAGACTGTCAGTCATATATCAGACGGCGGACTTGTAAAAGTCTTGCCGACATATGAAAAAAACGGTGTTCTGGTTTCATCTTGTAAAATATGCGGAGCTAAGCTTGAAATAAAGGTGCTCGAAAAGCTGAGCAGATTCGGCGAAAAAGAACAGCCTCCCGAAAAAATTAAAAACCTAAAGATAAAGTCGGTTTCTGCAAATTCTGTTAAGCTTTCCTGGGACGGTGCAGACAGAGCAGTAAAGTATAAAATATCTTATTACGCTGATAAAAAGATCCGGAAAAATCTTTTTACTGAAAATACATCTGTAACAGTTAAAAATCTCTCCCAATCAAAGAAGTATTCCTTTAAAATTATTGCTGTCGGCAATGATACGGAGAGCATAGAAAGCACGATTACTGTCTGTACAAAGCCGAAAAGGGCAGAGCTTGTCAGCGTAAAATCTTTGGAAAAATCAGAGGCAACTCTTAAGTGGAAAAAGATAAGTGGCGTCAGCGGATATGAGATTTCTTATGCAACGGAAAGCTTTCGTAAAGAAAATACAGTAAAAACAATTTATGTTTCGAACAAGAACAAAAAGACAATTAAAAAGCTTGAAAGCGGTAAAATATATCGGTTCAAAATCCGCGCCTGCAAGCTTTACGGTTCAAAGAAAATTTTCGGAGCATACAGTAAGATCAGAAGCCTGAAAATCAAATAAATATCTGTTGAAAAGTTAATGAAGATATGCTATAATAATCGTAATATTCTGGCACGAAAGGAAAGAACTTTTTGTTCAAGGAAAAATTATGAAGTATCAGATCAAAAAACTCAGCATCAATGACTTTAAAATTTATGAGCAGAATAAGCTTGCAGGAAGAAGCTATTTCGTTCCTTATTCGGATAAAACAAAGCTTCTTAAGCAAAACTCTCTTACAGAAAGATATTCAAGTGATTCCGTGAATGTCATTTCAGGTGAATGGAAGTTCCGTTATTATGAAAAAATCTCCCGTTTGCCCACTGTTATTGACACAGATAATATGTCTTTTGACGACATTACTGTGCCCTCAACCTGGCAAAGAACGGGATATGAGCAGCCCTGCTATCTTAATACAAGATATGAGTTTCCGATGACTCTTCCCAATGTTCCCGATGAAATGTCGGCAGGTGTTTATTTTAAAAAGTTCACCGTCAAAAATACTGCCAATCCGATCATTACATTCCTTGGTGTCTGTTCTTCTCTTACTCTTTATGTCAACGGAAAATATGTCGGTTACAGCGAAGGAAGTCACAACAGTGCCGAATTTTTACTTAAGGATTATGTAACCGAAGGTGAAAACGAGCTTCTTGCTATTGTGTCAAAATGGTGCAACGGCACATATCTTGAATGTCAGGATATGTTTAGAGAAAACGGCATCTTCCGTGATGTATATGTTACGGAAAATCCTTCGGAATATGTTTTTGATTTTCATGCGATTACTGCCGAAAAGCAGGAGGGCTATTCTCTTGAGATAAATGCCGATATTCTCGGCGGAAACTTCAGCGGTAAAACGGTTTGTGCCGAGCTTTTAAAAGACGGCGAGGTTATTGCTTGCCGAGAGGCTACCGCTGCCTATAAAACAAAGCTTGATTTCGGTGTGCTTAAGGTGAAGCAGTGGAGTGCTGAAACTCCCGAAATATACACTCTTGTTATTTCTCTTAAGCAGGGCAACGAAATCCTTCAATGCATGAAGAATATCATTGGCTTCAAAACTGTTAAAATCGACGGCGAAAGATTTTATTTTAATTCAAAGCTTATCAAATTCAAAGGTGTTAATCATCACGATACTCACGAAAAGACAGGCTATGTTATGAGCGTCGATGATCTTCTTAAGGATATTCTTCTTATGAAGAAGCTCAACGTTAATGCTGTCAGAACATCCCATTATCCTCCCGATCCCGTTTTCCTTTCTCTTTGTGACGAATACGGTCTTTATGTAATTGACGAAGCCGACATTGAAACTCACGGCACACAGTTTAACGATAAGCTTCATTTTACCGGTAAGCCTAATATTATCAGTAACGATAAAAATTGGCTTCCGCGTTACGATGACCGTGTAATGAGAATGTATGAAAGAGATAAAAACCATCCCTCAGTTACGATGTGGAGTCTCGGTAATGAGTCGGGCGGATGGAAAAATCATGATGAATGCTGCAAGCGTCTTAAGTCTGTAACTGATATTCCTGTTCATTATGAAGGTGCTATCAGAACACCAAGAGGCTCTTATGATGTTATATCCGAAATGTATCAGATACCTTCTCTTCTCGAAAAAATCGGTCAGCATAAGCTTGGCAGAAGATATAAAAATAAGCCCCATTTCCTTTGTGAATATTGCCACGCAATGGGTGTTGGACCCGGATCTCTCGAGGATTACTGGAATCTTATTTATACCTACGAAAACCTTGCCGGCGGTTGTATCTGGGAGTGGGCTGACCATAGTGTGTACCACGAAAAAGGTAAGTATAAATATACCTACGGCGGCGACCACGGTGAAAGAATTCATGATGATAACTTCTGCGTTGACGGTCTTGTTTATCCTGACAGAACACCTCACACCGGTGCTTATGAAATGAAAAACGTTTACAGACCCGTAAGATGTAAACATGTAAATGAAAATACATATTTATTTAAAAATACAAAGGCATTCACCGACTCCTCTGATATAAAAATTTCTTATGAGCTTCTTGAGGAAGGTAGGGTAGCTGAAAAAGGGGATATAGATGTTATAATTCCACCCCTTGAAACAAGAGAGGTTACTGTTTCTCACAAGGCTGTCGGCAAGGACAAGGATTATTATATAACATTTATCTATAAAACTGCCGAAGGCGATGAGATTGCTAAGGAGCAGATTATTCTTAACGAAAAGATTGCTGAGCCTGAAATTGCAACGGAAGGAAAGCTGGAGGTTTCTCAGACAAAAGAAAAGTATATCGTTTCATTTGAAAAGGGTAGTATAGCTTTCTCGAAAAAAGACGGTGCACTTCTCAGTTATATCGTTGACGGTAAAGAGTATATTGCTGACGGTAAAGGCTTCGGGGCAAATATTTACCGTGCATATCTTGATAATGACAGAAATATCGTTAAAGGCTGGAAAAAACAGGGCTTTGATGCGGTCAAGGTTGAATTCAAGGAAATCAAGTGCAGAGAAAAGAACGGCGTTGTCAAGGTTAAGACTGAATGGATGCTTTGCCTGAAGGAAAAGTCGGTTTATGAATACGAGCTCAAATACAGAATCTATCCTGACGGAAAGGTTTATGTAAAGGCAGAAATAGAGGTTGAAAAACGTCAGCTTAAGCCAATAGAGCTTCCGCGCTTCGGTGTTAATGTCAAGCTTGACAAGGCATTGCAGAATGTTGAATATTACGGTCTCGGCGATCTTGAGAATCTTCCTGACTTCAAAGAGCAGAGTATAATGGGTATTTATTCTTCAACTGTTGACGGCCTCAACGTTGATTACATAAGACCTCAGGATAACGGAAACCACGGTGAGTGCCGTTATGTAAAGCTTACCGACAGCGACGGAAAGGGCGTTATGATTTGTGCTAATGAAAAGCCGTTCTCATTCAGTGCTCATAATTACAGTAATGAGATGCTTGAAAAGGCAAAACATCTCGAGGATATAAAGAACGAAGATTTTGTTTCTGTAAATATCGACGGATTTATACGCGGCACCGGCACAAACAGCTGCGGCCCAGATACTCTTAAGCAATACAGAGTATATCTTAAGGATGAGCTTGAATTTGAGTTCTATCTTGTTCCCGTGAGATAAAAAATTGAAAATATTTTAAAGAACATCCGTATTTTTCTTGAATATGGATGTTCTTTGTGTTATAATTGCCCTGAATAGTGCTGAAAGCACGAAATTCTATTTTCATATAATAACGGAGGCTGAAAAATAATGAAACAGTTGAACATCGGCATTATCGGTGCAGGTCGTATCGGTAAAGTCCACATGCAGTCAATTACATACAATGTACCTACTGCAAAGGTGCTTGGTATTACTGACGTTTTCAAAGACGGCTTGCAGGAGCTTGCTGACAAATACGGTATTGAAAAGGTTTACGGTGACTACAAGGAAATGCTTGCTGATAAGGATATTGATGCAGTTCTTGTATGTTCTTCCACGGACACACACGCTGACATTTCAATTGAAGCTGCTAAGGCAGGCAAGCATGTATTCTGCGAAAAGCCCGTTGATCTTACACCTGAAAAAGTAAATGCTGTTATCGATGCAGTAGCAGAGGCAGGCGTAAAGCTTCAGGTAGGCTTTAACAGACGCTTTGACCATAACTTCGCTCATGTCCGTTCACTTATCAACGAAGGCAAGGTAGGTAACCTTGAGCTTATCAAAATTACTTCCCGTGACCCTGAGCCTCCTCCGGCAGAATATGCTGCAGTTTCAGGCGGTATGTTCCTTGATATGACAATTCACGATTTCGATATGGCTCGCTTTCTTGCAGGCAGCGATGTAACAGAGGTTTACGCAAGTGCAACCTGCCTTGTTGATCCTGCAATCGGTGAAGCAGGTGATGTTGATACAGCCATTATCAACCTTAAGTTTGAAAACGGTGCACTCGGTGTTATTGACAACAGCCGCCGTGCAGCATACGGTTATGACCAGAGAATTGAAGTATTCGGCTCACTTGGTGCAGCAATGGCTTCAAACGATACACCGACTAATGTTACAGTTATGAACAGCGACGGTGTTACAACTGACAAGCCTCTTTATTTCTTCCTCGAAAGATATATGCAGTCCTTCCGTGATGAAATGGTTCAGTTTGTTGATGCAGTTCTCAACGACAAGCCTACACCAACCACAGGACTTGATGGTCTCAATTCAATTCTTGTAGCTCTTGCAGCAAAGAAATCCGTTAAAGAAGGCAGACCCGTTAAAATTTCCGAAATTATGTAATTTTTGCTTTGGGAGTGCAGTAAAATGCACTCCTTGAAGTGTTTATTAGAGAATTAATTCAAGAAAGGATTGATTAAATATGCTTCTTACAATGGCTCAGGCTCTTGTGAAGTTTCTCGACAATCAGTATGTAAGCTTTGACGGAAAAGAGACAAAGTTTGTTGACGGTATCTTCGGTATTTTCGGTCACGGCTGCGTTGTCGGTATCGGCCAGGCTCTTGAGCAGGGCGGTCATAGTCTTACATATTATCAGGGACATAACGAACAGGGTATGGCTCACGCCGCCATTGCTTTTGCAAAGCAGAATAACAGACGTAAGATTATTCCCTGCACATCCTCAATCGGCCCCGGTGCTCTCAATATGGTAACAGCCTGCGGTACCGCCACTGCGAACAGAATTCCTCTTCTTGTTCTTCCCGGTGACACCTTTGCATGCCGTCAGCCTGACCCGGTTTTACAGCAGATTGAACAGCCCACATCTTATGCAACAACATCAAACGATGCTTTCCGTGCTGTTTGTAAATATTGGGACAGAATTGAACGTCCCGAGCAGCTTATGACAGCCTGCATCAACGCTATGCGTGTCCTTACCGATGCTGCAGACACCGGTGCTGTCTGTATCGCAATGCCTCAGGATGTCGAGGCTGAAGCTTTCGATTATCCCGACTACTTCCTTCAGAAGAGAGTCTGGTATATGGACAGAAGAGTTCCTTCCGAAAGAGAAATCGATGCTGCTGTCGAGCTTATTAAAAATGCTGAAAAGCCTATGCTTGTTGTCGGCGGCGGTGTTACATATTCCGAAAGCTACGAAGCAGTTCTTGCTTTTGCTGAAAAATATAATATTCCCATCGGTGAAACACAGGCCGGTAAGGGCCAGATTCCTTATTCTCATCCTCTCAATATGGGCGGTTGCGGCGTTACGGGCGGTGCTGCTGCCAATGCAATTGCCAAAAAGACCGATCTCGTAATTTCTGTCGGTACAAGACTTACTGACTTTACAACCTGCTCAAAGTGGGGCTTCCAGAATCCGGATGTAAAGATGCTTTCAATCAATGTTTGCTCCTTTGATGCATTCAAGATGGATTCAACTGCTGTTATTGCTGATGCAAAGCTTTCCGTCGAAGCCATAATGGCAAAGCTTGACGGCTATAAGTCAAAGTGGACAACCGAAATAGCTGAAGCAAAGGATTCCTTTGATGCTGAAATCACCCGTTGCTATAACGCACCTGCTGTTGACGGTGTTCTTTCACAAACAAGAGCACTCGGCATTATTAATGAAGTCATCGCCGATGATTCAATTGTAATCGGTTCCTCAGGCTCACTTCCCGGATGTCTTCAGAGAATTTGGAAGACGAAGGCTCCTTATACTTATCATGTTGAATACGGCTTCTCTTGTATGGGTTATGAAATCTGCGGTGCATTAGGCGCAAAGCTTGCTGTACCCGATAAGGAAGTTTATTCTATGGTTGGTGACGGCTCATTCCTTATGCTCCACAGTGAGCTTTATACCGCTGTTCAGGAAAACAAGAAAGTAAATATTATGCTCTTTGATAACAGCGGCTGGGGATGTATAGAAAATCTTCAGAACGGTCAGGGTACAGATACCTTCGGCACAAGATTTACAAGAAGAACCGAAAGCGGCTTCCTTGACGGTGATGTTATCTATACCGACTATGCAAAAATTGCTGAAGGCTACGGCTGTAAGGCTTACAGAATAACTACAGATAAAGAACTTTATGAAGCTCTTGAGGATGCCAAAAATCAAACTGTACCCACTCTCTTTGATATCAAGGTTGCCCATAAGTCAATGACTGACGGTTATGACTCCTGGTGGAGAGTCGGTGTTGCTGAGGTTTCCGAAAGCGACAGAGTACACGAATGCTATGAAGATATGAAAGCCAACATTGAAAAGGCTCGTTTATATTAATAAAAAGGAGAATTTAAAATGCTTAACAAAGAAAAAGTAAATCTTGCTATTGCTCCTATTGCATGGACAAACGATGATATGCCCGATCTCGGTGCAGAAAACACCTTTGAGCAGTGCGTAAGCGAAATGGCTCTTGCAGGCTTCACCGGCAGCGAAATCGGTAATAAATATCCTAAGGATGTTGAAACACTCAAGCATAAGCTTGAGGTACGCGGAATGAGAATCTGTAATGCCTGGTTCTCTTCACTTCTTCTTTCTGAAGGCTACGACGCAACAATTGATGCCTTCATCAAGCACAGAGATTTCCTTCATGCTCTCGGTGCAAAGGTTATCGGTGCCTCTGAGCAGGGTAACAGCATCCAGGGTAAGGATGTAAGTATCTTTGGTGAAAAGCCCGTTTACACCGACGAACAGTGGGAGCTTATCGCAAAAGGCTTCAATGAAATGGGCAGACTTGCTAAAGAAAAGGGTATGTACTTTACCGTTCACCATCATATGGGTACCGGTGTACAGACAGCTGAAGAAATTGACAAGCTTATGGAAATCACAGATCCCGATCTTGTTTATCTTCTTTTTGATACAGGACATCTTTCATTCAGCGGTGAGGATGTAATCGGTGTTCTTAAAAAGTATGTTCACAGAGTTAAGCACGTTCATCTCAAGAGTATCCGTAAGAATGTAATTGAAGATGCAAAGGCAAAGGGCTACAGCTTCCTTGATTCAGTTCGTGCAGGCTCATTCACGGTTCCCGGTGACGGTGATTTTGACTTCACTCCCGTATTTGATGTTCTTGATGAGGCAGGTTACGAAGGCTGGGTAGTTGTTGAAGCTGAGCAGGATCCTGCAATCGCAAATCCCTATGAATATGCAGTTCTTGCAAGAAACTATATCAGAGAAAAGACAGGACTTTAATCCTCAATAAAGAAAGAATCCCTCGGCATTACGCCGAGGGATATTTGTTTGTTTTCGATTAAATTACTTTTCCCATTTCATTACGGTTTTACCGAATGCCTTGTTGATATCCAGGTCAAAGGCTTCCATCATATCCTTGATCGTTCTGACGGGCTTAACATAACCGACCATATGGCTGAGGTATTCAACGATTTCGGGGAACTCTTTATACATTTCAACTGTCTTCACAAAGTCTTCACGACCGCTTCTGCTGCTTCCGAAAATGCGAAGACCCTTTTCAAGAACCATTCTTGTGTTGATGGGTACGGGATATTCACTTACACCGAGTATTGAAATTGTACCTTCAGGCTTGATGTAGTCAATAATCTGATTGATGGCAATCTGGGAGCCATTGCCGCCGACACATTCAAAGGCGTGGTCGAAGTTCATATCAGCAGGAATTTCTGTTGTAAGATATGTTTCGTCAACAAATGTGAAATCAGCGAGCTTTTTCGGAACAACACCGAAAACATAAATCTTTGCGTCGGGGAAAAACTTTCTGAGGAAAACGCAGGTAATATAGCTGAGATTTCCGTCACCCCAAACACCGATTGATTCTCTTCTTTCATGAGAAAATCTTAAGAAACGGGAAATTGCATGAACGCTTACCGATACAATTTCTGTAAAGGATGCAACTGCGGGATTAATATCAGCGGGAAGCTTCACAAGCCTGTCAGCGCTGATAGAAACATATTCCTGCATAAATCCGTCAAAGCCGCTGGCTCTGAATTTACTTGAACGGAGATAGTTTTCAGAAATAATTTCGTCTGTTTCTGTGGGAGTGTTGGGAATCATAACTACGAAATCACCTGGCTTGAATTCCTCATCACGAGAATAGACAACCTCACCGACAGCCTCATGAATAAGAGCCATCGGAAGCTTTTCAGCAAGCGCCTTGGGATCTCTTGTGCCCTGAAAATATCTTTGGTCAGCGTTACAAATTGAAAGATAAGTTGGTCTTACTATCACATTGTCGCTGAAAATATCGATTTCGCTGAAGGCGATTTCTATTTTTCTGGGCTGTGTTAATCTGTATACTGTATTAAGCATTGACTTTTCCTTTCAGAATTATTTGATTTCTTCGTCAAGAAGTGCCATAGCAACTCTCAAATCATAGGGATATGTGATTTTGATGTTGTGAACTTCACCGTCGATGAGATGAACATCGTGGCCCTTCATGCTGAAAATCTTACAAGCATCGGTAAGAATGTCCTTCTCTTCTTCGGTAAGGCTGTAATATAAATCCTTGAGAAGCTTTGCTTTGAAAGCCTGAGGTGTCTGTCCCTGATAAAGCTTGCTTCTGTCGGGGATATTGCTGATAACTGTACCGTTCTGACTTTCAACGATTGTGTCAGTTGCGGGAACAACGGTATCGGTTGCACCATATTTAAGAGCAGCTTCAATGTTTTCACTGATAATTCTTGCTGTAACAAAGGGTCTTACTGCGTCGTGGGTTACGATAATTGTTTCGTCGTCAAGACCATCTGTTTCCTCAATGAACTTAATAGCATTCATAATGGTTTCGTTTCTTGTGCTTCCGCCCTGAAGAACAACAACACGGTCATCCTGAGGAAGATGCTTTTTAAGAATGCTCTTTGTATGGTTTACCCACTGCTCAGGGCAGAGGATTATAATCTTACGGAAACAGTCGTTCACATAAAACTTTTCGACGGTATGTGCGATGATTGGCTTATCCTTCAAAATAAGATACTGCTTGGGCTTTTCTACATTACCCATTCTGCTGCCGATGCCGCCTGCGGCGATAACTGCATATATCATTTTTAATCACCTCTAATTAATTTTTAATTACAGAAACATATCTGCCTTACTGATTTAGTATACAGCATTAGGTCTGAATTGTCAATTGTAAAAGCAAACAAAAACAGACCGATGGATTAGCCGAGTGTTCGTAAGGACACTCGGCAGTTTTTTATCAAAAATATAACTGCAAATTTCAATTTGCAATATCACTTATACATACCGAAAAAATTGTGAGACACCTTGTAAAAAGTGCCTCACAATGTATGATTGTTTATTTCTGTCCTTAACAACCCCGTGCGTTACGGTTTGTTTTTTGTTCCTGTCATTTAACAAAGCCTTTAAAATCGTCGGCACTCGGTATAAGATGATAATCATCCTTTGGAAGGGGAACAGCTTTTTTGAAGCGATTATAATCATCGCCCATGGCGGTGTCGATAATTCTCTGAGTTGCATTTCCGTCGCAGGCACTCATAAATTTGTTACGGAAGTCAATAACCTCTTGCTTGTCAAAGCCCTTTTCAATCTTTTTAACATATTCAATGATTTCTTCGTTGGTTGATACGATGGGACCCGGAGTAAGCTCGTCATAATCGTAATAAAAGCCTCTCCAATCAAAGAACTCATTGAGGTCGTGAGCAAGAAAAATCATCGGTCTTTCGAAAAGTGAATATTCAAAGATGAGTGATGAATAGTCGGAAATACATATATCACTTACACAGAGAAGTGATTCAATTGACATATCGTCTGTAAAGTCAACTGCAAATGAGCCGATAAGTTCTTCGGGAATTTCGGGTCTTTTTCTTACAAGCGGGTGATGCTTCATAATAACCACATAATCATCACCTAAAGCCTCATAAAGCATTGACAGTTCGAGCACATCGGGTGACTTTGCTCTTGCGACTCTTCCTCGGAAGGTGGGAGCATAAAGAATAACCTTCTTGCCTTTTGCGGCAGGAAAACGCTCATAAAGTATATCGTAGGATTTTTCAATGAAATCCTTGTCATAGAAAATATCTGTACGGCTACTGCCGAGAGCCTTGACGACGCCGCTTTCGTGGGAATACTGCATCGCCTCTTCATAAGCCCAAATTACCTCGGGACTGCTTACAGTTACGTGGGTATAATTTCGGTTGAAGGGATATCTTTCCATATCCTTTCTTGATGCACCGAAAATCGCATCAGCGGTGCTGAAACCGAATTTTTTGAAGGCTCCACAGCCGTGCCACAGCTGAGTGATGACGGTTTCAGGCCTTGTGACAAATCTGCCTGTTACATTTGTTGCCTCGTCAAAGAATACATATTTTGCCGTTGCAATATCCTTTACCATAGCTTTACATCTTTCACGGTATTCTTTTCTTGTTACAAAAGTGTTTCTTAAAAAGTGACAGTGAAGGTCGAAATCTGTATTTGCATAAAGGTTATCGTACATAAGCTGCATGCTGTTTGTAAGCTTCGGAAGTCTGATTTCAATGAAAACAACCTTCTTTTCATCAACGGGCAGCTTTGAATATTTTTTATAAATCGACGGATAGAGATGTGCAAGGACATGCTCTGTGTAAAGACGGTTATATTTGCCGCGTATAAAACTTCTTATTCGGTTGAAAAATCTTTTAACCTTCTTTTTGATAAATTTAACTGTCTTTCTTGTATATTTAACGAAAAAGAGATAAATTGTATAAAGAAAGGTGCTTTGAAGTGCACTTTTTAAACCCATACCGAACATCCTTTCATAAATAATTACTTAGTCAGTGTATTCCCAATATATTGTACACGAAATCAACATTTTGTCAATATAACAACTATACTTTGGCATAATTTTCTTGCTATTTTACTTGTCATCGAAAAGTGCAGATATTATTCTTTCAGTTGCTTTTCCGTCGCATGCGCTCATAAATTTGTTTCTGAAGGCTGTGACTTCATCCCGGTCAAATCTTTTTTCTATATTAAGAATATAGTCAATAACATCATCTGTTGTTTTAAAAACGGGGCCCGGAGTAAAATCCTCGTAATTGTAATAAAAGCCTCTGCTTTCAAAATAATCTTCGAGGTCATATGCAAAAAATATCATAGGTTTTCCGAAAAGAGAATATTCGAAAACAAGTGAAGAATAGTCAGAAATGCATATGTCACTTACACAGAGAAGCTCACTGATATTCATTTTTTCGGTTAAATCCGCAACAAAACCTTCTGCCTCATCAGTTATTTTAGGAGCAGATTTAACAATATGGTGATACTTAAGAATAAGAACATATTCGTCGGAAAGCTTCTCAGACATCTTTTCAAAATTAAGACGGTCGGGAGAAATTGCCGTTTCCACATTCCCACGGAAGGTCGGTGCATAAAGAATAACTTTTTTGTCCTTGGCGTTGGGAAATACTGAATACAATTTACTGTAAGCGTTCTTTATAAATTCTTCATCAAAAAACACATCAGTTCTGCTTACTCCGGTAGCTTTTACTACGTCTTTTTTATCGCTGTATCCCATGGCTTCTTCAAAATGAGGAATTACCTCTTCGGAGCTTACTGTAACGAGAGAATAGTTTTTATTGGGAGGAAATCTTTCCATAGTTGCTGCTGTAGCACCAAATGCGGCGGTCGCAGTGCTGTAGCCGAATTTTTTAAAGGCACCGCAACCGTGCCAGAGCTGAATTACGGAAGTTTCGGATCTTATATCTATTTTTCCCGTTATATGAGTTGCTTCATCGAGAAAAACATATTTCGCTGTTGCGAGATCCTTAATGTAAGCAGCACATCTTTTAATATATTCAGTACGCGAGCAGCTGCCGGTGAAAAGATTGTGAATTACAACGGTAAACTTTTTCTTGTCTTCAAGAGTCTTGTAAAGTAATGTGAAATTATTGCTGAGGTCATTACCTCTGACATTCAAAAAAATAATTTTATTTTTATCAACAGGCTTTCCTGCGTTCATTCTGTATATACACGGGTAAAGAAATGCAAGGGAGAAAAATGTTATCAGTCGGCTGAAAATCTTTTTAATCGAGTGCATATTTAACATTCCTTTCATAACCTATGCTTATATTTTATCTCTTAAAAAGCATTTGTCAAGTGAAACGATGAATACTTTATGCCTATTTGTGCCTAACATATGATATAAAATATTTTAAGATTATTGACATAAAGTGCAAAAAATAGTATTATAACTTATAATGCATTATTATGGTCAGTTGTAATCAATTTGGAAAATTAATGTTCGGATATATATTAAAATATCAGTAAAGGAGTGAATTTCAGTTAATGAGCGAAAAAAAGCAAAAACAGAATAACAGTCAGAAAAATATACAGAATTCGAATCAGAACGCTAAACAGAATCAAAAACAAAATCAGAAACAAAATCAGAACACTAAACAGAATCAGAAGCAGCAGAATAAAAATATTGCATCAAAAAACACTGTATCAAAAAACAAACCTGCTAAGTCTCTTAATATAAAAAAGAAAAAGCCTCAGTCTGAAGCTTCTTCAGGTAAGAAAAATTCAGGTTCCGGAAAAAACAAGAAAAAAGCAAGTCCCGTAAGAGTTGCGTTTCTTGGCGGACTTAACGAAGTCGGTAAAAACATTACTTTGTTTGAATATAAAAATGATATTATTCTTGTCGACTGCGGTCTTGCTTTCCCTGATGAGGATATGCCTGGTATCGACCTTGTAATTCCTGATTTCTCATATATCGAAAAGAATGCCGATAAGGTGAGAGGTATTTTCATCACTCACGGTCACGAAGACCATATCGGTTCACTTGCTTATCTTCTTAAGAGTGTTAATATACCTGTGTACAGCACCCGTCTTACAAACGGTCTTATTGAGTGCAAGCTCAAGGAGCACGGACTCTTCGGCTCTGCAAAGCTCAACGTCGTTAAAGCAGGTGACAGCGTTAAGCTTGGCGGCTTTACCGTTGAATTTATCCATGTTAACCATTCAATCCCTGACGCTGTCGGCTTCGCAATCAAGTGTGACGGCGGCACAATAGTTCATACCGGTGACTTTAAAATTGACTCAACACCCATTGACGGTGGAATGATTGATATTTCCCGTTTTTCTGAGCTTGGTAAAGAGGGTGTCCTTTGTATGATGGCTGACTCTACCAATGCCGAAAGACCCGGTTACACCGAAAGCGAAAGAAAGGTCGGCGACTCCTTTGAGCTGCTTTTCAGAAAAGCACAAAAGAGAAGGATTATTGTTGCAACCTTTGCCTCAAATATCCACCGTGTCCAGCAGATTATAAATGTCGCTGAGCGATTCGGCAGAAAGGTAGCTCTTTCGGGCAGAAGCCTTGAAAATGTTGTTGCAATCAGTGCAGAGCTTGGATATCTTAAGGTGCCTGAAGGTATTCTTATCAAGCTTGATATGATTAACCGTTATACCGATGATCAGGTTGTACTCATTACAACGGGCAGCCAGGGTGAGCCTATGTCCGCCTTAACAAGAATGGCACGTTCCGATCACAGAAAGGTTGCAATCGGTCCCAATGATTATGTTATTATCTCTGCAACACCTATTCCCGGCAACGAAAAGACCGTCGGCAGAGTTGTCAACGAGCTTATGAAGCTTGGCGCAGAGGTTGTATATGAAAAGATGTATGATGTTCACGTATCCGGACACGCTTGCCGCGAAGAGCTGAAGCTTATGCTCAGCATCGTCAAGCCGAAATATTTTATTCCCGTTCACGGTGAACAGAAGCATATTCAGAAGCATGCCGAGCTTGCTGTTTCAATCGGAATTGATAAAAAGAACATTATTCTCGCCGATAACGGAACTCAGGTTGAGCTTTGTGAGGATTATATAAAAACAATTGTAAACGTTCCTGCGGGTAAAGTGTTTGTTGATGGCTCGGGTGTCGGTGATGTCGGCTCTGTTGTTCTTCGTGACCGTAAGCATCTTGCTCAGGACGGTATAATTATTGTTGTTGCCACTCTTGACGGGGTGACAGGTGAGCTTGTTTCGGGACCTGAAGTAGTTTCAAGAGGCTTCGTTTTCGTAAAAGAAGCAGAAGAACTCATTGAGGATGCAAAAAATACTGCATATGAAACCCTTATGCGGTGCTACGATAAAAACATCAGGGATTGGGGTGCTATTAAGGGCAGAATCCGCGATGATATTTCCAGACTTATGTATGAAAGAACAAAGAGAAGTCCTATGATTTTACCCATTCTTATGGAGATTTAAAAGATGAAAAAATTATGGAAAGCCTACGATGTGTCGTTGGTGTCATTTGCAGCTGCTGTTGCCTTTTTTGTTGCTGTACTGTTTTATAACCGTAATGTCGGTGTAATAGGTCTTGCAGTTGTAGGTGCTCTGGCTGTTGCAAAGATAAGTCATCACAGCCGTAAAAAGGCAAGACTGTTAAGCAAAATCAGCACAGTGTATGATGAATTGAATTTAGGACCCGGCAAAGCTTTTGATGAGCTTACGGTTCCTTGTGCTGCTACCGAAAAGGATGGCACAGTCATATGGTTCAACACCAGCTTTGCTTCGGATTTTTCGATAACCAAAGCCACTCGCGATAGCAAAATTCAAGCTCTGCTGAATAAAGATAATATTGATGATATGCTTGCCGGAAGAGGTTATTCGGTTTATGTCAATAGTCATTACTATTCGGTTTTTACCAATGAAATTGATATCGGTGAAGGCGAGATAATTTATCTTATCTATTTCTTTAATCAGACAGAGCTTAAGAAAACTGAAAAGAAATATCTTGATTCAAGACCGTCCGTAATGCTTACGGTTATTGATAATGCAGACGAAGTATATCAGAATTTCAGAGAAAGTGATTGTACTTCGATTTTCAGCTACACTGAGCAGATGATTGACGATTGGGCTACCTCATACGGTTGTCTTTGCAGAAAGTTTTCAAATGCAAGAATGTTAATCTTTGCTGAAGAAATCAATCTACAGCGTATGATAAATGATAAATTTACCATCCTTGAGGATATCCGAAAATTTACCTATGAGGGAAAAAGCACTGACATCTCTCTTTCAATCGGTATCGGTAAAAGTGATAATTTAATCGAAGCAAACAGCTTTGCAAGGCAGGCTCTTGATATGGCGCAGAGCCGCGGCGGTGACCAGGTAGCAATCAAAAAAGATACTGAGTATGTTTTTTACGGCGGTGTTTCAGCAGGCTTTGAAAAGAAAAACAAGGTCAGAACAAGACTTATTGCAAAGACAATTGCAGAAATAATTTCTGACTGTGATAATGTCCTTGTTATGGGTCACAGATTTTCTGATTTTGATTCCTTCGGATCTTGTGTCGGTATGCTGAATATTGCTGAACATTTTACTAAACCGGCTCACATTGTAATTAACGAAAAAAATACTCTTGCCGGTCCTCTTGTTGATTTGTTCAGGGAGGATAAGGGAGGAAGTCAGCTCATTTCTCCTTTGAAGGCTGATGAATATTTAACAGATAATACTCTGCTTATAATAACCGATACCCACAAGCAGGCTTTTACCGAAAGTCCTGAGCTTGTTGGTAAGGTAAAAAAGATTATGGTTATCGACCATCACAGAAAGTCGGTTTCATATATTGAAAACACTATTATGTTTTATCATCTTCCGAGCTCTTCATCGGCTTCGGAAATGGTAGCGGAAATTGCCCAGTATGTTGACAGTGAACCTGTGATAGGACGTTTTGAAGCTACAGCTCTTCTTTCGGGTATAATGCTTGATACACGTAATTTTATTTTAAGAGCAGGTGTGCGCACCTTTGAGGCGGCGGCCTATCTTCGTTCAAGAGGTGCAAATACTGTCGAATGTAAAAAGCTGTTTTCAAATGATATGGGGCTTTTTCGAAACAGAAATTCAATCATTGATATGGCTCAGGAATACAAAGAATGTGCTATATCCTTTGTTGAAAATGAATTTGAGGGAATAAGACTTGTTACTTCGCAGGCGGCGGACGAAATGCTGAACATTGAAGGCATAAAAGCTTCGTTTGTTGTTTTCGTTCAGGGTAACGAAATAAACATTTCTGCAAGATCCTACGGCGAAGTGAATGTTCAGCTTATAATGGAAAGTCTCGGCGGAGGCGGTCATCAGACAATGTCGGCTTGTCAGCTTGGCGATATTTCTCTTGAAATGGCTGAAACAACGCTCAAAAGAGCAATTGATGAATATTACAGTAATTTATAACGGAGGTAAAATATAATGAAGGTTGTATTAAAACAGGATGTTAAAGGTTTAGGTAAAAAAGGACAGCTTGTAAATGCTTCTGACGGCTATGCAAGAAACTTTCTTTTTCCGAAAAATTTGGCAGTTGAGGCTAATGCTCAGAATATGTCTGAGCTTAAAAACCGCGAGCAGGCCGAAAAATACAGAATCGAAACTGAAACAGCAGCAGCAAAGAAAAGCGCTGAAGAAATTTCAGGGAAAACAATCCGCATAACTGCAAAGGCAGGACAGAACGGAAAGCTTTTCGGCTCTGTGACAAGCAAGGAAATCGCTGAAAAGCTCGCAAGTGAATTCGGTATCAAGGTTGACAAAAGAAAGGTTGTTGTTGACGATATCAAGCAGTTCGGCACTTATGAATTTGAGGTTAAGCTTTATCAGGGCATTTCTGCAAAGCTTTTCGTAATGGTCGGTGAATAATTAAGGATTGATATACCAAAGAAAAAAGAGGTGAAAATAATGGCGGTTGAACAGTATAGTTCTTTCTCATCGGTTGATGATATAAATATGCCTTATTCACTTGAAGCGGAGCAGGCAGTTTTAGGCTCTATCCTTATTGACCCGGCCTGCATAACCCAGGTTCTTATCATTGTAAAGCCTGATTATTTTTACCTTCCTCAGCATAAGGCAATCTTCACCATAATGCAGGAGATTGATGCTCTCGGAGGTAAAATCGACGTTCTTATTGTTCTTGAAAAGCTTAAGCAGGAAAAGATTTACGATGATGCAACCGGTAAGCAATATCTCTTTCAGCTTACTCAGATTGTTCCTTCAACGGAAAACGTCGAGGAATATTCAAATATAATCCGCGAAAAATATCATATACGTGCACTTATAAGTGTTTCGAAAAAAATAATTGACGAGGCTTCAAGCTCAACTGAACCTGCTGATACGCTTCTTGAATCTGCCGAGCAGCAGATTTACGATATCAGACAGGGCAGAGTATCAAAGGGCCCCACAAGAATCGGCGATATTATCGTTAATGAGGTTTATGATAAGCTTCAGAAGCTGAGTTCAGCCGACAGAGATAAGTATAAGGGCTTTACTACCGGCTTTACTGATCTTGACAAGGCTATCACCGGTCTTAACCGATCGGACCTTGTAATTATCGGCGCCCGTCCCGCTATGGGTAAAACGAGTCTTGCTCTTAACCTTGCACGCAATACTGCAATGATGGGTAAAAAGAAGGTTCTTTTCTTTTCTCTTGAAATGACGAAGGAGCAGCTGGCTCAAAGAGTGCTTTCTACCGAAGCACGAGTTGAAAGCACAAAGATGAGAACGGGCAATATATCCGGTGATGAGTGGGCAAAGCTTGCAACGGCAACTGCACTTCTCAGTAACTGTGAGCTATATTTTGATGATACATCAAATATGACAGTATCGGAAATGAAATCACGAATAAGAAGACTCCGTGATGTTGATGCAGTTTTTGTTGACTATCTTCAGCTTATGAAGAGCGGAACAAGAGTTGAAAGCCGTGTTCAGGAGGTTTCTGAAATCACTCGAAATCTAAAGCTTATGGCAAAGGATCTCAACATTCCCGTTGTTGTTCTTGCTCAGCTTGCCCGTACAACCGAGGGCAGAGGAAAATCTCATAAGCCCCAGCTTTCCGACCTTCGTGAATCAGGCTCAATCGAGCAGGATGCTGACATCGTTATAATGCTTTACAGGGATGAATACTATGCCACAGAAAAGGATGACGGACCTTCTGAAATGGAAAGACCTGCCGTTAACGAAGCGGAGTTCATTATTTCCAAAAACCGTCATGGTCCCACGACTACCGTAAAGGTTGCCTGGAACGGCGACTATACATTGTTCTCGAATCTGGAGACTATCAGAAATGATATGTAAGGTTATTGATACTATTGAAAAACATAGCTTGCTCGAAGGGGTAAAATCTGTCGCTGTCGGTGTTTCCGGCGGTGCAGACTCAATGTGTCTTCTTTATATTTTAAGTAAATTAAAGGAAAAATACGATATAATCCTCAAGGCGATTCACATCAATCATAATCTTAGAGGTGACGAAGCACTCAGAGATGAAAAGCTTGTAAGGGACTATTGCCGCGAAAAGGGGATTGAGCTTACTGTTCATTCGGTTGATATCAAGGCTCTTTCAGCTGAATACGGAATCGGCACTGAGGAATGCGGAAGACGGGTGAGGTATGAATGCTTTGAAAAAGCAGGCTGCGATGCTGTCGCTGTTGCCCATTCCCTTTCTGACAGCATTGAAACCTCTGTTTATAATCTTCTTCGCGGTACAGGCTCTAAGGGGCTTTGCGGCATTCCCGTTAAGAGAGAGCCGAACATAATAAGACCACTGATTTCCTGCACAAGAGAGGAAATTGAGGCTTACTGCAGTGAGGAGGGTGTACCTTTTATTACGGATAGCTCCAATCTGACGGATGATTACACAAGGAACTGTATACGGCACAATATAATTCCTTATTTCCGAAAAATAAACAGCTATTACGAAGGCAATATTTCCCGAACGGCAGCAGTTTTGAGTGAGGAAAATGATTTTATAGAAGGCTCTGCTTTCGAGCTTATTAAGATTGCAGAAAAAGACGGAGCCTATGATCGTAACATCTTGCTTAGTGCTCATCCTGCAGTAAGAAAAAGAGCAATTCTTATTCTTCTCGGCGAAAAAATGAGCAAGCAACCGTTATATATACATACTGAGCTTGTCAATTCTTTAATATCGAAGAATAACGGTCAGGTTGAAATTGCGTCCGGTTTATATGCTCGGGTAAAAGATGGCTTACTGCTTTTTGCAAAAACTGTGGATGAACCCGTGTCCTGGCAAAGTCTGTTTATTGACGGAAGAGCCGAAAGCCCTTACGGAGCTTACTCTGTATATTCTGTCAATGAGAATTGCAGCGAAAAAAATGTATTTGATGGCGAAAAGGTAAAAAATGAACTTGTCCTTTCTTCGAGAAGAGAGGGTGACAGATTTACTTTTAATAACAGAAAAATCAGTAAAAGCCTTAAAAAGCTTTTTAATGAGATGAAAATTCCGCAGTCGGACAGGATTAAAATGGCCGTTCTTCGCGACGGTGAAAATATTGTCTGGGTTGAAGGTGTCGGAGTGAATTCACCTTATATGCCCGATGAAAAAAGTAAAAAAATTTTTGTAATTAAAAAGGAAGGTTAAATTATGCTTAATGACATTCAGAAAATCCTTCTTTCCGAAGAGGAAATACAGACTATTGTCGAGGGAATAGCTGAACAGATCAACAGAGATTATAAGGGGAAAAATCTTCTTCTTATCTGTGTGCTTAAGGGTTCGGTCTGCTTTATGTCCGATCTTATGAAAAACATTACTATACCTTGCAAAATCGACTTTATGTCAGCTAAAAGCTATTACGGCTCAAGCACCTCCACTGCGGGCGTGGTAAATATCACCAAGGACATAACCTATGACATTTCGGAGTATGATATTCTTGTAATCGAGGATATATTTGACAGCGGTAAAACTCTCGAAAAGCTTATGATGGTTCTCGAGGGAAGAAATCCCAGAAGTGTAGCCTGCTGCTCTCTTCTCGATAAGCCCGAAAGAAGAGATCCTAATGTTAAGCTTAAGCTTAAATATACCGGTAAATGCGTGCCCGATGCTTTCGTGGTGGGCTACGGTCTCGATTATAATGAGTTTTACAGAAACCTACCCTTTGTCGGCATTCTTAAGCCGGAAGTGTACACGAAATAAGGAGTGATTATATATTGGAAACAAATAATAATAAGCCGGTGAAGGCGGGAAATCAGAAATGGGGGAATCTGCTCTATATCATAATTCCTGTTCTTCTTATAGTTTCTCTTGCTTACTTTACCGGTGACGGCAACAAAAATGAAAAACCGAAGTATTATCAGGTTGTGCAGCTTTTCCGTGAGGGTGAGGTTGATGAATATACACTGAATCTTTCAAGCGGTGCACTCAGATATTCTCTCAAGGAAAAGGATGAATTTGTCAACTATACTGTTCCTAATGTTGATATCTTCCTTAATGACGTACACAATTATGTAACTGAGTATAATCTCTCCTCTGAAACTCCGATAAAGTACGATTATATCCGAGGCTCAAATAATTCCTGGTGGGCAAGTATGCTTCCGATGTTCCTGCTCAGCCTTATGCTGGTTGCTTTTATGTTTTATATTTACCGCAAAATGGGTCAGAATATAATGAATGAAAACAACCGTACTCTTTCTTTCGGTAAAGCCCGTGTCAAGCTCGGGAAGGACGAAAAGAGAAAGACTACCTTCAAGGATGTTGCCGGTGCTGACGAAGAAAAGGCAGAGCTTGAAGAAATTGTTGAATTTTTACGCACTCCCGAAAAATTCAATCAGCTGGGTGCAAGAATTCCTAAGGGTGTGCTTCTTGTAGGCCCTCCGGGTACAGGTAAAACTCTTCTTGCGAGAGCTGTAGCCGGTGAAGCCGGAGTTCCTTTCTTCTCAATTTCCGGTTCGGACTTTGTTGAAATGTATGTCGGTGTAGGTGCTTCCAGAGTAAGAGACCTCTTTGACCAGGCTAAAAAGAATGCTCCTTCAATTCTTTTTATTGACGAAATTGATGCTGTCGGACGTCACCGTGGTGCCGGTATGGGAGGCGGACACGATGAAAGAGAGCAGACTCTTAATCAGCTTCTTATTGAAATGGACGGCTTTGGTGCCAACGAAGGTGTTATTATCATCGCCGCAACCAACCGCCCTGATATTCTTGACCCTGCTCTTTTAAGACCGGGCAGATTCGACAGACAGCTTACTGTTGGTGCTCCTGATGTAAAGGGCAGAGAAGAAATTCTTAAGGTTCATGCCAGAAACAAGCCCCTTGCTCCCGATGTTGAGCTTAAGGTTATCGCTCAGTCAACAGCAGGCTTTACCGGTGCTGATCTTGAAAACCTTCTTAACGAAGCTGCACTTCTTGCCGCAAAGAGAAATAAGAAGGCTATCACAATGGATGAAATCGAAGAAGCAACCATCAAGTGTGTTGTCGGTACCGAAAAGAAATCCCGTAAGATGAGTGACAAGGAAAAGAGACTCACTGCTTATCATGAAGCCGGTCACGCACTTGCAACCTACTTCCTTCCCGGTCAGGATCCGGTTCATCAGATTTCAATTGTGCCCACAGGTATGGCAGGTGGCTTCACAATGAGCCTTCCTTCCGAAGATAAAAGTTACCGTTCTAAGAACGATATGCTCGATGATATCGTTGTTCTTCTAGGAGGTCGTGTTGCAGAAAAGATTGTCATCGGTGATATTTCTACCGGTGCTTCTAACGATATTGAAAGAGCTACCGATATTGCCCGCGGAATGGTTACTCGTTACGGTATGAGTGATGAAATCGGACCCATTATGTATGGCTCCTCCAATCACGAGGTCTTCCTCGGCAAGGATTACAGCAATGTTCGTAATTACTCTGAACAGATCGCCTCTGATATTGATAAGGAAATCAGAAAAATCATCGGTGATTCTCATAAGAGATGTCACGATATTATCGAAAACAATATCGAAAAGCTTACCGTTGTTGCCGAGTATCTTATCAAAAACGAAAAGGTTGACGGTGAAACCTTCCTTAAACTTATGAAGGATGAGCTTGTCGAAGCTGATGATGAAACAGCAGATATCATTTCTGCTGAAGTTGATGAAACAAACGAATAAGAAAAAAATAATATATGATTTGCACCTCATTCCTGACAGAATGAGGTGTTATCATTTAATTTTAATAATTTTTTCAAAATTAAATTTCTTAAATTGTTGAAAATATATTGCCGGTATGGTAATATTTACATATAATAGGAGAAATATGTTAAGAGGTGAAAATATGAGTAGTGAATCAAGAGAAAAAGCTAAACATAATTGCGGTGCAGCCTACTATGTTACTGCGTCTTTGGGAATATTACTCGCGGCAGTGAGTGTGTTTCTTTATGAGTATGTTCCCGTGTCAGATATTGCAAACAGTATCGAGCATTCAGGTAAAGACGGTCTTTATTTGCTTGCCGTTTCCCCGATATGTGCTCTTGTAGCTTTTGCAATGTATATGATAGGTGGACTGACAGATAAGGCTCTCGTAAAAAATTCGGTTGTACAGCTTGTTATTTTTATTGTTTCTGCTGTATGTCTTGCTTTTATTTGCGGAGTGTCGGCTGCAATGTTTTTCAGTCATCTTTCTCTGGGCTTTGTGGCACCCCTCGGTGACACGGTATGGAGCACGCTCGGCATGGTAAACATCGTTGCCGCTGTGTTATATTCAGCGGGTAACATCTATATCTTTGCAACTGCCGGAAAGTAATTTGCAATTCAGCGTTATGTGACGCATTAATAAAAACTCTTATATGAGGTGCATTATGAACAAGGACAAAAAAATTTATACCATTGCAACTGCTCATCTTGACACAGTATGGAATTGGGATTTCGAACATGTAATCAATGTTTGTATTCCCTCCACCCTTGATGAAAATTTCAAGCATTTTGAGCAGTATCCTGAGTATCAGTTCAACTTTGAAGGCTCTTACAGATATGAACTTATGGAGGAATATTATCCTGAAAAGTTTGAACAGCTCAGAAAGTACATCGAAGAAGGCAGATGGAATGTAACCGGAAGTAGCTTTGAAAACGGCGATGTTAACATTCCTTCACCTGAAGCTCTTTTCAGAAACATCCTTTACGGTAACAAATATTTTGAAAAGAAATTCGGAAAGAAGAGCAATGATATTTTCCTTCCTGACTGCTTTGGCTTCGGTTGGGCTCTTCCTTCAATTATTGAACACGCAGGTATCAAGGGCTTTTCTACACAAAAGCTTTCCTGGGGCAGTGCCTACGGAATACCCTTTGACATTGGCCGTTGGTACGGTGTTAACGGTAAATACGCCCTTGCATCACTTAACGCAAAATCATATTGCACAACATTCAAAAAAGTTCGCACAAACGGTGGACTTACAAAGAAGCTGGATGAAAACATTAAAAAATATGACTTACCTGTAACTTTTGCTTACCACGGTGTCGGTGACGTCGGCGGCGCTCCGAAGGAGCAGTCAGTGAAGACTGTTTGCGAAGAAATCAGAAAGAATGATTCTTCAGAAATCAAGGTTGTTTCATCCTCTCCGACGGAATTCTTTGATGACATTTCTTCTCTTTCGGCTGCTGAACTTGAAAAGCTTCCTAAGTGGGAAAATGAGCTTCTTATGACTGACCACGGTGTCGGCTCATATGTATCACGTTCTTTTGGTAAGAGAATGAATCGCCGTAATGAGGAAATCGCAGATATGGCTGAGCGTATGGCTGTTGCTGCTGAAGCCCTTGTCGGTGCTGAATATCCGAGAACCGAAATTGATCTCGGATGGAAGAGAACTCTTGCCCACACCTTCCACGATGACATCACAGGTACATCTGTTGAAAGAGTATATCAGCGTTCCTGGAACGATTATGTGCTCAGTGCAAACCAGCTTTCCAACGCATATGAAGGTGCTGCAACTGAAATCATTAAAAAGATGGATACATCATGGACAACCGGTACTGCCATTGTAATTAACAACACTGTTGAACACGGCAGAATGGGTGAGGTTGATCTTATTATTGATGCCGGTGAAAGTGAATATGTAAGAGTGTTTGATAAGAACGGCAAAGAAATTCCTTCTCAGGTCAATTACATCAAGGATGGAAAAATGTGCATCAGCGTAGCTGATTACATTCCTGCTCTCGGCTTTAAGGTTCTTGATGTTGTCGAGAGTGATGAGCCCTGCAAAATGAATACGGGTCTTCGCTGCTCAGGACGTTCAATCGAAAACTTCAAATACATTGTTTCTGTTAATAATGATGGTGACATTTCCTCGATTATTGATAAGACTCTTGATGACACCGAGCTCCTTAAGAAGCCCATAAGATTTGAGCTTAATAAATATAAGGGCGCAGGCGAATATGCTGCCTGGGAGTTAAGATACAAGGAAATATGTAAATATCCCTGGGAATTTGCAGGTAAGGGTAAGTGCTCTCTTATTGAAAAAGGTCCCGTCAGAGTAACACTCAAGGTTGTTCAGACGGTCGGCAAATCCACCTTTACATATTATGTATCTCTTGTTGCAGGATGTCCTTATGTAACAGTCCGTAATGAGGTTGAGTGGAGAGAGTTCAGAAGAACACTTCATAACGGCTTCTATTTCAACGCAAGCAATAAAAAAGCAACCTTTGACCTTGGTCTCGGTGCAATTAAGAGAGAAAAAGCAAACAAAAAGCTTTATGAGGTTCCCGCACAGAAATGGGCTGACATTACCGACAAATCCGGCGTTTACGGTGTTTCTGTATTCAGTGATTCAAAATACGGCTGGATTATGAAGGATGAAAAGAGTCTTCGTCTTACCGTGCTTCATTCGCCTAAGGAATATTACAGACACGACAGCGTTCAGGGTATGATGGACTTCGGTCTCAACAGATACGGCTACGCTATTTATTCACATAAGGGTGAATATGACAACGGAACTCAGTTATATGCACGCTTCTTTAACCAGCCTCTAACAGTTTTTGTTACCAATAACCATTCTGGTGTCCTTGCAAGTGAATATTCCTTTGGCGGTATCAACGACAAGGATGTTATTGTCCGTGCCATCAAGAAATCTGAAACTGATGACTGTATTATTGTCAGATTCAACGAAGGCGCAAATAAGAAGGTGCGTGGGGTCGAGTTTACTCTCGGTAAGGGTATCGCAACCGCTAAGGCCGTAAACGGTATGGAAGAAGATATCGGACCTGCAACTGTTGTTGACGGTAAGCTTGTATTTGATCTTGAGCCTTATGAGGTAAAATCCTTTGCCATTACTCTTGCTGACTGCAAGGTAGGAAATAAGACCTCAATAACCAAGGTTGAGCTTCCTTATAATATTGATGTTGTTACCTTTAACCATAACAGAGCTGCAACTGCTATTCCTACAGTCAATGTTTCAATTCCCGGTGAGCTTGTTCCGAAAACCATTCAGTGCGGTGGTATTGAGTTTGAAACCGGTGATATCTGGGGTGATGGCAATAACGCTCTCATCTGTGCAGGTCAGGATATCAATGTTTACGGTCAGAAGCTTTATTTCATCGGTGCGAGCCTTTACGGAGATAAGGTCTATGAATTTAAGGTTGGTGGTGAAGCTGTACCGGTTAAGGTTCAGTCCATTAACGAAAGAATCGGTAAGTGGGATCTTTATAACCTTGCTGAGGTTGCAAATATAAAAACTGATAAGCTTGCCGTTGAATATACACATACCCACTCAGCTCACGGCGATAATGTTGCTTCTCAGATTTACTTCTTTATGTATGAGCTTGATGTTTCAAACGGCTCTACCGTTACCTTCCCTGAGGACAACGGACTTATCATTCTTGCTGCTGCACAGAGCAACGATGGTGACTATGCAAAGCTTGAATCTGCTCTTTATGACAGAATAAGCGACAGAAGGTTTGATTATCAGATGTCACGCAAAGAAAAGAAAAATCATAAGAAGCAAATGAAAAAGTGGAAGAAGACTCCCAATAAGTCATAATTTTTTCAATCCCTGCTTTACGGCAGGGATTGTTGATTGAAAAGGTTGATTGAATGAAAAGAATTAAGACAAATTGCCATACACATACAAATCTTTGTGACGGAAAAAATACGGCAAAGGAAATGGTAGAGGCAGCTATTGAAAAAGGCTTTACCACTATCGGATTTTCGGGACATGTACCAATGAATTTTCCTAATGATTGGGCTATGTCGCCTGAAGCTCTTGAAAAATATTATAATGAAATCAATGCTCTTAAAAGTATTTACGGTGACAGAATTGAAATCCTCTGCGGAATAGAGCTTGATTCTGATTATGAGCTTACAAAAAAATATGATTTTGATTATATTCTTTCATCTGTACATCAGCTTCACAGTAAAGATAAGATTTATGCTATTGATCTTTCTCCTGAGGAACTGACGGAATGCGTGAATACCGTGTACGACGGAAGCTGGTATAAAATGGCTGAGGATTATTTTGAATCTCTAGCTGTTTTTGCAGTAAAGGAAAAGACTGATATTGTTGGACATTTTGATCTTATAACGAAGTTCAATAAAGATTCAAAGCTGTTTGACGAAAGCGAACCTGATTATCAGAATACAGCTTTGAAATGGTTAGACTATATAATTGATAATAAGCCGGAGGCAGTATTTGAAATAAACACAGGTGCTATGTTCCGCTGCGGTAACGAAACGCCTTATCCCGCTTCCTTCATACTTAAGAGAATAGGGGAGAGAGGCGCAAAAGTAACCGTTACCAGCGATGCTCATTGCACCGATGCTCTTGATTTTATGTTTGATAAAGCAAGAGCTTACTGTAAGGAATGCGGAATTGATACTGTGTGGCATCTTACAAGGGATGGCTTTGTCAGTGAAAAACTTTAAAAAATTCTCTTTGTGAAAAACTTTAAAAAATTCTCTTTGAATATTGACAACGGTTGAGTAAAATATTAGAATATATGTAGTTAAGAAAAAAAGAGGTGTTACTTATGAGTAAAGACGATGAAATCTATATGGAAGACATTGTCAGCGTTATCGACGATGACGGCGTCGAGCATTTATTTGAAGAAATCGACAGAGTTGAAACTGAAGACGGGAACAGATATGTTGCACTTCTTCCTATTTATGAGGATGAGGCTGAAATCCTTGATGATGACGGTGATGTTCTTATTCTTAAGGTTGTTGAGGAAGACGGCGAAACCTATCTTGTTCAGATTGAAGATGAAAAAGAATTCAACGAAATCGGTAATATAATTGAAGACAGACTTATTGAAAAGTATGAGGCAGAAAATTCGGAAGAATAAAATCGGATAAACTGAATAAAATAATAATATCCTGCTTTGTTCGATAATTATGATAGTTATAACCCAACACGTAACTAAACGGAGAGATGCTTTGTCAGCGGATTGCAG
>JAZUMO010000064.1:0-51651 GCA_045603665.1 Acutalibacteraceae bacterium
TCTTTAAGCACACGGCTGTATTTAAAGGTTTCACCGTCAACTTCGGATAATCTTACAGTTCCGCACATTCTCCCTTTTCTGCTTGCAGGATTCAAAAGAACGACATACGGTTTGTCGCCGTTTTCAATTTTGATTACAGAAGACTGACATACAGGTTGGGGAAGATTATCGTCAAATCTGAAATTTTCCCAACTTTCGCCACCATTTTTACTGTAAGCTACAGCGATACTTCTTCTTTTCTCATGATTTCTCATAAAATACTTAAGAGTACCGTCGCTCTGCTCAATAACTTGTGATTCGGTGAGCATTTTGCTTTGGGTGATAAGAAAATGATTAGCTTTGAATCCATGAATTTTTCTCGTATTATTCGGGGTTTCACCGAGAGACCAGCTTAGTCCGTTATCGTCACTGTAAATTACGCAACAAGAAAGGCAAAGAGGCCATTTACGTGTACCGTAGTAAACAGGAACCACTATTCTCCCTTTATATTTACCGTTCTTAATTACTATTCCGCAACCGGGTCCCGGTCCGATAAAGCTCATATATTTTTTCTTTATCTGAGTATTTAGTGACACCGGCTTTGACCAAGTGAGTCCGTCATCGTCACTGTAGCACATCATAAGAGTTGATGTGCCGAACTCTCGGTAATCCGTTGAGGTGAAAAGATTTCCTACAGGTCTTGAGTCTTTTGTTACACTGCCGTCGTCGGCAACTCTGAAATCGGTTTTTTTACCGTTTTTTGTGTAAAGGCTGTCGCCTTTCAATATGTATTTTTTCCCATATTTACCTTCAACGATTTTTTCGCCCTGAGGCGTTTCGCCGATACCTCTTTTACAGTTGAGTATGCCTATTTCTGCCGGAGTGTGACAGTAATGCATATATATTCTGCCGGTTTCGGGAACATAAGTAAGTATCGGATCAATGGCAGCCGAGGCTTTCATTTTCTCATGACCGAACTCCTCAACGGCAATAATATAGTCACTCCACGTTTCGCCTGAATCGAAGCTTCTTCTGACAACCTTGTCTATTCTGTTGGGGTTGTCAGCACCCGTGTAGTATCTTGCATCTGCACAAGCAACCACTACACCTGTTTTTGTTGTTACAACAGATGGAATTCTGTAAAAATCGGACGGTCCGCCTGTGCCCGGACCAAAAATAGTTTCAAATTTTATCATAGAAAAAATTCCTTTAACAAAGTATTTATATAGCTTTGACCTTTACCACTATCTTTTTAACATTGCCGGGCTTCCCGTCATAACAAAGTCCGGGCTTGTGAGCATCCCAAGGAAAGAATATACCGTATTCTCCTTTTTGCAGAACTGCTTTGCTTGCTTTTTCGCAGTCCTCAAGGAACATAATATCCTTTTCGGCATTGTATTCCTCTTTTACGGTCAGCAAAGAGATGTCCGATGCATAAATAACCTCGGTACCCTCTGATATGAACTGAATATCAATATAGTTTTTATGAGCCTCAAAAGCCGATTCCTCTTTTGAGGTGTACTCCTGAATAAAAGCGAATACTCTGTCTGAATCAATTTCATATCTGCCGACAGGAAGATTTTCCTCGACTGCTTTTTTTAAAAAATCAAAGCTTTCGGCAAAGCCCGCATGAGTTTTGCGGTACTGATGTGAATTGTTTAAATTATCAATTATCATTATTAATACCCCTTTTTCTTAAAGATAACGGGACACATCATATTCTATTTTATAAGAAAACAATGACACTTTATTTTATTTCGGGCAAGCTTGCTGCTGCAACAGACTGTCCGACTCGGCGGGAGTTTTCATCGGGTATGTGCAGCTTGATTTTTGCAGCGAGTTCGGGGAACTCTTTATCGAGAACTTCCTGAGTTCTTTCAAGGAGAATTACACCGCCGTCACCAGAGGTAACACGACCCATAATCATTACATGCTTTATATCGTAGAATTCGGCGTAATATGCAATTGCATAGCCGAAATAAACACCGATTGTGTCATATATATCGGCTGCTCTTTGGTCGCCTTCAGCCATAAGCTTCTGAACTACCTTAAGCTTTTCAGCCGGAGAAAGGTTTTCATCGAGCTCGATACCGGCTGCGGGAGCAAGTTTGATTACACTGTCCTGTGAAAAATACTTAACACCGCATCCGTAGTCACCTGACCACTCATCGACCATAGAATCTTTACAATAATCCACGGGAACGAATGCAAGCTCGTTAAGCCAGCCTGTAATATTTCCGTTGGGGTCAATATATCCGCCGGCTTCACTTGTACCCATAGCTACACCGAGAACCGAATCATCGTTAAGCTCCATAGCACCTGCCAGTGCCGTAACATCACCGTCATTTGCAACCTCAATAGGAATATTTTCACCGATTTCTTTTGCAATATCGAGATACATATTCTTAACTCTTTTTTCGCAGTCTTCATCGCTTACCTTGATAAAAAGAGAAGCGGCCATAATACGGTTATTCACATAAATGCCGGCTGACGAAACACCGATAGCATCTACTCTCGGCATTTTTGAAGCGGCAGTTTTCATTGCAGAAAGAATACCCTGATAGTGATATTCCGGATCTGAGTTAAGCTTGGGGAACCAAACTACTTCTTCCGAATAAACGCTCTTACCGTCTATAACTGCACTTACCTTTCTGTCGCTTCCGCCTGCATCAAAGCCGATACGGCAACCGTCGAGATGTCTGCCGAGGGGAGCTGCCGATGATATATCCTCCGGAGCATCCTGAAGAGCACAGAGCTCAACCTCGAAATCCTTCTCGTATGTTTTTTTCATATGGCCTACATCAAAGGCACGAAGCCCTGTCGGAGTGTAGGCTTCTTTAATTCTTTGGCCGACAACATCTGCACCCGCAATAACGAGCTTGTGAGCACCTGCAATCCAGACAAGCGATTTTGCTATACGCTCAACAAAGCGGAAATTTTCCTCATCATGGCCTGTACCTTCGGGGAAAATTTTCGTCTTATACGTAGTTGTGTATCCGTTGTTTCTGATCGCAGCAATTATGATGTCCTGACCGTTTTGCTTCGTTGCTTCCCTCATTTCGCGCACAACAAGTGAAAGAGGCTCAAACTGAGGATCGAGTTTTCCACTTACTTTAAGGTTCATATAAAATCCCTCCTGTAAAAGATATCTATATCATTCTATCAAAAATTAATCGTTATTTCAATAGTTTTTTACAAGAGAATTGATATAGAAAGAGATTTATTTACATAATACTTATAATCCTCTGATTATACTCGCCAACTTAAAGTTGTCCTGTTCGTATTCCTTAATAAGAAGGAAAGAATACTATCCTCCAAAATCGTGTGTCGTGGGGTGCGGGTCTCCGGTGGAGACCTCTGCGAAGCAGAAGCACCGACCGAGCCCTTCTGCCCCTACCATAGGACACCTTATTTATTATGAAGCCGGAAAGGATTTCACTTACGGTGAGGGATGCCCATACCAAAGAAGAAGCTGAGGAGCATACTGTTGTTCATATTTCCAAAGCCGGTGTCTACTCTGTAAGCGGGAAACTTTCAAAAGGTCAGATTGCTGTAGATTTGGGAGAAAAATCAAAGGAGAACCCCGATGCTAAGGTTACGCTTATTCTTAACGGTGTTGACATTACCTGCAAGGTAGCACCTGCGGTTATCTTTTATAATGTTTATTACTGCTGAAAACGACTGTTCTATCCTTATTTACAGCAGTTCTGACTTGAAGGTGGGTACATATTCCCTTTGGAGCGGTGAAAAGCAGCTGGCAGGACAAAGTGGCGGTATGATGAATATGAGACCGGGAGAGCTTATGCCTGAGGATGAAAACGGTGGGGATATGACACGTCCCAAACCACCCGAAGGTCAGGAAAAGCCTCAAGGAGAAAATTTTCCTGAGGGGCAAGAAAAGCCGACGGGAGAGATGCCTTCCGAATAGTTTGATTTCCCGGAAGGGGCGGAGCCACCCGAAAAACCTGAAGGTGGTATGCATAAACCGGAAAGCTTCGATAATACTATGGCAGAGATGACTCCTGAATTTAAAATTATTGCCGGCGGTAATATGTTTAACGGCGTAAGTGAATATATAGGCTGATTTTCAAAACCGACTGAAATCGTGAAAGGTTTCAGTCGGTTTTTGATTGTGTCTTGCTAAAAAGAAAAAATAAGTGTATAATGCTGATATAGAAAAGCAAGGGGTATAAATATGATAAAAATTATGTTTGTCTGCCACGGCAATATCTGCCGCTCGCCTATGGCGGAGTTTATTTTCAAGGATTTAATAAAAAAGCAGGGGACAGAGCGGACTTTTGTTGTTTGCTCCTGTGCAACGAGCACTGAAGAGATATGGGGTAACATTGGCAATCCCGTCTACCCGCCTGCAAGGGACGAACTGAAAAAACACGGAATATCCTGTGAAGGCAAAAGGGCGGTACAGCTGAAGAAAAGCGATTACGATAAGTATGATCTTTTTGTTGCAATGGACAGTATGAATGTACGCAATATCCTTCGGATTTTCGGAAACGATTCTGAAGGAAAGGTGCACAAATTGATGGATTATACCGACCAAAAGGGTGATGTTGCCGATCCTTGGTATTCCGGAAATTTCGATGTAGCCTACAGAGATATCCTTTACGGGTGTAAGGGCTTGCTTGAATTTTTGACCTGAGGAGCCGGCGTTATTGATTTGTTCAATCTGAAGAATGATTTTGCACTATAATAAAAGAGGATGTAAATATTTAAGGAGGAAGTATGGAAAAGGTTTTTGATTATTATGCATTTATCAGCTATAAGCACGAGGATGAAAAATGGGCGAAGTGGCTTCAGGACAGGTTGGAAAGTTACCGATTGCCTACAGCGGTCCGCAAGGAAAATAAAGACTGTCCCAAAAGAGTAAAACCCGTTTGCAGAGACAATACGGATATGAAGCCGGGAAATTTGGAAAAAGAGATAACCGAAAAGCTTGAAACCTCAAGATATCTTATTGTTATATGCTCAAAAAACCTGGCTAAAGAGTCCGAATATGTCGATCTTGAAATCAATACCTTTATCGAATCGGGAAGAGCAGACAAGATTATTCCTTTTGTTGTTGACGGTGAGCCTAATTCCGATAATCCGGCTGAGGAATGCTTTAACAAAATTCTCAGAAATTTGGATTTTGATATTCTTGCTGCTAATGCGAAAAAAGACGGAAAATATATCGCGTCACTTAAAGTAGTTGCAGCCATTCTTCATCTGAGTGCCGATGCTCTTATTGAAAGAGATAAAAAAAGACAGAGAAACAGAAAAATATTTACCTCGATAATGACGGTTGTCGTAATGGTGTTTTTGTATATTATGCTAGGTCTGACCTTCGAGAACTTTGAAAAAGAGGCATTGAATGCAAATCTATATAATAAAAGTGCCCTTGCAATTGAAAATGCGATCAGGAGTCTTACCGTGCCGTTTCATAAACGCTCCGACAGTCAGGCGGCGCAGATTCTGAGAAGTGAGGTTATAGCTAAAAAGCTCAAGCAGACAAATTCTCAGCTGCACAAGGAATTTGAAATAATGCCTCATCATGATTGTGTATATTATTACGGTGATACACCTGACGGTGAGCTTGTCGGCTTCACCGACCTGAGCAATGTTATGGTTTATGACTCTGATACTGCCGAGGAAAAAGGAATCTACAGTCTCAGAAACGACAAAGAATTGCTGGAAAATATGTTCGGCTTCAAAATTGAAGATCATGATTTTTACGGTTATGATGTCCTGTACGAAAAGAAGAATGAAAAGTATGAGGAAGAGTTAAGCGGTAGTTTTCTGTATATTATTGGTCCCGGAGGGAAATGCGAAGATCTTTATTACATTGATGAAAAAACTGCCAGTTGGACATTTTCAGAAAATGAAGATATTTTTGCAATTTGCCGAGGTGAAACTCATCGGACTATTGAGATATATGCTTTTGAAAAGGATAAAAATATAAGCTTGTATATTCCTGATGAATATACCGGAATCAGCAATATGTTTTTAAGTCCTGAGGGAAAATATCTTTTTGTTAATTTTTATATTAAAGATGAAAAAGGTTTTTATTCAGAGAGGGCAATGTGCGTTTTTGATATTGAAAGCTGTCAGATTGTTTTTGAACATAAAGCTGATGAGTCATACCGATTCACTTCATATGCCTGGAGCTTTTCAAAGGTTGACAAAGAAGCCTTTTATGTGTTTGATGTCCGTAAAATAGAGAAATATTCTTTCAAAGACAAATCTCCTGATATCGGCGATAATGTTATTTCTGTTAATGATTCCGGGGAAAGAATTTTGTCTGAAAATAGTAAAGCGAGCGCGGTTTATATTTCCGATGACAGCAACAGATCGCTTCTGGTTAATAATATTTACGGAAAAAATATGGATGATTCGATACTTTACAGCTTTTTTGAACCTGCAAGCGGTAATACATACATGAGAGTTCTTTTTGAACGGTTTAAAAATGTTATTGATATAACTCCTGATATCAGGTACACGGTTTTTTATATTGACGGAAAGGTTAAGATATATGATATTGTTAATTCTGATGTGCTTTATGAGGCTGACGACGGCTATGCCGAAATAACATCAGTAGGTATAAGTGAAGACGGAGAACACGCCGCATATATCAATGAATGGTCAGAGCTGACGGTGCTTGAAAAGATAAATGGAGAATATGTTCCGAAAGAAGTAACAGATTTTGACTATAATGTTTATCAGAAGGTAATCCTTTCAGTTAATAACGAAAAATGTGTTTACGTTATTAATGACAAAATGTATTGCTATTACTTCGAAACCGGAAATACGAAATATGTACGGGACGAATACGGATACAACAACTCTTATTCTTATATGTCCGTATACGATACCTTCAAATCCAAAAAGCTTTTGAAGGATAATCTGTTTTTGTATCCGGACCCGGTAAGTGGTGGATATAATTTTTATGATATGGAAAGCGGTGAATTCTGTTCCGCTGATCTGTTTCTGTTGCCCGGTGAATATTTTGCTGAAACCGGTCTTTATGCGGGTGCGGAGTACACCAATCAGGAGCAGTATAACAACGAAATCGTTGTTATGAAATTTGATAAGAATAACAATGAGGTTTTATACAGATATATGGCTGATACTGAAGTGTCTGATGTCATCTTTGACAATGAAGGAAAGTATATTATCATCAACGGAAAGAACGGCTGTGAGGTCCTTGATGCTTTAAGCGGTAATCTGCTGTTTGCTCTTGATAGAAATATCATTATAAATAATGACATTGTCTATGATATAAGCAGCGATCTTATCCTTCCCGATGTGTTGCCTCATGCTGAAATTTATTCCTTGAACGGTTTTATACGTGAAGGCAAAAAGCTCATCAAATAATGAAAATGAAAATCCGCTGATGTAATTAATCGGTGGATTTTTGCATAAACAGACTTGCTGTTTCATTTATTCATTGAAAACAGATAAATTTGATGATATAATCACTTAAAGAGGTGATTTTTATGACGACAAAGCTTTTCGTTCAAGCTGTTTTAAAGTTTATTTTTGGCGTTATACTTGTCGGCTTGCTTGTCTTTTTACCTGCGGGTACATTTGCTTTCAGCAACGGGTGGTTGTTTATGGTGATACTCTTTTTACCGATGCTTTTTGCAGGTATCATTATGATGGTCAAAAATCCGTCCCTTTTAGAAAAGAGGCTTAATGCCAAAGAAAAAGAGAGTGAGCAAAGTCTTGTTGTAAAGCTCAGCGGTCTTATGTTTCTTGCCGGCTTTGTTGTTGCGGGCCTTGATTTCCGTTTCGGCTGGAGCAATCTGCCTGAGACCGTTTCGGTAATAGCTGCGGCTTTATTCCTTCTGTCTTATGTTCTTTATGTTGAGGTGCTTCGTGAAAACACATATCTTTCCCGTACTGTTGAGGTTCAGGAAGGTCAGAAGGTTATTGATACGGGACTTTACGGTGTTGTAAGGCACCCGATGTACAGTGCTACCTTGCTTTTGTTTTTGTCGATGCCTCTCGTGCTCGGCTCTGTTTATTCCTTTATTATTTTTCTTGTCTATCCCTTTATAATTGCAAAAAGAATAAAGGGCGAAGAGGAGCTTCTCGAGAGAGGACTTGAGGGCTATAAGGAATATAAAAATAAGGTTAAATACCGTCTTATACCGTTTATATGGTAAACAATAATTGAGAGGAGAATACATATGAAAAAAATATCGTTGTTATCAATATTAATTATTATAATTGTGGCTTTCACTGCCTGCGGTGTAGAAAATACCGTCACATCCGAGGAAGCCACCGAGGAAATCTGGGTAATTACCGAGGATTACAGAAACGGAGAGCTTTTCCGTACTTATGAGTATGACGAAAAGGGGAATATTGTCAGAAAACTCAGCTATGACGAAGGCGAGGTATCAAGAAGCAGGGAAGAATTCTTTGATGACAACGGTAATAACATAAAAACTGTTATGATAAACGATTCCGGTGAGGAAACGGTTGTAACAAGAGAATTCGATAAAAACGGTAATGAAATTAAAACTGTCGATGAGGACGACGGCGTGCCGGTGGTAATCGAACAGAAATATGACAAAGAGGGCAAGGTAATTCTTTATAAATACACCAAAAACGATATTCTTCGTGAAAAGCGTACCTTTGAATATGATGAAGAAGGCAGACAGATTTCCTTTACATCATATACACGTACAGGTGAAATAAACTATGTTTATGAATACGAATACAACGAGAACGGTGATAAAACCGCCGAAAGAACGGTTGCTCAGGACGGCAGTATTGCAAGCGAAACTCTGTATATCTATGACAGTGAGTATAAGCAGATGGAGATGATATACACCCAGGACGGAACTGAGAGTATGCGTGAAAAGTACTTTTATGATGAAAAAGGCAATCTGACGGAAGAGAAGCACTATTATTGCGGTGAGCCTGACGGCGGTATAAAATATGAATATGACAGTGAAAACAGAGTTGTAAAGGTTGAGTACTTCAGTGCTGACGGCGAATATGAAAGCATAGATGAAAACTTCTACGATGAAAACGGAAACCTTGTCCGCAAAAGATTTACAAGCAATCCCGATGACAAAAAACCGAGATCGGCAGAGTTCAGATATAAAAAGTTGACTGTTACACCTTCAAAGGCAAAAGCTCTTATGGAAGAAATGGAAAATATTCTTTTGTAAATTTCCTTTTAATGTTTGTAAATTTCCTTTTAAGGTATTGACTTTCCCTTTTCCTTGTGATATACTACAGCGAAATAATTTGAGGGAAGGTGAAAAATATGTGCAAAAGCTGTATGATTGATGCGTGTATTTCTTCTCCTGTTATTTCTTGTTTTTGTGTTGTTGATATTGTTTCTTTTAACGGGTAACTTTTTTGTTACCCGTTATTTTTTTGAACGGATTTATATTGATTTATTAATATATTTGTTATATAATGTTCAGTAATACATTATTATGGATAATTATGTTTCAGTAAAAGCAAAAGGAGTGGTACAAAATGAAACATTTACTTAAATTACTCGACTGGTCAAAGGAAGAAATCCTTGATACCCTTGACCTTGCCGACAAGCTTAAGGCTGAAAAGAAGGCTGGAATCAAGCATCCTCTTCTCGAAGGCAAAACCCTCGGAATGATTTTCCAGAAATCTTCAACCAGAACAAGAGTATCCTTCGAGGTCGGTATGTATGACCTTGGCGGCACACCTCTCTTCCTTTCTTCAAAGGATTTACAAATAGGCAGAGGCGAGCCCGTTCAGGATACAGCGAGAGTTCTTTCCCGTTTCCTTGACGGTATAATGATAAGAACCTTCGACCAGCAGGAGGTTGAGGATCTTGCAAAGTACGGCTCCATCCCCATAATTAACGGTCTTACGGATTTCTGTCATCCCTGTCAGGTGCTTGCTGACCTTCAGACAATCCGCGAATATAAGGGTTCACTTGAAGGCAAAAAGCTTTGCTACATAGGTGACGGCAACAACATGGCGAACAGCCTTATCGTCGGCTGTCTCAAGGTTGGTATGAAGGTTGCAATTGCATGTCCCAAGGGTTATGAGCCTGATGACGGTATAGTTGAATGGGCAAAGGAAAACGGTGACCTTCTCGTTACTGAAGATATTCTTGAAGCCTGCAAGGGTGCCGATGTTCTTTACACAGACGTATGGGCATCAATGGGTCAGGAAAGCGAAGCTGCAAAAAGACAGAGAATTTTCAAAAATTACCAGATCAATGACGATGCAGTAAATGCAGCAAATGAAGGAGTAATGGTTCTTCACTGTCTTCCCGCTCACAGAGGCGAAGAGATCACCGATAAGGTGCTCGAAGAGCATGCAGACCAGATTTTCGATGAGGCTGAAAACAGACTCCATGCTCAGAAGGCAGTTCTGGTCAAGTGCTTTCTTGACTGATAATTACCGACTTTAAAAGAAAGGAAAATCACTTTTGTGATAAAGGTCAAATTTATGAAAAAGCGTTATTTGGTTTTACAGGACGGCACAGCCTTTGAGGGCTACGCCTTCGGTGCCGACGGCGAAAATATAGGTGAACTTGTTTTCACCACAAATATGGTCGGTTATATTGAAACTCTTACCGATCCCTGCTATTACGGTCAGATTGTTATGCAGACCTTCCCTATGGTTGGTAACTATGGAATTATCGAATCCGACTTCATCGGTCAGCCTAAGCTTCACGGCTATGTTGTAAGAGAATGGTGCAAGGCACCCTCAAACTTCCGCTGTGAGTACGACCTTGATACATTTCTTAAAAACAACGGTATCCCCGGAATTTACGGTGTGGATACGAGAGAGCTGACAAACATAATCCGTGACGGCGGAACAGTCAATGCAAAAATCTGCGACGAGCTTCCTTCATCCTTTGATGACATTAAGGAATATAAAATTGTCGCCGCTGTTGAAAACACCGGCAGCAAGGAAAAGAGTGAATTTGTTCCGGAGGGGGACTGCAAAAAGAATATTGCAATTGTTGACCTCGGCTCGACAAAGAATATGGAGCTTTCACTTATGGAAAAAGGCTATAAGGTTACTCTTCTTCCTTATGACTTCAAGGCTTCCGAGGTCGAAGCTGACGGAGTGATTATTTCCGAGGGTCCCGGCTGTCCTAAGGCAAATGCTGATATAATAGCTGAAATCGGCAAGCTTATGGGCAAGGTTCCCGTTTTCGGTATCGGACTCGGACATCAGCTTATGGCTCTTTCTCAGGGGGCAGATACAGAAAAGCTTCCTTACGGCCATCACGGCTCAAACCAGCCGGTAAAAATCGTCGGTACACCCCGCACACTTATTACCACACAGAATCATGGCTACGTGGTAAATAAGGACAGTGTAAAGGAAGGTGTTATTTCTCACCTTAACGGTAATGACGGCACAGTGGAAGGCATCGAATATGCTGAAAAGAAAGCATTCTCTGTTCAGTTTGAGCCTACTGATGCAATTATCGAAAAATTTCTTAAGATGATGGAGGAGTAAGCAATGCCACTTAATAAAGATATCAAAAAAGTTCTTGTTATCGGTTCAGGTCCTATTGTTATCGGTCAGGCTGCTGAGTTTGACTATGCGGGCGCTCAGGCTTGCCGTGTTTTAAAGCAGGCAGGCGTAAATGTTGTTCTTGTTAACTCCAATCCTGCTACAATTATGACTGATAAGGCTCTTGCCGATGAAATTTATCTTGAACCACTTACCACCGAAACAGTAAAGAGAATCATAAAGCTTGAAAAGCCCGACTCACTTCTTGCAGGTCTCGGCGGTCAGGTAGGTCTTACCCTTGCTATGCAGCTTTCCAAGGAAGGCTTCCTTGAAGCAAACGGTGTAAAGCTTATCGGTACTGATGTTGAAGCAATTGACAAGGCTGAAGACAGACAGCTTTTCAGAGATACAATGCAGTCCATCAATCAGCCCTGCATTCCCTCCGATATTTCCAATGATATTGAAACCTCACTTGAAATTGCTGCGAGAATCGGTTACCCCGTAATTGTTCGTCCTGCTTTCACCCTCGGCGGTGCAGGCGGCGGTGTTGCTTACAATGAGGAAGAGCTCCGTCTTTTTGCAAAGACAGGTCTTGATGCTTCTCCCATTACACAGATTCTCGTAGAAAGATACATAAAAGGCTGGAAGGAAATCGAGTTTGAAACAATGCGTGACAGCGCAGGTAATGCAATTGCTATCTGCTCAATGGAAAACTTCGATCCCGTCGGCGTTCATACCGGTGACAGTATCGTTGTTGCTCCTGCACTTTCTCTTTCGACCAAAGAATATAACATGCTCCGTCAGGCATCTCTTGACATTGTTTCTGCTCTTAAGATCGTCGGCGGCTGCAACTGTCAGTTTGCTCTTAATCCCGACTCCTTTGAGTATGCGGTTATCGAGGTTAATCCCCGTGTTTCCCGTTCATCCGCTCTCGCATCAAAGGCATCAGGCTATCCTATAGCAAAGATGACAACAAAGCTCGCTCTCGGTTACAACCTTGACGAAATTCTTAACGATATCACCGGCAAAACCTGTGCCTGCTTTGAGCCTTCTCTTGACTATGTTGTATGTAAGTTCCCCAAATGGCCCTTTGACAAGTTCCTCGGCTCTTCAAGAAAGCTCGGCACCCAGATGAAGGCAACGGGTGAGGTTATGTCTATCGGTCAGTCCTTTGAAGAGGCTATTATGAAGGCTGTCAGAGGTGCAGAAATTTCTCTTGACACCCTCAATGCCGCACCTATCAGCGATCTTCCTCTTCTTGAAAGACTTGATATTGCTGATGACAGACGAATCTTTACCATATTTGAAGCAATTAAGGCAGGTATATCAGACGATAAGATTCACGAAATCACCGCTATAGATAAGTGGTTTATCGCTAAGCTTCGCAATCTTGCTGACTTTGAAAATGAAATTGAAGGCAAAGAAATTTCCGAAGAGCAGTATTTGAGAGCAAAGAAGCTCGGCTATACCGACAAATCTCTCCGTAAGTTCTGCACCTTTCCTGAATCCTTCCACAGAGAAGCAAGCTATAAGATGGTTGACACCTGCGCAGCTGAATTCAGCGCAACAACACCTTATTTCTATTCCTCTTATGACAAGGCCTGCGAATCAAGACGTTATCAGCGTTCAGGCAAGGACGTTGTTATGGTTCTCGGCTCAGGTCCCATCAGAATCGGTCAGGGTATCGAATTCGACTACTCTTCCGTTCACTGTGTATGGACTCTCAAGGAGCTCGGCTATGATGTTGTTATCGTAAACAATAACCCCGAAACCGTTTCCACGGACTATGATACTGCTGACAGACTTTACTTTGAGCCTCTCAATGAGGAGGATGTAATGAATATCATCAAGGTTGAAAAGCCTATCGGCGTTGTTGTTGCCTTTGGCGGACAGACTGCCATCAAGCTCACAAAATTCCTTGACGATAACGGCATAAAGATTCTCGGTACCTCTCAGGAGGGTATTGACACAGCCGAGGACAGAGAAAAGTTTGATGCTCTTCTTGAAAAATACGGCTTTATGCGTCCCAAGGGATGCGGCGTTATGACCCTTGAGGAGGCTCTTGAAGTCGCCAACAGACTCACTTATCCCGTACTTCTCAGACCTTCTTATGTTATTGGTGGTCAGAATATGATGATCGTTCATAATGACATAGAGGTTGAAAGATATATGAAAAAGATTCTTTCAACAGGTATCGAAAATCCCGTTCTCGTTGACAAATATATGAGCGGTACCGAAATCGAGGTTGACGTAATTTCCGACGGTACAGACGTACTTATTCCCGGCATTATGCAGCACGTTGAACGTGCAGGTGTTCATTCAGGTGACTCCATTGCCGTTTATCCTCCCTTCTCACTTACCGATAAAATGACCCAGACAGTTGTTGACTGCTCTGAAAAGCTTGCTCTTGCTCTCGGTACAAAGGGTCTTGTTAACATTCAGTACCTTATTTACGAAAACCAGCTTTATGTTATCGAGGTTAATCCCAGAGCCTCCAGAACAATTCCTTACATCAGTAAGGTTACTAATGTTCCTATGGTTGACCTTGCAACAAAGGTTATGACAGGCTCTGCTCTTAAGGATTTGGGCTACGGTACAGGACTTTATGAAGCTCCTCCCTACTTTGCAGTAAAGGCTCCCGTATTCTCCTTTGAAAAGCTCAACGACGTAAATAGCTATCTCGGACCTGAAATGAAGTCTACCGGTGAGGTTTTAGGTATCGGTAAAACTCTTAATGAGGCTCTCTTCAAGGGTCTTACCTCCTCAGGCATCAAGGTAAATGCCAAGGGCGACAAAAACGAAATGGGCGTACTTCTCAGCGTTGATGAGCACGACCTTGACGAAATTGTTTCAATTGCAAAGAAGCTTCAGGATCTCGGCATCAATATTTATGCCGCTAAGGATACAGCAAGAGCAATTGTAAATCTCGGTATCAATGTAACTTATGTAAAGGGTATCAGAGAAAGTGATTACTGCTTCAAGCTTCTTGAAAGCGGTAAGATTGACTTCATTGTTTATACCGGTGCACTCTTTGATGCCACAATGGATCACTATATTGCTCTTCACAGAAAGGCTCTTCAGCTCGGTATCGCCTGCTTTACTTCTCTTGATACAGCAAATGCAATGCTTGATATTATGGCAAGTAACTATACTCAGCAGAACACTGAGCTTATTGACATCAACAGTATGAGAACCAGCAGAAAGGTATTTAAGTTCTCAAAGATGCACGGTACCGGCAATGACTATATATTTATTGATAACCGTGACGGACAGATAACCTGCCCCGAATCACTTTGTATCAACTTCTGTGAAAGACATTACGGTATTGGCGGTTATGGCTTCATACTCATCGAAAATTCCGATATTGCCGATGCAAAAATGCGTGTGTTCAATCGTGACGGCAGCGAAGGAACAATGGCAGGCAACGCTATTCGATGTGTAGGTAAATTCCTTTATGATAAGGGCATTGTAAACAAAGAAGAAATTACTGTTGAAACCGGTGCGGGTATCAAGGAGCTTAAGCTTTACATTTCAAACAAGCGTGTTACAGCTGTTCAGGTTTATATGGGCAAGCCTACCTTTGACTGTGCCTCAATTCCCTGCACACTCGATGAGGATGAGATCGTTGATTATCCCATTACTATCGGAGCAAACAGCTATAATATTACCTGTCTTAATATCGGTAATCCTCACTGTGTTGTATTCCAGAAAAATGTAGATGGTCTTGATCTTAACAAGATAGGACCCTATTTCGAAAAGGCTGATATCTTCCCTGAAAGAATCAACACTGAGTTTGTAAGAGTTGTAAACTCACATACTCTCAAGATGAGAGCCTATGAGCGTGGTAACGGTGAAACCTTTGCCTGCGGTACGGGTGCTTGCGCAGCTGTTGTTGCCGCTGTGGAAAACGGCTTCTGCAAAAAGGGCGAAGAGGTTACTGTAAAGCTCAAGGGCGGCGATCTGGCTGTGACTTATAACGATGACGGCATCTACCTTACCGGCAATGCAGTTCTCGTCTTTGAAGGCGAAGCAGAGTTTTAATTCATAATACTAAAGACAGCAGAGATAAACTTATTCTCTGCTGTCTTTTTCTTTAGGGGAAATATTGACAAAAGCTGACGGCTAAAATATAATTCTCTTATAAAACTTATTTGAGGAGAAAATATGCTTTTACTTGTTATAATTGCAATATCATATATAGCTGTCGGTCTTCCTGACTCGGTACTCGGAAGTGTATGGCCGGCTGTTTATAATGACCTTAATCTGCCTGTTTCTCTTGCAGGTTATATCGGTATGACAGTCAGCGGATGCACGGTTATTTCCTGTCTTATGAGCACGAGGCTTGCCGCAAAATTCGGCACCGGGCTTGTTTCGGCCGTAAGTGCTTTAATGACAGCTTTGGCTCTTATCGGTCTGTCATTTTCTCAAAGTCCGATATATTTCTTTTTGTTATCCATTCCGCTTGGTATGGGTGCCGGTACTGTTGATTCGGCGCTGAACGGATTTGTTGCTCTTTACTGCACAAATTCCCAGATGAGCTATCTGCACTGCTTTTACGGACTCGGTGTCACTTGCAGTCCTTACCTTATATCTTTGTGTCTTGCCGACGGAAATAATTGGCGCAGAGCTTATCTTACCGTCGGTATGATACAGGCTTTTATAGCCATTATATTATTTTTAGTTCTGCCATATTGGAAAAAGAAGGAGAATAAAAGCCTTTCCGAGGAAGAAAAACCACCGAGAACCCTCACTCTTACCGAAATGGTGAAAATGCCCTCGGTTGTTCTGAGCTGTCTGGTATTTTTTATAATCTGTGCCGCCGAATATACAGCGGGTGTGTGGAGCGGAACATTCTTTGCCGAGCATATGGATTTCACACCCGAAAAAGCTGCAAGAACAGCTATGCTTTTTTATGTGGGTATGACTGTCGGAAGGTTCGTTTCAGGCGTCTTCGGTAATAAGCTCGGCAGCAAAAGGATACTTTATATCTGTGTCGGAATTCTCTTTAGTTCAACAGTATTAATTGCATTGCCGCTTCCTTCGTCTTTTGCTGCAGCAGGTCTGCTTCTTTTTGGCTTCGGGATGGGACCGACCTTCCCGAATCTGTCTTATCTTGTGCCTTCACTTTTCGGCAGAGATATTTCTTCATCCGTTATAGGAATACAGCTTGCATCGACTTATGTCGGAATAATGACAATGCCTCCGCTTTTCGGAATTATTGCTGAAAAGGTTTCTGCAGGTCTCTTCCCTTATTTCCTTTTTGCTATGCTTTGTATTTTTGTGCTTTTCTTTGCATTTATGCTCAGAAGTCTTAAGAGAAATGTTGATAAAAATAATGTGTAATGCTATAATAATGAACAGAAAACAATGGTGGTGTTGATATGACGTTTGAGATTAAAGGCAAGGATTTTTTAAAGGACGGCAGTCCTGTTAAGCTCATTTCCGGTGCGGTGCATTATTTCCGTAATATGCCCGATACCTGGAGTGATATTTTCAAAAAGATGAAGGCTATGGGCTGCAACTGTGTAGAAACCTACTGTGCGTGGAATCTTCATGAAAAACAGCCGGGAACCTACGATTTCGAGGGCAACCTTGATATTTCTCTGTTTTTACAAAAGGCTGCAGAAGAGGGTCTTATGGCGATTGTTAGACCGGGTCCGTATATCTGTGCTGAGTGGGAATTCGGAGGTCTGCCCTGGTGGATTCAGTCTGACGAGGAAATTGAAATTCGTTGCAGTAATAAAGCTTACATAAAATATTTTGACCGTTATCTTGAAAAGCTCTTTGCTGAAATTATTCCTCATCTTTGCACTAACGGCGGAAATGTAATTATGCTTCAGTGCGAAAACGAATACGGATATTACGGTGACGATAAGGAATATCTTAAATACTTATACAAAAGCTACCGTGAAAAGGGGATAGACGTACCTCTTTTCACCTCCGACGGAACAAGCAAGGATAATCTTCTTGACGGTTATATTGAGGGATGCATGGCAACTCTCAATTTCGGAAGCCGTGTTGAAGAAAACTTCAGAGCACACGATGAGCTTTTCCCTGATCAGCCGAAAATGTGTATGGAAATGTGGAACGGATGGTTTGATGCCTGGGGTGACGAAAAGCATCATACTACCTCTGCCGAGGATTATGCCAAGGCAGTTGATGATATGCTTGCAAGAGGCAGCGTAAATATGTATATGTTTATCGGCGGAACAAACTTCGGATTTATGAGCGGTGCCAATCATTATGAAAAATTTGCTCCCGATGTAACAAGCTATGATTATGATGCTCTTCTTACCGAGTGCGGTGATGTAACACCGAAATATTTTGCCATAAGAGATATTATTAAAAAGCATACCGGTGCAGAGCTTCCTGAGGTCCCCGCAAACAGAGTGAAAAAAGCCTACGGAAAATTTACTCTTTCTGAAAAAGCAGGTATATTTGAAAATCTTTCGAAGCTTTCTTCTCCCGTACATTCCGATGTGCCTCTGTGTATGGAAAAATACGGTCAGGGCTATGGCTTTATTGCTTATACGACTGTTTTTGGAAGAGATTACGAAAAAGTTAAGCTTTCCTTTGAAAGCCTCGGCGACAGAGCCCAGATTTACATAAATAAAGACCTTGTCGGAATAGTGTATATCAATGATTCTCTTGAAACTGAATTTTCTGCGAAGGCAGGGGACAGACTGACTGTTCTTTGCGAAAATATGGGCAGGGCAAACTTCGGCAGTAAGATGATGCGTAAAAAGGGTATAGCCGGAAGATGTCTTCTCGGAGGCAAGATTCATTTCAATTGGGATGTCTACACTCTGCCGATGGATAATCTTGATAAGATTGTGTATTCTGAAGCGGAGCCTGAGGAAAAGTCTGTGTTTTATAAGGGAACCTTCACCGTTGATGAAGTGTTTGACACTTTCCTGAAGCTGGATAATTTCACAAAGGGCTTTGTAACAGTAAACGGATATAATATTGGCCGGTATTGGGAGATAGGTCCTCAGCAAACTCTTTATATACCTGCATCGCTTCTCAAAGAGGGCGAAAATAAGATTGTAGTTTTTGAGTCCGACGGAATCAAGGATGAGCCTGTTGTTGAGTTCACGGATACGCCGGTACTCGGATGATAAAAAAGGGGGAATTGATATGGGAATCAAAAGAAGCATGAATAATCTGGCACAGCTGCTGCTTATGGTTATTGTCATACCGATTATTATCGTTGCTTGCTATATATTAGAGCCGGGAAAAAACGGATCTGCATTTTATGATATATTTGTTAATATTTTTTCGTTTGTACCTATTGTCGATGTTGCTGTTGACGTTTTATCGCAATTTATTTCCGGAATGTCTGCCTCTGAATATATTGATATTACCTTCTCCCTGATTCTCAGAAAATTTCCTGAGGCTGTTTTATTGACAATGATTGTCCATTTCTGCAATGAATGCTACGGTTTTTTGTGGAGAAGAATCAAGCCCTTGCCGATTATTTCAACCTTTATCGGAGTTATCATAACTGCGGTTGTTGTTAAGGCTTTTGGACTGGTCGGTAACAATCTTGTGGCATTTTTTATGGAAATAGGCACGATTATCATTATGATTATCGGTATGAAGATTTTATTTAAAAGCTTTACCGGTGAAAAAATCTTTTCTCTTTTCAAAATTCTTCTTTTGGTCGTTGACGGATTATTCGCTGTAATTATAACAACATATTTTGCATCTTGTTATATGGCAGGAACGGGAAGATTTGACAGTATAATCAAGCTTTTCGGCTTTTTGTTTATTCAGACACTTGTTGCTTGCGGAGCGGCACTTATTGTTATGTTTGTAAGGATTGCTGCTGAAGGAGAAAAGTAAAAAACTACTAATAAAAATCAAAGGCTGTTCATTTCAGAACAGCCCTTATTATTTTATCTTTTGAAGCAATTGTTATATTTCTTGACCCAGGTACAGACCTTTTCTCTGTTATATTCTGTGGGCATTGCGGCAGTGACAGCGGTTACAGCCGCAATATCAGTACCGAGCTTAACAACTTTTTTGAATGTATCAGGTCTTTTGATAAGTGCATCAGCCTTGATTTTTATATCTGCGGCAGTAACACCCTTGAATACTTCGATGATGTTTGATGAGATAACACCTGCGGTCATATCACGGGCGTTAAGCACACCCTTTTCGAATATGTAATCGAGCTCGTCACATTCAAGACGTGTGAGAAGAAGCTTTATTGAAGCAAAGGGAGCAAGACCTGCACCGATTTTTTTGAAAAAGCCTTTCTGATATTTCCAAAGAGTGGATGCGCTGTAGCTTTCGGTTTTATCGTCAATGACTGCATTGGCAAGAATTGCACCTGCCTTCATACTGTTTGCGATACCTGAGCCGATTATGGGAACGGTCATGAATGCGCTGTCACCGATTGCCGCGTAGCCGTCAGCGACAAGAATACCGAGAGGCTGTCTAACGGGAATTTCAACGAATTCACCGCCTCTGAGAAGCTTTTCGCCCAGGTGAGGATTTTCCTGACGCAGACATTCAAGAGTCTTTTTAACCTCTTCCTCGTCGAATTTTTCGAATCTGCCGATGAGTATGTCTGTGTGCTCATCCTCAGCGGCTACCCAGGAAATACCGAGCTTGCCGTTATGGAAAAGAATAACCTTGAATTTATCTTCAACTTCTCCGCATTCCTTTTTTTCGTAAAAGCCTCTCCAAACATAAAAGCGCTCAAATTCCTGTGCTTCCTTTTGAATACCGAGATGCTTGGGGAGATTCATACGGATAGGTGAGTTGATACCGCAGGCATCAATCACAAGATCAGCAAAAAAATCTTTTTTACCGATTTTAACACCGGCCACACGGTTTCCGAGCATAAGGGGACCTTCAACGCTTTTTCCGAATTCAAATCTGACGCCGCATTCCTCGGCATAGGAAATAAGACAGTCATAAAGAGTCTTTCTTTCCATCTGGATTTCGAGCTTATCCTCGGGAGTTTTCTGCCTCAGGGCTATGCCCATACCGGGACCGAAGAAGGTCATATCGTTTTTGAGCTCCCATTTGCTTTTGTCGGGAATACCCATGCCGATAGCTGTAAAAGCCTTGCGGTCAAAAATATCTGTCCAGTCATATCCGATATCTTTTCTTTTCTGTTTTTCATAAACAGTAACATCAAAGCCGTTTTTTGCAAGAAGGGCACCTGCGGCAATACCGCCGTGTCCGCCGCCGGCAACAATAATTTTTTTGCTCATGTCTTTCTCTCCTTAATGATTTGTACATTAATTATATATTCTTTAAAAACATTTATCAATATCAAAAAGGAAAAAAGCAGACAAATTATGCTGTGGCATTTGTTTTATGTTAGGTTGGAGTGTGATTAAATCAATTCTGTAAAAAAGTTAATAGTGAAGAAGTAATAAGTAAAAATCCCGCCCTCTTGCGAGAACGGGATTTTTGGTGAGGATGAGTGGGCTCGAACCACCGACCCCTTGCATGTCAAGCCCGCCTGACGGCGTTAAACTAATATTCACCTTATTTTATAATTTTCTAAAACTTCTCCTGCTTTATCAATTGTTATCATATAATATGAGCCTTGATCATTTTTTACTTTTAAACTACATTTTCCATCTTTAAATGAAAAATTGTTAAGGTTTTCATCCATAACATTGTTACTAACAATTGCATATTCACTCATATCTATTATGAGATTACCAGCTAAATCATAAAAGCCTACTATCCCTTCTTCATATCGGTTAAAACCGCTAGTATAAATGCCTTCATATTTTGTAATACAATATAACCCTTCCGAATACGGGGTATATTCCACATATCCATCTTTATATTCTCTTGCAGCTGTTGAAATTGGATCTTTTAGATTTGTTTCAGTCATTGTATTTGTATCCACAACAAAAGCTCTACCTTTATATCGAGCCTCAAAAATAAATTTACCCTCATCGTTTATAAAATCATCATATAGAACGATTGTTCCTTTAGTTGTCGTGTACATTTTATTGGTGTTTACATTCCAAATGATATGACTATCATCATCTAAATACATATATTTCCTACAATAAAAGCAACCATTTCCAATATATTTTATAGAATTTGTATGCTCATCTAAATATTGAGAAACAGAATAATTATTTATAATAAATCCATTTTCATTTAAAAGAGGACATGTTGTAGTTGGCTCAATTAACCATTCGTTGTTTTTTATAACACCAATTTCAATTTCTGTTCCTGTATAATCCTCAGTTTCGTTTGCAACCAGTTCATATACATCACCGTTGTCCGATATTCCTTTTGATAAAATTGCACTACAATCATCGCTCAATTTTTTAGGCTCTGTTGTTATTTCTGTGGGTGTTTCAGTTATTTCTGTTGTTTCTATTATGTAACTGCCACAAGCAATAAGTGTAAAACATAAAGCAACAGCTAATAATAATGCTAAAATTTTCTTCATTTTAAAAATCCTTTCTTTTGCATATTGTTTTTGTGGAACATTTATTCATTTTCTCCTTCCATAATGCTACACCATTTTATCCCACAAAAATAAAAAAGTGCGCCAACCGAAGCCGACGCACATAAAATGCAAACTCCGATTGTCGCCAAACAAACTAAACAGAATGGGGATATAACAATCCAAGCCATAATGAATTAATGGAATCTGCATTTTTAACAAAGTCCTAATTCATTATGACTAAATAAAGGTATAATTATCCCGTAAAAAGATAAAATATCCCCGTCAATTCTGTTTATTCAGTTTGTTTGGCATAATTAGTTTAGCATTTTTATGCGAAAAAATCAATAGTTTTATTTTTATTATAATCGGGTGTGGGTGTCCCGCCGACACTTCTTCACTATTCCTTATTACTTCTTACTTTCCAAAAATCTCGACCTAAGCAAGAAATGAGTGAAAAGTGAAGAGTGAAGAGGTAATAAGTAAAAATCCCGCCCTCTTGCGAGAACGGGATTTTTGGTGAGGATGAGTGGGCTCGAACCACCGACCCCTTGCATGTCAAGCAAGTACTCTGACCAACTGAGCTACACCCTCATATATTTAACTTGGATGATTATATCATACAGATTGTCTGTTGTCAATTGATTGAGGAATATTTCTTTATTTTTTATGTATTGCTTTATAAGAAGAAATCTGTTAAAATTAATGGGTAATTAATCCGAAAGGAAAAGAAAATATGAAAGAAACAAAATTTTATCTTATAACCGACACCCATTACTTTGCTTCGTCTCTTGGCTGCAGCGGCAAGGAATATGACGATTTTATGCACTATGAGCAAAAGTGCTTTGCTGAAACCGAGAGTATAAACAAAAGTGTTATCGAATATCTTAAGTCAGCTGATGAAGCTGATACGGTGCTTATTGCCGGTGACCTTGTTTTCAACGGAGAAAAAAAGAGCCACGAGGAATTTTCTGCACTTTTAGGTGAGCTCAGAGACAGCGGAAAGAAAATCTTTGTTGTTACCGCTGACCACGATTGCAGTCCTCATCCCTTCGCCTTTGGTGAAAAGGGAAGATATGTTCCCGAGGGAATAGAGCGTGACGAGCTTTTCGATATTTATAAGGATTTCGGCTTCGGCTCTGCTATAGCAAGTGACAGAGAGCACCTTTCCTACGTAGCGCAGATTTCAGAGAATGTGAGACTTTTAGCTCTTAATGCAGATTTTAAAGAAGACGGCCAGTATAATTTCAGCGATGATCAGCTTGAATGGATTGACGGGCAGGCTGAAAAAGCAAGAGAAGACGGACAGATTATGTTTGCAATGCTTCATTATCCCGTTTTACCCGGTCAGCCGATTTTCTCTGTTATCAAGCCGGCAACCATCCGTAAGCCCTATGACTTCGCTTCTTTTCTTGCCGACAGGGGAGTGCATCTTATCTTTACGGGACATATGCATAACCAGAGCATTAACGAATTCGTAAGCGAAAAGGGTAATAAATTCTATGATGTCTGCACCGGTGCAATAATTGCCGACCCTGCCACTATCCGTCTTGTTACCTTCAAAGATGAAAAGACTGTGGATATAAAGAGCATCCCCACACCTGATTTCGACTTTGATACCAACGGTAAGGAATGCAAGCAGTATCTTTCCGATATGTTCGATAATATGATAGTCAATGTGCTGAAGGATATGGCTTATGACACACCGAGAATGATGGGCAAATTCCACATCAAGGATGAGGGTGTTACAAAAACTCTTCTTAAAATTGTTGGCAAGATTATCTGTAAAATCAAAATCGGTACACTTGCAAAGCTTTTCTTTATTAAGTGTGATAAAAGTATTAAAAAGGTAACTCTTCTCGAATATGCCGCCGAGCTTGTAAGAAGCGCCTTTGAAGGAAATCAGTATTATAAAGAGGGTACACCGAGAGGCGATTTACTTCTTTCTTTCCTTAAGAGAATCCGTTTCGTACTTAAAAAGATTGAGCTTAAGGACAAAAAAGGAGATAAGCTTGACCTTTACGATGTTCTTAAAAATACAGCCGGCAACTATGATATCGACGATTATAATGCAACACTTATTCTTGAGTAATCATTAAAATTTAAAGGAACTGTCATCGACAGTTCCTTTTTTTGCTGTTGTTTATTTTCTGAAGGCTCTGAAAAGCGGCATACATGAGGCGAAAAATCGTTTGTAGGCCAAACAGTAGTCTTCGCTTTCTTTGTTTCTCTTGCAGCCTCCCGCACGGCACAAGGGGTAAAATCTGCATTCCTTACATTCTTTTTTTACGGGCAGACTTTCCATAATAAAGTCCTTTGCCTTCTGACTGTTTGCGAGATTTTCAAGGCTGTCCTCGTTTATGTTGCCCAGAAGCCATTCGTCGGTGCAGTAAAAGTCGCAGGGATAAATGTTTCCGTTACCCTCAGCCACAAACTGATGTGTGCAATGTCCCATAAGACCGCATTGCTCTGCTCTTTCTCCGAGATACATTCTCACCCAGTTATCAAACTGACGGATGCTGATGTAATTGCCTCTCACGAAATCCTTTACATAAAGGTTAAAAATCCTGATGAGAAAGTCAGTGTATTGGTCAACGGTCATATAAAGCTCACTCTTTGTATCGTCGCCCATGGGACGAAGGCAGGGGATGAACTGAATATATTTATATCCGTTGGCACGGAAGAATTTATAAATCCTTTCAGCGTTTTCTGCACAGTAGCCTGTGAGAACGGTAAGAATATTGAATTCAACCTGATGTTTTTCGAATTTATTTGCCGCTTTGATGATTTTATAGTAAGAATTCTGTCTCTTTTCATCAACCCGGAATTTATTCCCGTCAAAGTCACCGTCAAGGCTCAGACCGACGAGAAATTTGTTTTCACGGAAAAATCTTGCCCACTCATCGGTAACCAGAGTGCCGTTAGTCTGGATTGAATAAAAAATCTCTGACCCTTTGCTGTTATATTCTTTTACCTTCTCCGTGAAAAATCTGAAATATTCAAGTCCTGCGATCAAGGGTTCGCCTCCCTGAAAGGCAAAGGCGACACTGCAGCCGTCTGCAAATTCCAAAGCGCTTTTTATAAGGTTTTCTGCCGTATCCTCTTTCATCACGCCGAAGGAGGATACCTCTCTTTGCGAAACGACATCGCAATAAAAGCAGTATTTACATCTTAAATTGCAAAGACTTGAGGCGGGCTTGATCATAATTGATAAAGCAGGCATTATTTAACGATACCTCTTCTGTTTTCTGCAAAGTTTTTCTGGATTTCCTTGAGTTTTTCACTCATTTTAGCGGAAATTTCGGGATAAACAGGTGTACGGTTGTAATTTTCCTGATAGTCGTCGGAAAGAATATGGAGCCAGTTCTTTCTGTTCTTATCCCAGAAAGCCGAGTTGTCGTTTTGAATCTTGTCAAAATATTTAAAGGTGAGATATTCGCTTTCGTTGAGAATATCGTAATTGTATTCGGGATAAGCTTCCTTTACGCTGTCAGCGGTAACGGTATACTGAATAGCCTTGATATCCTCTCTCTTCATATGAAGAATGGGACTGCTTTCGTCATGAATGGGAGTGTTATCCTTGATAACGGGCATCATTGAAACACCGTCCATAACTCTGTCCGTGGGAAGGTAGCTTGCTGTACCGCCTTTGCCGGTGATGCCGCAAAGCTCAATGAGAGTCGGGAAGAAGTCAGTTGAGGTTGTGCTCTCGGTTCTGATACCGCCCTTTTCAAAGAGACCGCCGTTGTTGTCCCATCTGATCATAAAGGGAACCTTCTGACCGCCTTCATAAGCGAGATATTTGCCGCCGCGAAGGTCACCGATTGAGCCTTCGAGAGCAGGCCCGTTATCGCTTGTAAAGATGATGATTGTGTCTTCAAGCACGCCGAGGTCTTCGAGAGTTGTGAAGAGCTTGCCGAGATATGTATCAAATTCCGTAAGACAGTCAACATAAGTACCCATACCTGAAACACCGTCAAAATCGTCACCTGCAAATACGGGGCCGTGGGGCCATGGAGTAGCATAGTAAGCAAAGAAGGGCTTATCGCTGTTTGTAACAGTATCGGTAATCCAATCGGTGATTTCACCGTGAATCCATTCGGTAAGAGGACTCTGGTCCTTTTTGCCGTTTTCATCACGAAGCTCCGCGTTGCTGTGAACGATTTCGTATTCACCGTTTTCTTCGCTTACGTGATAGAAGGCGTACATATCGTTTACGTGATGGCTTCCGTAGAAGTAATCAAAGCCCTGGTTTGTGGGAAGATATTCGCCGTAGTCGCCTAAATGCCACTTGCCGAATGCACCGGTTGCATAGCCGGCGTTTTGGAATACCTCTGCGATAGTAATTTCGTCACCGAGCATACCGTCAACATTGTTGCCCATTTCAAAGGAGTTATAAACTCTTGTCTGCGCGAAGTTGCCTGTTGTCTGAACGGTGGGATAGATAACGTTATCAGCGTATCCTCTGTAGGGATAACGGCCTGTAAGAGTAGCAAAACGTGCAGGTGAGCAAACGGAATATCCGGAATAGAAGTTTGTGAAGTTGAGTCCGTTTTCACCGATCGAGTCCATATTGGGTGTGTCATAGATAGCACCGTTAAGTGATGTGTCACCGTAGCCCATATCGTCCATAAGAATGAAAAGAACATTGGGGTTGTCGCTCTTTACCTTGTCAACATTTTTGAGATAATCGTCGTGACCCTCCCAAAGTCTTTCGGTAACGGGCTTTGTTCTTGTGTTGCCCATAAGAACCGCAAGAACAGAGGTGAGCATAAGAAGAATGCTTAAAGCATAAGAGGAAAGCTTTTTAAGAAGTGACTTTTCGCACTTTTTCTTTGCAAGGAAGAAAAGGCCCCATAAGCAAACAGCAGCAGGAAGAGCCATAAGGAGATTGCCACCGAGCCTGGTGAGGAAGGATCCTGCACCTGTGAAAAGTGCGTGTTCAGCACTTGACCATCCTGCCTGCTTGTCAGCGAGGAAAGCACCGAAGCCTGCATCTGCACCCCAGATAATATGGAAGATAATCATGCCTACAGCGGAGGCTGCATATCCGAAAATCATTGGAGCATAAACCTTTTTCTTGATAATGAGTGAAAGAAGGATTACGGCAGACATAATACAGCAGTAAAGAAGACTTACAAGGTTAACAAGATTAAGTCTTGTAATAAGCTGAGCCGCCATAATACCTATACCCAATATCATAAGGATAATGGGAAACACCTTTTTTGAGGTATCAAGAGTGATTTTTTTGTTCATAGTTTCACCTTTTTTGTCGTTTTTGGTAACGACACCCTTTCTCTTTAATAGATAAATTATATATTATTTACCCTTCATAGTCAACCGAAAAATTAAATAAATAGCTATACTTTTTTCATTATTTATGTTATTATACAATCAGTAAAAATCAGAGGTGTAAAATATGAGCGTCATTACGGAAGATATAATTTCTATTGAGGAAAAAATTAAAAAAGTTGCCCTGAGCGACAGAAAAGATAAAGGCTTTGAATATACAAAAATCACTGTAAGACCCTTCCGTTCAAAAAAAGGCATTGTGTGGCAGCTTGAAAAGTTCAGGGACAACAAGGTTTTTCACGAAAACCTTTCAAGAGAAGATTTTCTTTTATGGCTCAACGAAACAGGTGAAAGGGTGTTTCGTCAGATTTCTGTTACTGCTGAGGGTACAAATATTCACTATACTGTTTTCCCCGATAAGATAAAAAGAAAAGAGACTGCGAATACAGTCAGCAAAGCCGAGACTCAAAGTCACAATAAAGAAAAATCCTATATTCTCAGGCAGGGGGAAAACATTCCTGCTCTTGTGGACCTTGGCGTATTTACAAAGGATTTCAAAGTTGTTAACAGCAAGTACGATAAGTATAAACAGATTAACCGATTTATTGAAATTATCGATGACAGCTTCAATAAAATGAATAAGGACGAAGTTACTATTCTTGACTTCGGCTGCGGAAAGTCTTATCTTACCTTTATTGTTTATTATTATTTCACTCATATCAAAAAAGTAAAGGCAACAGTTTTGGGATATGACCTGAAAGAGGATGTGGTTGAAAGCTGCAATAAAATTGCTGAAAGCTACGGTTACGACGGCTTGAAATTTTATGTTAACGATGTAACCAAGGGTGAGCTTTTTGAAGGTGAAGTGGATATGGTTATAACTCTTCACGCCTGCGATATTGCGACTGATTTTGCTCTTTATCACGCTATTGGTCATAAGGTGAAGCATATTTTTTCCGTTCCCTGCTGTCAGCACGAGATATGCTCATCAATCAAAAAGGGAGGGGATTATGATATTCTCCTTTCTCACGGACTTATCAAGGAGCGCTTTTCAGCACTTCTTACCGACAGTATCAGAGCAGAAATCCTTCGTCTGTGCGGTTACGAAACAGATATTATCGAGTTCGTGGACTTCGCTCATTCACCGAAAAACCTTATGCTTCGATGTAAGCTGAAAAAGCCTCTTATGCCTGACCTTTCGGGGATAGAGGAGCTTATGAAAAGATATTCTTTTACTCAAAAATTATATGACCTCGTAAAAAAAGAGAGCCGATGATGACGGTTCTCTTTTAAGTTTTATTCTCTTTTTTCTTAAGATCTTTGCGACAGTAGAAATAGGCTATCCAAACAAGCGGATTGAACCAATGAATTGAAAGAAGAATAAATGAAAGAGTCTGAAAGAAATCTGCTTTTTCTTTACTACTTTTTATAAGGGTAATTAATCCGTAAATAATCATAACTATTATGCCTGAAATCCATATCCACGAAGATATAATTACCGCTATCTGTAGCGGATTGACGCTGTTTTCGGGGCTTGATGCAAAGATATTGCTGAAAACAGGATTGACCAGACGGTTTAATTCTTCAATTCCTAAATCAAATGTCGGCGAATAATCATAAAGCGAGGACGGTGTTATTACTTCCAATGAAGGAATAACATTCAAGGGAATAATAAGTCTTATTCCGACTATTGACCAGAGGGCGAAGTGTAATTTTTTCGATGCATTTTTAAGAATTGGTCTTACAATAAGAATAACCGGGATAAGCAATCCTGCGTTAAAGCTGATGTTAAAAGCTTCAAGAAATATCTTTTCCATACTGTCAGTCAAATCTTATTTCAGCCTTGTTTCTCGGCGGTATTCTTTTATAGTTTACGTCGGGATAACCGAGAACAAGACAGGTAACTGGGGAGTGGCCGTCAGGTAAATTAAGCATCTTTTTAACTTTTGGGTTAAGCTTTGATGCAGCGACGAAAAATCCGCTGTAAAGAACACCGATGCCCATTGTAGCTGCCAAAAGTTCCATATAGGACGATGCTAGGCAGGCACTTGTATTACCTTTACTGCTGACAATGATGACAGATGTTGAACCCTTGAAAAAGAAGTTGTCATCTATGGTTATATTGCCGATATATTTTTTGATAGGGGAGGCTGCTTTCATTGCAAGACGGAAAAACTTAACGCATTCTTTTTCTATTACGGGAATGGATTTACGCAGTACTGTGAAGGTAAAATCCTGAGCATTTGTGCCTGTGGGGCAGTATCTTCCGGCCTCAATTATTTTTTCAATATCCTCAAAGGGGATTTCCTTATCCTTGAATTTACGGATTGTTCTTCTGCTTTTCATAGCTGAGAGCAGTTCATCGCTGTCGATCTTCGTCGCATCGAAGACTTTTTCTTCCTCGTAATCCTTGTAGTTTGCCATAGTAACGGCACCCGTGGGGCAGATGGCATAGCAGTGACCGCATTCAATGCAGTGATCATACATATATTCTGCCTTTCCGCTAATGATTTTAAGCTTTTCGGAAACACAGTCGGCAACACACTTTCCGCAGCCGATACACTTTCCCTTGTCGATAATAACTGGCTTCATAGTCAATCTCCTTTATTTGTTATAAGAGAATTATATCAGTCTGTTTTATGTCTGTCAATAGAAAAGGCACCCGTAGGTGCCTTTAATTATTGTGCAGGAGCAGCTGTTGATGTCACTATGTCTGAATAAACTTTTGTTGTATCAAAGAATACATCGTTTGATTTCTCTGACACTGCTATTATACAGCTTCTTTCTTTATCTCCGGTATCAAGATTATGCTCAATAATCTCATAATTGTCTATTGTATAGAGAAGATTGCCGATGTAAGTGCCCCTGAAAAGATCGCTGTAATGATAGCCGTAGTAGGTTACATTGTACCCCTTGCTGCTTCCAAAGTAATGGATATACCCGAGATTATCCTTTATTTTTCCGTCTTCGATTATAAGAGTCTGTATGCTTTTTACAGTATTTCCGTCACGGTAATGGCTTACGGGTATACCAATCATATTTCTTTCGCCGTAAAAGAAGAATGCCTTCGGATTATCGTTTACAAGAGAAAATGCATCCTTTATAACAAAGGTGTCTGTTTCTTTGGGATTCGATTTATCTCTTACGTCAAAGATAGAAACCTTTACCGAGTTGCTTATAACATTTTCGCTTGTTCCGTCATAGCCTATGCCTACAAGATAGCCGTCAGCGATGGGGTGCATATAAGTGGAATAGCCTGGTATTTTAAGCTCACCGGTGATTTCAGGCTTGGTCGGATTGCTGAAGTCAATGATAAAGAGGGGATCTGTGTTACGGAAGGTTACCACATATCCTGTTTCACCCATAAATCTGACAGCCTTTACCTGCTCATTCTTTGCAATATCGGTGATTTCGCCGATTATCTTTAAGCTGTCGTCAAGGACATAAACACAGCTTACATCCTCGTTTGTGCGGTAGTCGTAATAGCAGGCGGCAACCCTTAAGTTACCCTGATATTCATCTAAGGAGTACTGATTGATACAGCTTCCCTTGAAGGAGCCTGTTGCTTTGTGGGTAATTTCCGTACCGTTAAGTGCGAAGGAGTTTACAACGGTTTCTGTAACAGCAAAATCGTCACCGTAGACTTCCTTTAAATCTGTACCGTATACATAAAGATTCTTTGCAGTTGAGTAAATCTCAAAACCGTCACCTAAAATTGAAACAGCATTTACCTTGCTGTCGGGTTTGTTTGTGTCGAAGGCAGAAACAACGATATAACGGGTGCTGTTTTCGTCAATCATATAGCATCTTGTGTAAAGGATGCAGTCACAGTTTACCTGAGGTATAGCATTGTTTTCTACCTCTTCGGCTGAAGAGCCTCTTACGGTGTAATTGGTAACGGTATAGATTATTCCGTCAACCATTCTTGAAGAAACATAAGTGCCGTCCTGGTCAAAGCGTCTTACTTCCTTTGGTGCATGTCTTTCTTTTATGTTATATATAACTACATATGTTTTGAGATTATAGGTGCAAATCGCAGTGAGTGTATCTCCGTTGAGATAAATATCGTTAATAAACATATCAGTAGTAATGTCATTGTGATATTTTTCTGTACTGCCTTTTTCTTTTATCTCTTCAAGAACCTCTGAATCCTTGAGCTCAATTTTGCCCCGGTAAATTCGGCTCATTGACTCAGTATCAACTATAGTAATTGCATTAGTGTCAGAAAAGTTTTCACCGGGATGATTAATGATGTAAAGATATCTGCCGTCATTTTTAATTATGTCCCCCTCGTCAACATCTGTAACCTGAACGTTTGTTGTACCGTGGGGAACTTCACCTCTGCCGGTGGAAGAGTCTGACAAAGTTGCTACTGTGGTCGCTGCGGCGGGAGCCATGGTCGGCGCCATATTGGTGTCAGCTGCCGATTCGACCGAATCAAAACCTTTTTCATTCGAAGCGTAAAGAATAAAACCGGATCCAAAATTAAATACAGTATCTATATATTTATCAATTTTGCCTTCGGTGTACATTTTTACGAAGTGGTTTTTAAGGTCCTTTTCGCTTTTTGCAACCTTAAGCTTTGACGGAGCAGGAGATTCACTTTTTGTTTCTTCTGTATTTGTCGGCTGTTCGCTGCTTTGGGTTGCAGCTGATGTCGGCGGAATAGTAGTGGGTGTTTCAGGCTCAACATCAACAAATTCGCTGCGTAAGCTCAGAGTGAATGCTGCAACTGCTATAATAACAAGCATAGCCGCCGCTGAAAGAACCTTTGGGATAATTTTTACTTTAGCCTTTTTTTCAGGTATTACATTTTTTTCGTGAAGCATTTTAATTATGTTGTTTTTTGAAAGATTTTCGGGAAGCTCAAGCTCTTTTCCGAATTCTTCTTTTAATATATCATTTTTCATCGTGTCACCTCATCTGTATGTAGCATCTGTCTTAATTTTTCCGTGCTTCTCATTAGCTTTGAACGTATTGTTGAATCCTTGATTCCCAGCATCTTACCTATTTCCTTGCTTGTGTAACCTGCAGTATAATAAAGCAGTATAATCGTTTTTTCTTCTTCTGTAAGCTTATCTAAAGAGTTTTTTAAACTGATTATTTCGCTTTGGTCCGAGTCTTCCTTACAAAGGTCCGTTAGTGCAGAAATATCAACAGTATCCCGTGATTGGATTTTTTCTTTGAGAGCTTTGTTGCAACAATTATAAAGGATTTTAAAAAGCCAGCTTTTGAATGCCGATGCTTTACGCAATGTGCCGATTTTCTGAAAGGCAATCAGCACACACTCGCTTACGCAGTCTTCAGCAAGGGCAGGTGAGCCCAGATAATAAAGGGCAAACTTGTACATATCCTTACTGTAGGTTTCATAGAGAATACCAAAGGATTCAATATTTCCTTCTTTTGCTTTGCTGACCAGATCATTAATAATTTCTGAGCTCATATTTATCACATCCGTTCATATCATTAGATAGAAATGACTTTATATCTGTTGCATTAATTTTACAAAATTTTTCTCAGTTTTACAAGGTTACACGAGCATATACTATTAATAAACTCTGATCAGAAAGGAAATTTTTTATGGCAGACAAGAAAAAAAGAGAAAGAATTATGAAAAAAGCACGCTCGGTTATTAATGTGCGAACAGACGACGGGCAAATCAAAAGCGATGTCAACGGCTCGTATACAGGTGTACCTGTAAATAAAAATGAAAAACCGATTCAGGATGCAGATGACTTATAAATAAGCAGGATTTTCCGTTAAGGCTTCCGGTGTCGGTGGGTCGGCGGGGCAAAGCGGAGCTGTGCTCCAACCGCTGATTTTAAAAAATCAGCGCCCCGTGAACGGGGGCTTTGCCCCGCTTAACATTATGTAGCCGGCAATAAACCATTTAATTTTATAAAAAGGTTGACTTTTGGAAAGTTATTCATTATAATATAGATGTTAAAAAGGTGTTTTATACATTCACCGAAATTTCAGGAGGAATACTATATGAAAAAAGCTCTTTCAATTTTAATGTCTGTTCTTATTATTGCTCTTTCCTTTACTTTCGTAGCAAGTGCTGCTTGTGATTGCAAGGAACATAAGGATGCTCCCGTAAATTCCTGCAGCTGCTGTATCGAGTGCGATAATATTGATACTCACGCTTTAGCATCATGTGTAAAGACCGTAAAGGTCGGCGACAAGTATGTTATTGATGAATCTGTACCTGCTTGTTGCATTTATTGCACCGGATTTACTACCTGCACTTGTGCTTGTGACTGCTGCGTAGGCGATAAAGACGGCAATGCTGCTCCTGACCAGATTTTCGATGAAAATCAGCAGGAAACCATCATTGAAACTTTCCAGAAGGTTCTCGGTCGTGTACGTGAATTTTTCGATAAGTTCTTTGATGCTATCTTCGAATTCTTAAGATTCGATCAGATTATGGGTGACAATAACTGATAAATGATCTTACATAAGAGACTGCTTTAGGGCAGTCTCTTATTTTTTGTTCTGTTTAAATTATTAAAAAACTTTGAATAAACTATTGACATTTATTTTGCTTTGATATATAATTGTTACATATTAAGGATATCCTTAATAAATATTAAAAGGAGGCAAACAATAATGGAAAAGTTAGAAAAGATCATTGCTCATCTTATTCACTACTTACTTCAGGTTTTAGCACACTTTGAAGTTGGTGCTGCAGATCCCGATGGCTACAAGGCATGGTTAGACGAAAACTATCCTGAAGAAGAAGCTGCTGAATAATTTTTTCTTCTCATTAAAAAAATATTTAAGAAGGAGGAACAAATAATGGAAATCTTTACCGAAATCAACAAGATGTACGCATTACTTTTCGAATTCCTCAATAAGGTTCTTGCTATCCTTGGCGAAGAATTTGTAATCGTAGGCTACGGCTTCGATCCCGAAACAGGTAAGTTCGGCAAGCTTGACGAAATCGTAGAATAATTCTGAATTGAATTAAACAATTGTTTAAGAACAAAACCCACCAAGCGGTGGGTTTTGTTTTTTTATTATAAATGTTGACATTTTTATTTTGAAGTTATATAATTAAAGGGTAAACAATGAATTTGGAGGAATTATTATGTTTGAAAATGTAGAAACTTATTTAAAGGGCATTGCAGATTGGTTTAAAAAGCTTTTCACGATTATTGCTGAATTTCTTGGTGATATCGGCGTTGATATGTGAAACTCAAAAATTTAAGAGACTGCTTCTGCAGTCTCTTTTTTTATCTGAATTTATCAAAAAATCTTCTTTTTTCTTCGCCGATTGTCGTTCCGTCATCAACGTTGTTTTTCGGCTTGTTGGGAAGTGAATCATTGAACTTACGAAGCATTTCCTTTTGTTCGTTTGTAAGATTTCTCGGTACCTCGATAACGATTTTAACGAACTGGTCACCTTTATTGCGTGATGAAAGCTGCTGGATACCTCTGCCTTTGAAACGGAATACTTCACCGGGCTGTGTGCCGGCAGGAAGTTCGTATTTGACTTTTCCGTCGAGAGTAGGGATATAGAGTGTATCGCCGAGTGCAGCCTGAGCGTAAGTGATGGGCACTTCACACCAGACATTAAAGCCGTCACGTTCAAAGAAGGGATGAGGACGCACATTCACATTTACGCGAAGATCGCCTGCGGGTCCTCCGTTAATGCCGGGATTACCTCCGCCGCTTACATTAAGTGCTTGTCTGTCATCAATACCTGCGGGTATGTTTATTTCAACAGTTTGAGCCTTTGATTCAAGACCTGTACCGCGGCATTTCTGACAGGGTGTTTTAACGATTTTACCCTTACCGCCACATTCGTTACACTGCCTTGTCGTGCTCATTATACCAAAGGCCGTTCTTTGCTGAATGTTAACCTGCCCCCTTCCTCCGCAGGTCGGGCAGGTTTCGGGTGATGTGCCTTTTGCAGCGCCTGTACCTGAACATTCCTTACACTTGTCAACGCGGGTTATGTTAACTTTTTTCTTGCAGCCCTTTGCAGCTTCCTCAAACGAGATAGTAACATTAGTTTGTATAGTTGAGCCCTTTCGCGGTGCGTTGGGATTCTGCTGTCTGCCACCGCCGAAGCCTCCGAAACCGCCGAAGCCGCCTCCGAACATACTTCCAAGGATATCACCAAGGTCGAAATCGCCGCCAAAGCCACCAAAGCCACCGCCGAAGCCACCTGCACCGAAGTTGGGATCTACGCCCGCGTGACCGTATTGATCGTATCTTGCCTTTTTTTCGCTGTCAGAAAGCACCTCATAGGCTTCGTTTGCTTCCTTGAACTTTTCTTCGGCTGTCTTATCACCCGGATTAAGGTCAGGATGATACTGCTTTGCAAGCTTGCGGTAGGCTTTTTTTATTTCATCGTCTGAAGCACCTTTGCTTACACCGAGGACTTCGTAATAATCACGTTTATTATCTGCCATTTAATTAATCTTCCTCTCGGACTTTAAATCACAATACGGGCTGTTCATAGTGAACAGCCCTTTTTAAATCAGTTAGCGTCTGTGAAGTTTGCATCTGTGTAGCCGGCATCAGTATAGCCGTTATCAGCTGCGCCGCTGAAATCTCCCTGAGCACCTGCAAAGTCATTGGGATTGAAACCGCCCTGAGCACCTGCAAAATCGTTAGGGTTAAAGCCGCCCTGGCCACCCTGAGGATTAGCTTGCTGATACATTTTTTCGCTCAGCTTATAGAATGCCTGAGTAAGAGCTTCCTTTTCATTTTTGATAAGATTAATATCCTCGCCCTTAAGTGCGTTCTTAAGAGAATCAATCTTTGACTGGATCTCTGCCTTGTCGCTGTCGCTGAGAGCCTGAGCAGCTTCTTCGGTGAGAATCTTCTCACACTGATAAACCATCTGGTCAGCTTCGTTTCTTGCGTCGATTTCTTCACGACGCTTCTTGTCCTCCTGAGCGAACTGTTCTGCTTCCCTTACAGCCTTTTCGATGTCTTCCTTAGACATATTTGTTGAAGAAGTGATTGAAATAGACTGTTCTTTACCTGTGCCGAGGTCCTTTGCTGAAACGTGAACGATACCGTTTGCGTCGATATCAAAGGTAACTTCAATCTGAGGAACACCACGGCGTGCGGGCATAATGCCGTCAAGGCTGAATACACCGAGAGTTTTGTTATCTCTTGCGAATTCACGCTCACCCTGAAGAACATGGATTTCAACTGAAGGTTGGTTGTCAGCTGCAGTTGAGAAAATCTGACTCTTCTTTGTGGGAATGGTTGTATTTCTTTCGATAACCTTTGTGTTTACGCCACCCATTGTTTCGATACCGAGTGAAAGGGGAGTAACGTCGAGAAGAAGAAGTCCTTTGACGTCGCCGCCTAAAACACCGGCCTGAAGTGAAGCACCGATAGCAACACATTCGTCGGGGTTGATGCCCTTGAAGGGTTCTTTACCGATATATTTTTTAATTGCTTCGTTTACAGCGGGAATTCTTGAGGAACCTCCGACCATAAGCACCTTGTCGATTTCGCTTACGCTGAGGCCTGAGTCAGAAATAGCCTGACGTACGGGACCCATTGTTGCTTCAACAAGATCAGCTGTAAGTTCGTTGAACTTTGCTCTTGTGAGAGTCATTTCGAGATGGAGGGTGTTGCCCTCTCTGTCAACTGTGATATAGGGGAGAGAAATTGTTGTTGAAGTGATGCCTGAAAGCTCAATCTTTGCCTTTTCGGCTGCTTCCTTAAGTCTTTGCATAGCCATTTTATCACCGCGGAGATCAACGCCTTCCTCAGCCTTGTAGGATGCTACAATCCAATCGATGATTCTCTGGTCAAAATCGTCACCTCCGAGACGGTTGTTACCTGCTGTTGCGAGAACCTCCTGAACGCCGTCGCCCATTTCGATGATGGAAACGTCGAAGGTACCGCCGCCAAGGTCATAAACCATAACCTTCTGGTCAGCTTCCTTGTCAATGCCGTATGCGAGAGCTGCTGCAGTAGGCTCGTTAATGATTCTCTTTACTTCAAGACCTGCAATTTTACCTGCATCCTTTGTTGCCTGTCTCTGAGCATCGGTGAAGTAAGCAGGGACTGTAATAACAGCTTCTGTAACTGTGTCGCCGAGATATGCTTCAGCATCGGCTTTAAGCTTCTGAAGAATCATTGCTGAAATTTCCTGGGGAGTATAGTTTTTGCCGTCGATGGTTACTTGATAGTTGGAGCCCATCTGACGCTTGATTGAAGAAATTGTTCTGTCGGGATTTTTAACAGCCTGGTTTTTTGCAACAAGACCAACCATTCTTTCGCCTGTCTTTGAGAAAGCGACAACAGAGGGAGTTGTTCTTGCACCTTCTGCGTTAGCGATAACAACGGGCTCGCCGCCTTCAATAACTGCAACGCAGGAGTTTGTTGTACCTAAGTCAATACCGATAATCTTTGCCATAATATAATACCTCCGAGTATAATTTATTATTTGATTATGTTTTTATTTTTAACTGAAAATCAGTTAGCAACCTTAACAATAGCGTGTCTTAAAACCTTGTCGCCGAGCTTATAGCCTTTAGTGAAAACCTCTGCTATGACGTTTTCACCGAGACTGTCATCTTCGATTGACATTACGGCGTTGTGGAAATTCGGGTCGAACTCTTCACCTTTTTCACCGAAAGCCTCAACTCCGAGCTTTTTGAGGATTTCACCGAAGCTTGTGCTTATCATTTCTATACCTTTTTTGTAGGTTTCCGCATCAGCTTGCTGCACGCTAAGAGCTCTGTCGAAGTTGTCGAGAACGGGAAGGAACTCACTCAGACAAGCAGCCTTCGCATCAGCATAAATGCCTTCTTTTTCCTTAACGGAACGTTTTCTGTAGTTGTCATATTCAGCAAGAGTTCTTATATGAGCTTCTTTTGCTGCGGCGAGCTCTTTTTCTAATTCTTCAATTTTCGCATCGGCCTCATTTACAGTGGCTTCTTCGTTTTGTACTTCGTCGATAATTTCCTCGTTTTTTTCTTTATTATCTGCCATAGTTATTCCTCCAATGTATCAGTTAACATTTCACCAACAAGAGTGGTAAGATATTCAATGCTTGGTATGATTCTTGCGTAATCAAGTCTTGTGGGACCGATGATTCCGATTGTACCGCCGTCATGATCGCCGATGGAATAGCGGGCGATTATCATACTTGAGTTTTCAAGCTGACGGTACATATTTTCCTTGCCGATTATAACGCTCAGACCGGGCTTGTCGGTGGAGATTGCTCTTTCAAGCTTATCCTTTTCATCAAAGAACTGCATCATTTCATAAATGCTGTTTCCGAACTCTCTGTGGTGTAACAGATTCTGCTCCCCCTCGAGTCTTATTTCAGCCTGCATTGCCTGGGAAGCGATGTCGGCGAGAACAACAAAGAGGGGACTCATTGAAAGCGCATTTACACCGAGAGAAGCTACAAGAGTCTGAATCATTACTGTTCCGACGTCCGAAACCGGCCTTCCGATAAAGCATTCATTTACAATATCGTAAAAGGTGTTGACCATATCTCTTGTTATTTCTGTATCTGTTTTGCAAATACCGTTTTTGATGATTCCTGAAGAGGTCATCATAACAATCATTGCAATTCTTCTGCCTACGGGCATAAGCTCAATATGCTTTATTGTTGCACCTTCATCGGTGGGCGTTGTCGCAAGGGCGGCACAGCCTGTGATTTTAGCAAGCATTTCGCCGGCCTTTTCCAAAAGCTTATCGGGACTTCCCATAAATCTTTCAAGCTCACGCTTGATGCTGAGTCTTTCTTCCTCGGAAAGCTGATCAGTGTTCATAAGATGATCGATGTAATATCTGTAGCCAGCCTGAGAGGGAACGCGTCCTGCAGAAGTGTGAGGCTGATCGAGAAAACCCATTTCAGCAAGCTCGCTCATTTCATTTCTTATGGTTGCCGAAGAAACAGAAATAGGCAGACACTGCATAATAAGCTTTGAGCCAATCGGTTCGCCGGTTTTGATATACTGCTCAACGATTGCGGCAAGTATCATTTCCTTGCGTTTCGCGAGTTCCATTTCTTCACGCTCCTTTATTTTATCAGTCTGAGTTTCGCTTTGTTAGTTTTTAGCACTCTTTATCCTTGAGTGCTAACCACTGTCACAAATATACTATTATTGCTAAAAAAAGTCAATAGAAAAAAGCAACTTTTTTTAAAAAACTTTTCAAAAAGCTGCTTTTTTAACTTCCTTTTAAGTTGTTCGGGGATTAAGCCTTGTTATATATGAACCTTCCTTCGTCCATAACCGCCTTAATTTTGTTGTCTTCAACAAGTGATTGAAGAATGTTGCGGAGCATAACTGAATAACTGACATACTTTTCTGTTCTGATTGTAAGTGAAAGCTTATTTAAAAAGGCTGTAAACATTTCGTCAAAGCCTATACCTGCGCAAAGTTCATAAACTATGACTTTTAATTCCTTAAGCTTTTCTATATTTAATTCGGCTAAAGCTGTTATATCCTCAAGAGGCTCATTGTGCGAGGGGACAAAGACATCTGCTTCAATTCCCTTGATCTTTTCTAAAGTAATAATACTGTTGTTCACATCGTGGAAAAATGGTGCTTTGTATTCTGTCCATGTTTTTTCTGAAAGAATACTATCAGCCAGAAAGACAACGTTATCCGATGTTCTGACACCTATCATATCAAAGGCGTGTCCGGGAAGGCTGATAATTTCAAGTCCCTCAGGTAGATTTTCTTCGGTCAGAGTTTCAACTACCGTAGGCTCAACCATAAAAAACGGGTTGCGGCTTTTATCGGTATCTATCCCGTTAAAATAGAATGCACCTTCGAGGTCAGGCTGTGCAATAAAAGGCTTCTCTTTTTCCGTGCCGAGAATTTTACAGCCGTAATTATCATAAAAAAGCTTGTTTCCGCAAATATGGTCAACATGGCAGTGTGTACATATAATGGTATCAACAACAAGATTTTCAGCTTTGAGATAATTATTGACTGCCTTTGCCATTCTTTTGTGGTCAGCTCCGTCAATGAGCACAACTCTGTTGTTTCCGAGATGGTAAATGCCTACATTTGTGTAGGCTTCAAAATAATAAGTATTTCCTTTTATGTGCTTGACTTCAAACATATATATGCTCCTTTTTTATTGAAAATCATTTTAATATGTGTTAGAATTAAAGTGATTAATGTTTATGAGGATGATTTTATGAAAATCGGAATAGCCGGGTCCCGTTCTCTTGATGTGCCTATTCCCGACAATGTAATAACTGATAATGTTTCTATGATATATACGGGTGGCGCTGTAGGTATAGACAGACGCGTACGTGATTTTGCACAGCAAAGAGGTATAACCGTTACCGAAATTTTGCCCGAGTACAAGCTTTACGGAAAGTCTGCACCTCTTGTGAGAAATGAACTTATTGTTCGTCTGAGCGATATGGTTTACGTGTTCTGGGACGGCAAAAGCCACGGTACAAAGCACGTAATCAGTCAATGTAAAGAAAAGAATAAACCTTGTATAATTTTTCTGTGGAAAGATAATTCTTTTACAGAAACTAAACTATAATTTAAGCAGTTGCAGAAAATATAACTGCTTTTCATTATATAACAACGCGTTCACAAAATCAATAAATAATTTGACTGTTATTGTTTTATATGTTTTTTATGATAAAATACAATTAGAAAATGAAAGGGGGTAGTGCTGTGCCCGAAAACAAAAAACTTCCCGCTTTGCGCAGTAAGGCAATGAAGCTGCCTCTTACTCCCGGCGTATATATAATGAAAAACAAGGACGGAAAAATTATATATATCGGCAAAGCCAAAAAACTTAAAAACAGAGTAAGTCAATATTTCGGTTCACAGAACGGCCACAGCATAAAGGTGAGAAAAATGGTCGAAAACGTTGACGATTTCGATTATATTCTTACTGACAGTGAATTTGAGGCTCTTGTTCTCGAATGCAGTCTTATCAAACAGAATATGCCGAAATATAATATCCTTCTTAAGGATGATAAGGGCTACAGCTATATAAAAATCACACGGGGCCCGTGGGGAAAGATTTCTCCCTGTTTCCGTAAGGATGACCCGGATGCCGATTATCTCGGCCCCTATACGGGTAATTATTCCGTAACAAATGTCTGTGCCCGTGCAGCTGAAATTTTCCGTCTGCCGACCTGCAACAAGGTTTTTCCGCGAGATATAAAAAGCTCAAGACCCTGTCTTAACTATTTTATTTCCCGCTGCAGTGCACCTTGTGCGGGAAAAATCACTCAGGCGGAATATGAAGAAAGCCTGAAAAGTGCGATTGAATTTCTTAAAAGTCCTGATGCTTCTGCTGTTAAAGAGCTTCGTGCACAAATGGAAGAAGCGGCGGAAAATCTTGATTTTGAAAAGGCTGCTAAGCTTCGCGACCGTATAAAGGCTATTGAAAGGATTTCGCAAAAGCAGAAGGTTGTTGTTGAATCTGAGGGTGATGAGGATGTTTTTGCAATTGCACAAAGAGGAAACAAGGCCTGCTTGTCTGTTCTATCTTTTGAACAGGGTGCTCTTAAAAACAGTGAGCATTTTATATTTGAAACAAGTGAGAGCCTTGCTGATGAAAGGCAGTCGCTCATAACCTCTTATTATTCTCTTGACCGAAAAATACCGTCACTTATTATTGTTGACGGTGAAGTGAGCGACAGTGAGCTTGTTGCCCAATGGCTTTCTGAAAAGAGAGGGAAGAAGGTATCGCTTCTTGTTCCGCAAAGAGGAGAGAAGGTGCGTCTTACTCAAATGTGCCTCACCAATGCGGCACAGAAATTAAGTGAGCATCTCGGATTTTTCGGTGCAGACACTGCTGTTCTTGATGAACTGAAAAAAATTCTCGGTCTGCAAAAGACCCCTGAATATATTGAAGCTTATGATATTTCTCATACAGCCGGCAGCGATAACGTTGCGGGTATGGTTGTATTTAAGGATGCAAGACCCTTCAAAAGCGCGTATAAGAGATTTTCAATCAAAAGCTTTTCCGGCCAGGATGACTACGGGTCAATGCGCGAGGTAATCAGCAGACGACTTAACCGTTATGTTGAAAGCGAAGGCAGCGGTGAAGGCTTCGGCAGACTTCCCGATCTTATTCTCCTTGACGGCGGTCAGGGACAGGTAAGTGCTGTCAAGCCGATTATTGAAGCCTTCGGTCTTGACATTCCCGTTTTCGGTATGGTAAAGGACTCAAAACACCGCACGAGAGCAATAACCGACGAGGGTCAGGAAATTTCAATTAATTCGGGAAGACGCGTATTTACTTTGATTTCGTCGATTCAGGAGGAGGTTCACCGTTTTGCAATAACCTATCATAAGTCCAAGCACAGCAAAAGCAGTCTTGTTCTTTCTCTTACAAAGATTGACGGAATCGGTGAAAAAAAGGCTGCTATTCTCCTTAAGCATTTTAAAACTCTTTCTGCAATAAGAACTGCTGCCAAAGAATCACTTTATACAGTGAAAGGTATAAGCCGTAAGGATGCAGATAATATTTATCGCTATTTTAATGAGAGTTGATATTTTTAACTTTTTTTGTTGATTTATGTTGAAATTTTTCACTGTATGTGTTATAATGTCACAAAATGTTTTAAAGGAGAAGGCAAATGTTTGCAGAAAATTTAAGAACTTTAAGAAAAAACTTTAAGCTTACCCAGCAGGAGGTTGCCGATATACTCGGTATTGACAGAAGCACATACACCTTTTATGAAGCGGGTAAAAGTACACCCTCCAAAGAAAATATCATTAAGCTTTGTGATATTTTCAATGTTACCGTCGGTTATCTTTTCGGAGTTGAAAAAAACTGTCCTGAGCTCAAGGTAGCCAATCCTTCCGACCAGATAGGGGAAAGTGTTGAAGGACTCAACGAAATTTCAAGAAAAGAAAAGTTTATTCTGATGGCGTACAGAAGTCTTGACAGTGAAAAGAAGGAACAATTTATCGAGGCTGTGAAAAATCTTTTAAGAGAACTTAAATAATGGATGATTCTTTATAAAATTATTGACAAAACCGTCAATAAATATTATACTTTAATTACCAAATATTAAGGAGGAATTACCAGTGAAAAAGGTTATTTCAATTTTACTTGCAGTTTTAATGATGTTCTCACTCGTTACAGTTGCTTTCGCTGAAGAAACAACAGCACCTGATGTTTCTGAGCCTACAGTCGAAGAAGAGGCTCCCGTAGTTGATCTTGGCGAATACGACTGGATTCTCGACCTTCCCTTCTGGACAGTAGGTCCTGCTCTTAAGTTTGCAAAGATTGCTCTCAAGCTTGTCAATGTATATCTTAAGGTTGCTAAGATCTTCGGTCTTGTTGATAAGGATCTCAGTGATTACATTATGGATGCAATCATTGGCATGATTAAGGATGCTGAAAGCGGAAATCAGACTGAGGCTCCCGAAGAAACAACAGTACCCGAAACAACAGCACCTGAGGTTGTTTTAGCTTAAAGTACATAACGAAAGCATCCTTCGGGATGCTTTTTTGTAAGCTTTTTTATTTTTTATTAATAAAAAATAAACTTTTAATTAAGGGTAGCTTAAAGAAAATCAATCTATTGACAAAACATAAACATTAAGTTAAAATAAGATTACTAAATTAATAGGAGGACTATAAAATGGATTCAAACTTTCTTGCAGATTTCTTTCTTAAGATTTTAGGCTTAGTTGAAACTCTTCTCGGCATCTTCGGTGCTGACACAACAACTGTCCGCGGTATGATCGAAGATTTTGAAGAAGCATATGCAAAGCAGGATGCAACTGAGAATAACTAATCTGATAAAAATTCGGCTATTACCTCCGACTGTTTTGGTCGGAGGTGTGTTTTTATTTAAAAACAAATCATTAAGATTTTGATTTATTTCTTTACACTGAATAAATAATATTGTAAAATTAATATAAAGAATTGAAATGAGGTGTTACTTTGAAAAATTTTCTTGAGTACATTGATAAATCCTTTGAGGGAATGAAGGAAACAGAATCCTTGTACCGATTTAAGCAAAAGCTAATTGCTGAAATGACGGAAAGAGCGAATGAGCTTGTCAACGCCGGTCTTAAGGATGACAAAATAATTGCTGCAATTATTATGGATGAATATCCTGACCTTGTCGGCAAATACAAAGCAACGATGAAGGATAAGGCGACTATGAGTAAAAGGTCAAGAACCGGCTCACTTTTTGCTGTCGGTACATTTGGCGGTATCTTTGCTGTTGTGTGTCTTTACCTTGCTTTAAGCTTTCTGACGGGTGCCTGGGGCAAAACCTGGATGCTTCTTGTTGGCGGCATATTTGCTATCTTTGTTGTTCTCTTTGTTTTACTTGCCGGCAAGATATCAAAAAACAAAGGCAAATTCGGATTTATTCCTCGTTTCCTTTGTTTTACTTCTGTTATGCTTATAGCTGTTTATATGTTCCTTTTCACAACTATAATAGTCCCTCTTCCCGGAAGCTGGATTATTTTTATTCTTGCAGTTCCCTTTGCGATGATTTTTGATATGCTCTTATCCTACCGGTTCAATAAAAAGACAGGTATATTCAGCATATTACTTTATATTCCCGTGATATTCACTCTTTTTTATGTGGTTCTCGGTCTTGCAAAGGTTTTACCCTGGCATCCGGGCTGGCTTCTCATTCTTTTCGGTATACTTGTTGATATTATTGTAGTTGCCGCAAAGCTTATTTTCGGTACTAAGGTTAACCCTGAGGAGGAAGACGCATGGAGCGAAGATTAAATGCCGAGCTTTGGGATAAGATGCATTATCTTTTCCGTGATTTCAATGACAGAATGGTTCATCTTGAGCTTCATTATGATTATGAAATTAACTTTGATGCCTTCAGAACAGTCCTTATCTGTTTTTTTGAAAAGGCACCGGTTTTTCATTCAAGCTTTGTTGATAATAAGGTAAGACCTTATTGGGAGGTTAAATCTTATGACATTGACGATGCTATTACACTCAAGCATATCGATGACAGTGAGGTTGACAGAGAGGTTGACGCTTTCCTTACACAGTATATACCGCCCGAAAGTGATTTGCAGATGAAGGTTGCTTTGTTTTATCACGGCGGAAAAACAACAGTTTGCTTTGTTGAAAACCATATGTGTATGGACGGCGGCGATTTCAAATATTTTATCAGCGCCTTCTGCAAGAATTATAATGATTACGTTCAGCAGGGAATATTACCTCTCAATTTTAAAGAAGGTACTCGTTCCTACGAATCCGTTTATGATGATTTTACCCCTGCTCAGGAAAAAATGGCAAGAAATCTTTATAAAAATGTCTGTGCAAAGGACGACCATAAGTTTCCTTTGACTGAAGAAAGAGATGAAGATAAAAGCTTTATTGCACGCAGAAAAATCAGCCGTGAGGATTTTCTTGCATTAAAGACTGTCGGAAAAAAATACGGTGCAACACTCAACGATGTTCTTGTTGCTGCATATTTTGATGCACTTTATAATCTTGCCGGTTATAATCTAGATGACAGTGTAACAATTTCCTGTGCGATTGACCTTCGCCGTCATATCAAGGACAGCTCCGACCAGGGAATAACGAATCATACAGCCTTTATGCAGTGTCGGATTCCCCGTCTCGGTGACGATATAATTGAAACACTTAAGTACGTCGTTAATTCCGTAAACCTTTTCAAAAAGGACAAATTTATGGGTCTTTACGGCTTGCCTCTTCTTCGCTTTGGCTACAAAATTTTACCTCACGCTGCAAGTGAAGAGATTATTAAAATCGGTTATTCAAATCCTCTTCTTGCTATGAGTAATATCGGTATTCTCGATTATAAGGCCCTCGCGCTTGAAGGTCACGAGCCTACCGACGGTTTTATGACCGGAGCTGTAAAATACAAGCCTTATGTTCTTCTTTCTGCAACCTCGATGAGAGATGTTATAACTCTTTCGATGTGTGTAAGAGGAAACGATGAAGACAAAAAAATAGTTGAACGCTTTTTTGATTTTTACGAAGAAAGCGTTGAAAAACTTAAAAACTTCTGATTTTGAGTGCTCTTCGGAGCACTCTTTTTTTACATAAAAATGAATAAAGGGGACAAAATATGTTTTGAAGAAATAATTTATACTGAAAGTGGGATTGGTTATGCAGGAAGAATACATAATTGAGATGGTGGGAATAACCAAAGAATTTCCGGGTATAATTGCCAATGATAATATAACGCTTCAACTGAAAAAAGGTGAAATACACGCTCTTTTAGGCGAAAACGGGGCGGGAAAAAGTACACTGATGTCTGTTCTTTTTGGCCTTTATCAGCCTGAAAAGGGGGTAATAAAAAAGAACGGAAAGCCTGTTAAAATATATGGGCCCAATGATGCAACAGCTCTCGGAATAGGTATGGTGCATCAGCATTTCAAGCTTGTTGATGTGTTTACTGTCCTTGATAATATAATCCTGGGAACAGAGACAACAAGGCTTGGTTTTATACAAAGGCAGACAGTAAAAAAGAAGATAAAAGAATTAAGCGAAAGGTATTCTCTGAAAATTGATCCCGATAAAAAAGTTGAGTCAATCAGCGTCGGTATGCAGCAAAGAACAGAAATACTCAAAATGCTCTACAGAGATAATGAAATCCTTATTTTTGACGAGCCTACTGCAGTTCTGACGCCTCAGGAAACAGAGGAGCTTATGAATATAATGCGCATTTTTGCAAAAGAAGGAAAATCAATTCTCTTTATAACCCATAAGCTCAATGAAATTCTTTCTGTTTCTGACAGAGTAAGCGTAATAAGAAAAGGAAAATATATCGGAACGGTGAATACCTCCGAAACGACAAAAGAGGAGCTTTCACAAATGATGGTCGGAAGACCCGTTGAGCTTACGGTAAAAAAAGAAAAAGCACAGCCGAAGCATAATGTTCTGAAGGTTGAAAAACTTTTTGCCGGCAGTAAAAAGGATACGGTAAAAAATGTTTCCTTTGAAGTAAAAAGCGGCGAAATTGTTGCTATAGCCGGAGTTGACGGAAACGGTCAGTCGGAGCTTATAAAGGCAATTACCGGTCTTGAAAAAATAAACTCAGGTAAGGTTTATCTTTGCGGTGAAGATATAACAGATTATTCAGTAAGAGAGAAACTCAATTCGGGAATAAGCCATATTCCCGAAGACAGACATAAGCACGGACTTGTCCTTGATTTTTCGCTCGAAAACAACTGTGTTCTTCAGCGTTATTTTGAAGATGAATTTCAGAAAAACGGTTTTATTAAATCGTCTGCAGTAAGAAGGTATGCTGACAAGCTTATTGAAGGATTTGACATACGCTCAAATCAGGGTCCTATAACCGTTACCCGAAGTATGTCGGGTGGTAATCAACAAAAAGCAGTAATTGCAAGAGAGCTTGACAGAAATCAGCCTCTGATTATTGCCGTGCAGCCGACAAGAGGTCTTGATGTCGGGGCGATAGAGAACATTCACCGCGAGCTTGTAAATAAAAGGGATGAAGGTAAAGCGATTCTGCTTGTTTCCTTTGAGCTTGATGAAGTAATGAATCTTGCCGACAAAATACTCGTTATTTATGAGGGAGAAATTACAGGCACCTTCTATCCCGAAAAAACAAATGTTTCTGAATTGGGGCTTTATATGGCCGGAACAAAGAAAAAAGGGGAGGCAGAAGATAATGAAGAATAATTTTCTTTTAAAAAAACCAAAAAAGGATTTTCTCTCAAAGGACGGAACAAAAACTGTTTTTGCGTCTCTTCTTTCAATTCTTATCGGTGTTGCTGTAGGCGCACTTATTATAATTGTTGTCTCTGTTTTTAATTCCGATATCGGGCTTAAAGGTGGTATAGAAGGTCTGAAGCTTATATTTTTCGGTCTGTTCAGTAAGGGCAGAGATGTCTCCGGGGATCTTGTTTTCGGTTTTAACCCGGTTAATATGGGAAACCTTCTTTTTCGTGCTATGCCTATTATTATGACCGGTCTATCAGTAGCTGTGGCTTTTAAAACCGGTCTTTTCAATATAGGTGCACCCGGTCAGTATCTTGTGGGAACGGCGGCAAGTCTTATTCTTGCTTTGAAAATTCCGTCTGACATTATTCCTCCTCTTGCCATATGGTTAATTGCATTCCTCGGAGGTATGCTTGCCGGTGCCTTATGGGGAGCTGTGCCGGGAATACTGAAGGCATATCTGAGTATAAATGAGGTATTAGCCTGCATTATGACAAACTGGATTGCGGCAAACGGTGTCACCTGGATTTTTGAAAACAGCTCTCTTCGTAACGGCGGTGAATCGGGTAAGATTGGCTTTATTATGAAAACGACAGCCAACGGAGTAGCGACAGCAAAACTTGGTCTTGATCGCCTTTTTGCCGGATCTCAGGTTAACGCAGGTATTTTTGTTGCAATATTGTTTGCAGTTGCAGTTTATATAATTATTTCAAAAACGGTTCTTGGCTATGAAATGAAGGCTTGTGGATATAACAAAAATGCGGCTGAGTATGCAGGGATAAAGAGTAAAAGAATGATTGTCTTTTCAATGTCCTTTGCCGGTGCACTTGCAGGGGGCGGTGCTGCACTGTTTTATTTGTCGGGTAATACAGAATTTTTTTGGTCAACCTATCAATCCTTGCCGACGGAGGGCTTTAACGGTATTCCTATTGCTTTGCTTGCAAGCAACAATCCGATTGGTGTTATTTTTTCGGGGCTGTTTATGTCTGTTCTTTCAATTGCGGGTCAGCAGCTTAAAAATCTTACCGCATATAATGAATACATCACTAATATAATTATCGGCATAATTGTTTACCTGAGTGCATTTTCCTTAGTAATTAAAAGCTTTATTTCTTCAGATAAATCCTTTTTAAAAAGAAAGAATACAACCGCTGACGAAAATACTCATTCTGATGAAGAAATCATAGCCGAGGCACAAAATCAATCCGAAGAGGGGGAAGAATGATGGAATTTCTTATTCAGCAAACACTGACTTATGCCATACCTCTTCTGATAGTGGCACTTGCAGGAGTATTTGCGGAAAGAAGCGGAATAGTTAATCTTGCTCTTGAGGGTATAATGATACTTGGTGCCTTTGTAGGTGTTCTTTTTATTAAAATTATGCAGGATACGGATGCTTTTCAAAAAGAGCAGGCACAAAGTCTTATGCTTCTGACGATGCTTGTGTGTGCGCTCGCAGGTGCTTTGTTCTCTCTTCTTTTATCCTTTGCTTCAGTAAATCTCCGTGCTAATCAGACAATCGGCGGTACAGCTCTTAATATGCTTGCTCCGGGCTTTGTGCTGTTCGCAACAAATGTTCTCGTCAGTCAGAATGTTCTTACAATGTCTGAGGGTGATGCCGCAAGTTGGTTTATGCTTAAAAGAAGCACCTTCGGTTTTTCAAAGACTGAAGAGCTGAATTTTTTTGAAAGTACATTTTTAGTAAAAAATTATCTTACAACCTATATTTGTATTGGACTTTTTATAGTGCTTTCTGTTATAATGTATAAAACAAGGTTCGGCCTGAGATTACGTGCCTGCGGTGAGCATCCTCAGGCAGCCGATTCTGTGGGAATTAATGTTTCACGTATGAGGTATGCCGGAACAACAATTTCCGGTGCTCTTGCCGGTCTCGGAGGTTTTGTTTTCGCTCTGACGACGGCAAACTGCTCCTCAACGGGCGATGTTGCAGGTTTCGGCTTTCTTGCTCTTGCGGTAATGATTTTCGGTAACTGGAATCCCTGGAGCATAGCTGCAGCATCCTTTGTATTCGGTCTGTTCAAGTGTATAGCTGCTGCCTATTCCACTATTGATATAAATGGCGACGGTGTATTTGCACTTGCTGAAATCGGCATCAGCACTAATTTTTACCGTATGCTGCCTTATATAATCACCCTTGTTGTTCTTGCCTTTACTTCAAAAAGCTCCAGAGCACCGAAGGCGGCAGGCATTCCCTATGATAAATCAGTCAGATAAAGGAAAGGAAGATAAATATGAGAATTTATGACATCATATCAAAAAAAAGAGACGGACTTGAGCTGACAGATGAGGAAATTCATTTTTTCATCGACGGTTATGTTAAGGGTGATATAAAAGATTATCACGCCTCGGCTCTTCTTATGGCGATTTATCTTAACGGAATGAACGACAGAGAAATGGTCACTCTTACTCTCGAAATGGCAAAATCAGGTGATATGCTCGACCTTAGTGAGATTGACGGTATTACTGCCGATAAGCATTCAACGGGCGGTGTCGGAGATAAGACAACACTTATTGTCGCACCTCTTGTTGCTTCTCTCGGTGCAAGAGTGGCAAAAATGAGCGGCAGAGGTCTCGGCCATACGGGAGGTACCGTTGATAAACTCGAATCAATTGAAGGCTTCAATGTTGCGCTGAGTCCCGATGAATTTATTTTAACGGTTAAAAAAACGGGTATATGTGTCGTCGGACAGACGGGCAATCTTGCGCCGGCTGACAAAAAGCTTTATGCTCTTCGTGATGCTACGGCAACTGTAGGCTGTATGCCACTTATTGCATCAAGTATTATGAGTAAAAAGCTTGCCGCCGGCTCACAGTGTATAGTCCTTGACGTAAAGTACGGAAGCGGAGCATTTATGAAAACGAAAGCAGACGCCGAGGAACTTTCAAGGAAGATGGTTGAAATCGGTAAAATGGCGGGCAGAAAAATGGCTGCCGTAATTTCAGATATGGATACGCCTCTGGGTAAAAACATCGGCAACACTCTCGAAATCATTGAGGCTGTTGAGGTGCTGAAGGGCAAAGGAAGCGCTGATCTCCGCGAGGTGAGTCTGACTCTTGCTGCCAATCTTATTTCTCTTGTAAAAGGAATCGATTGTTGTGAGGCAAAAAAACTTTGCGAAAAAGCTCTCGATGACGGCTCAGCATATAAAAAGTTCCTTGAATTTATTGGTGCACAGGGCGGAAATACCGAGATGGTAATGGACACCGACAAGCTTCCGAAGGCAAGGATAATCCATAATGTAATTGCCGTATCAGAGGGTATCATCACAGGGACCGACGCCGAAAAAATCGGCTCGGCAAGTGTAATTTTAGGTGCAGGAAGAGTCAATAAGGACGATAGCATTGATTATACTGCGGGTATTATGCTTTTCAAAAAGACGGGGGACAAAATTAAAGCAGGGGACATTATAGCTCAGTTTTATACCAATGATGAGAGCAAAATTGACCCTGCCGAAAAAATGTTTTTTGATGCTCTTGTTCTTTCGGACAAAGCACCTGAAAAAGAAGAACTTATATATAAGGTTATAAGATAATAAGAAAAACCCGATGAAGACGCTGATGTGCATTTTCATCGGGTTTGATTGGCGCATTTATGCGTGGAAACAAACCCCCAGTTCTACTGGGGGCGAAGAAGGCTTCTAGCAAAGCCAAAACGGGCGAGCTCAAAGCAAGCCCATGTCACTTGCCAATAAATTAAACCTCCATATATAATAGTAACGGTTTGGCAGCCGCATTACTAAAATAAAAGGAGGTTTAAAAACAATGAGAATAGACAAAAGAAGTGAAATAAAAAGCAGTGCACACTCAAGATACAGATG
>JAZUMO010000065.1:0-8082 GCA_045603665.1 Acutalibacteraceae bacterium
TTTCTTTTTTTATAATTATTTATTGCATATATATTCAAAACAATTAAACTCCATGCAGTTGACAAAACCACCGTATTTCTGTAAAATAGAAACGTTATATAATCACACTTTTTAAACAGATAAAAAGTGATGAACAGGAGATGTTTTTAAATGTCAGAAAACCGTGCAATGCAGTATGCACAAACCTTATCGAAGCTTATTCAGATTGAAACAATCTCAGTAAACGGTCAAACGGATATCACAAAATTTCTTAAGCTTCACGACGTGCTCAGAGCTGAATTTCCCAATTTCTTTAAAACGGTTGAATGCGAAGTTTTAAACGGCAGCCTTCTTATTAAGTGGAAAGGTAAAAATTCAAAGCTTGAGCCCGTTCTCTTTATGAATCATCACGACGTGGTTGAAGCAAGCGGCGAATGGACTCATCCTCCGTTTTCGGGTGCAATTGCCGACGGCAAGGTATGGGGCCGAGGAACACTTGACACCAAGGGCGGACTTGTGATGATGCTTCAGGCTGCGGAAGAGCTTATAAAAGAGGGCTTTACACCGAAAAGAGACACATATTTTGTGACTGCATGTACTGAAGAGGTCGGCGGTGAAGGTGCAGACGCTATGACCCGTGCGATGATGGAAAGAAATATGGAGTTTTATATGGTCCTTGATGAGGGCGGTATGATTATGCACGATCCCATCGGAGGAGCTGACGGTACCTTTGCTATGATAGGTGTCGGTGAAAAGGGTTATGCTGACCTTAAGTTTATTGCCAAATCAAATGGCGGTCACGCATCTGCTCCGGGCAAAAATACTCCGCTTGTACGTTTGGGTAAGTTTATGGCAGAAGCTGAAAAGGCAGAGTGCTTTGACGTTTATATGTCTGACACAGTCAAAGAAATGCTTTCCCGTTTTTCACCTACAATGAGCGGTATTATGAAAACAGCCTGCAGTAATGTCAATGCCTTCAAGCCTGTGCTCAAAAAGGTAATGCCTATGATTTCTCCCGCAGGTGCAGCGCTTCTCAGAACAACTCTTGCTTTCACTATGAGTAAGGGCTCTGACGGAACAAACGTTATTCCTCAGGAGGCCTGGGTTGTAGGTAATATGCGTTTCTCACACCATCAGGGAAAGAAAGCAAGCGTTGATGCAATTGCGGCTCTTGCCAAAAAGTATGATATTGAAACAGTTGTTACCGATGACGGCATCGAATCGGGAATTACAGATTTCAAGGGCGAAGCCTTCAAATTTATTGAGAAAGCTGTCGGCAGTGTTTTCCCTGAATACAGACCTGTTCCCTATATTATGAATGCTGCAACGGACAGCAGATATTTCGGTAAGCTTTGTGATAACTGCATCCGCTTTGTTCCTTTTAAGATTGACAAGCAGCAGCTCGACAGCATACACGGTATTGATGAAAATGTGGATGTTTCTACACTTGCTCCCGCTGTTGATTTTTATAAGTATGTAATCAAAGAGGTATAATGCTTTAAAAAGGAGAATGAAAAATGAATGGTGTTTCATCTGTAATAAGTGTAATTCTTGGTGTGTTTACTTATTTTGCTGCGATTTTGTCACCTTCCTTTGTGGCACCGGTTCCCGAAATGAAGCAGGATGATTTTATCCCGGTTATGCGTTTTGTAGCTACGAGTGACACACATATCGAAACAATGGGAGATATAGGCTGTAAGAGAGCGTCTGCTACAATAAAAACAGCTTATGCCATCAGCGATGCAGACGAGGATTATAAAAATCTTGATGCTGTTGTATTTTCCGGTGACCTTACCGATCATGGCTTCGGAGGCTCATTCTTTACCTTTGCTGCCATAACCGATAATGAAATCCGTGAGGGTACCGAGAGACTTGCAGTCGTAGCTAAAAGTCACGACAGCTATACACTTTCCAAAAACAGCATTAAGCTCTTTACGGCAATAACCGGTCAGGAATCTGACTTCCACAGAGTTATCAGAGGCTTCCATTTTATCGGTATTTCACGTTCTGCTACTTTTGAGCAGTACACCGAGGAGCAGGTAAAATGGCTCGATGAAAATCTTGCTGCCGCAGTTAAGGATGACCCGTCAAAGCCTGTCTTTGTTTTCCAGCATGAGCACGTAAAAAATACGGTTTACGGAAGCAGTGACACTGACGGTTGGGGACTTGACGTTTTCAGCCAGGTGCTTTCAAAATATCCCCAGGCTGTTCATATTTCCGGTCATTCTCACTTTCCTGCAAATGATCCCAGAGCTGTATGGCAGGGCGATTTCACAGCCATAAATGACGGCGGTCTTTCATATTTTGAGCTTGCTGTTGACGGTAAAAACGGACAGTTCCCCAAGGATAAGGACAGAATGACTCAGGCTCTTATTATCGAGGTTGATGCTGATAACAGAGTTCTTGTAAAGGTGCTTGACGTTGATGCAGGAAAGATAATGAGGGAATTCCTTATTGATAATATTTCCGAAGAAAACAAGACAAAATATTCCTTTGAAGCAAGAAAAGAAAAGGCTTCTGCTCCCGTTTTCCCCGAAGGCTCTGCTCTCAGCTACGAGAAAAAGGGTATTCTTAACTATGTAACCGTTCCTCAGGCAGAGGTGAGCGAGGATAACGAGGTTTTCGTTTACCGTATTTCCGTAATCAACGAAAAAGGTAAAACCGTTCATGAGGACTGGGCATTTTCTCAGTACTTCTTCTCCGACAAGCCCGAAACCATAACCTTTGACGGCTTTATCTCTCTTGGCAAGAGCTTTACTGTCAGGGTGATTGCCGAGGATGTATGGGGCAACAGAAGTGACGCACTGGAGATTAAGGTTTAATGGATAACAGAAAATAAAATCAATCCCCTGATTTATAAAAGTCAGGGGGTTTATCGTTGCGGACTTTTATTTTGAGGTTAATAATGTAACTGTTATATCATAATACAGTGCTGCTTTGATTTTAATATTAATTGACGAGGTGTTATTATGGAATTTGACGTAAAAAAATTAAAATGGACAAGAGAACCTGCAGATTATACGGTTTCTTCCGATAAGATTGAAATTATCACAAATCCACACACAGACTTATGGCAGAGAACCTATTATCATTTCAGAAATGATAATGCACCTGTGCTTCAGATGGAAACTGATGAAAAGTTTTTCTCCTTTAAGGTCAGAACTGAGTTTGAAAGTAAGCACAGATTTGACCAGTGCGGCATAGTGATGTATCTTGACAGCGACAATTGGCTTAAAGGATCAATTGAATATGAAAATGACCGCTTTCAGCATCTCGGAAGCGTTGTTACAAATAACGGTTATTCCGATTGGGCAACCACGGAAATTGATGCGGATATAAAATCTATGTGGTACAGATTCAGCCGAAGAGAGGACGATTACTGCATTGAATGTTCAGAGGACGGTGAAGTTTTCAAGCAGATGCGTGTATGTCATATGTGGAACGGAAAGGGCACCGTACGTTTCGGAATTTATGCCTGCAGTCCCGAGGAGTCATCATTCAAAGCAACATTTACTGATATGAAAATAACGGAGTGCAAATGGCTCCCCCACGACGGGCAGCAGCCTGACGGAGAATAAGAAAATCCCTCTTGCGGATAAACCGTAAGAGGGATAATTTTATTCACTGAATATGCTCCAGTCAACGACACGGATGCCTTTATCTTCGGCTCTCTGAAGCAAGTCACCGCTTTTTAAAAGTCTGTATTCAAAATCTCTTTTCCGCCATTCAATACCGTAGCTTTCATTGGGAAGAGCAGGGTGCAGAAAGATTTCCGTTACACCGTCAAGGCAATTGTCCACAGCATCAAGATAGTATTTTCTCAGCTTTTCATAATCCTTGATTCTTTCCATTGACCAGGGATTGGAGACAAGGTCGGTCAGGAGCTTTACATCTCTTTTCTTTTATATAACGGTACTGCGCTTCAAGCTCGTCCCTGACATCCTTTCTTTTTCCTTTGAAGGTAAGCTTTCTGCCCTCATGTCACAGACCGTCTTTCCCGAGAGAGGAGGCACCCGTAAGTGACGGATAAAGAAGCTTTTTATCGTCGGAGTTAAGGGTGATATGAACACCGACGGGAAAGGAAATATCCTTTGCGAAATCTGCAGCATCCTTCGCTTCAGGCGCTACTGCCATAAGCGATGTCGATGGTGTTGGAGGGCTTTATGTCGCCCATAGCACCCTTTGTCGGCTTATAGTAATCGTAACTGACAGTAATCTTCACCACTTTTTCGGGCACCTCAAAGGGCAGAGTATAATACTGTCCCTCTTTATCCTTCGTAATTTTATGTCTGATAACCGTAAAATCACCGCCTCAAATATTTGCTCATTTACATTTTAGCATTTATTATAACATTAGTCAATGAAACAATGAGTTTAACAGTATTGTTGCAAAAAACAGAAAATTATGTTATCCTATATGACGTAAAATAAAGGGGTGATATTCTTGAAAACTAAAAAAATCAAAAAAGGGAAAAAGCTTCTGATTGCCCTTCTGGTTATCGGAATTATTGCGGCGGTAATCGCAGGGGCTAACCATTTATCGGTACAGAAGCTTCTCAAGCAGGGAAGCTCATATGCAAAGGTTGAAATCGAAAATCAGCTTGTTCCTGAAAAGGATGAAAAGGGTAACTGGGTTTTTACGACTGATAGAGAGTTTAAGGTTATGCAGCTTACGGATATTCACGTCGGCGGCGGTTTTATGTCAAAGGAAGTTGACGAAAAGGCTCTTAATGCAGTTGCAGCTATGGTAACAAGAGAAAACCGACCTTGTGATTGCAACGGGAGATATTGCATTTCCCGTGCCTTACACGGCAGGTACCTTCAATAACTACAGCGGTGCTAAGGCCTTTGCTAATCTTATGGAAAGTCTCGGTGTTTATTGGGATGTTACCTTCGGCAATCACGATGCAGAGGCATATTCATATTTTGACAGAGAAGCACTTGCTTCCTTTTATGAAAACGAAGAATATAAATATTGTCTTTTCCAAGCAGGCCCCGAGGATGTTGACGGTTTCGGAAACCATACCGTTGAGGTCAAAAACTCAAAGGGAATTATTACTCAGGCTATAATTCTTATCGACTCCCAGGATTATGTTAAAAGCAATATAATCGAAAGCATCAAGGGTAATTACGATAATATTCATCCCAATCAGGTTGAATGGTATGAAACAGAAATACTGAGAATGAACGCTGAAAACGAAAAAATCAGCAAGAACTCCGTTCCCGTTAAATCTCTTGCCTTTTTCCATATTCCACTGGTAGAGATGGATGATGCATGGACAGAATTCCGTGAAAACGGCTATAAGGACACTGAGAATTTCAGATATATTGAAGGTATGATCGGTGAGCTCGGAAGACAGGTTTGCTGCGGCTACGGTGAGGATGACCTTTTTGAAAAAATGCTTGAGCTTGGCTCAACAAAGGCAATGTTCAACGGTCACGATCACGTTAACAACACAACCTTCGAATATAAGGGTATTCAGTTCAGCTACGGCTACAGTGTTGACTATTTCGCCTATTCGGGTATAGACAAGCTCGGCTCACAGCGTGGTTGCACAATGATCACCTGTAAGCCCGATACAACCTTTACGATTGATAAATATAATTTCTATTCCGACAGATATGACCTCGAGGGCTTTGAAAGAGAAGAAGTTACAATGCAGTATGAGGATGTTACATATCAGGTGTTTCCTGAATAATCAATAATCCAAAAAGGAGAATACTTATGAGAAAATTAAAAAAAGCAATCGCCCTCCTTCTGACTTTTGTTATGCTTATGTCCTGCAGCAGTCTTTTTGTCTTTGCTGAAGGCAAAACAGAAAGGGCAAACGACTATCCCTTTGTTCTTGTTCACGGTCTTGGCGGCTGGGGACAGTATGACGCAATGACTGAAACCTATCCTTATTGGGGAGCAGGTGCCGGTATGAGTGAGGGTGAAGGCGATTTTGTAAAGCTCCTCGGTGAAAATGGTTACGAGGCTTATGCGGTTTCGGTAGGCCCCGTAAACAGTGCCTGGGACAGAGCCTGTGAAATTTATGCTCAGCTTACGGGAACCGTTGTCGATTACGGTAAGGCTCATTCAGAAGCTCACAATCATGCCCGTTACGGCAGAAGCTTTGAGGGTAAGCCTCTTATGGGCAAGGTCTGGTCACCGGATGAGCCGATCAATCTTATCGGTCATTCCTTCGGCGGCCCCGCAATCCGACTTTTTGCCTCTCTTATGGCTTTCGGCGATGAGGCTGAAATTGCAGCTACAGGCAGTGAAACCTCACCTCTTTTCACGGGTGGACACACTAAAACAGTTCACAGCGTTATTACTCTTTCTGGCTGTCATAACGGCTCACAGATTTCAAATCTTATCGTTGACCCCGTTGCACCGCTTTTCTTTATTGCGCTGATGGTCAATCTTATGCTTGTTTTCAATGATGAGCCCACGGGTATGAATTCAGATATGGGCCTTTCTCATTTCGGCCTTTCACCTGCTGAAAATGCAGAGAAGCTTGATTTCGATATAAGAAGAGTAATCAATTTTGTTAAAGCTAAGGATAACGCCGGTGTTGACCTTACAGTAGGCGGCTCACAGAAGCTCAACGAAAAAATAAAGATGAATCCTGAGACCTATTATTATTCTGTTTCAGGCACAGTAACAGAAGAAAACAAATGGGGCAGACAGGAAAAGACACACGACACAGCTTCTATTTTCAACAGCACATCCTGGCTTCTTTCAAACAGTCAGGGACTTATAATTGACGGTATCAGAATGGATAAGGAATGGGCAAACAATGACGGTATGGTGCCTTTGAAGAGTGCTCTTTATCCTCTCGATGAAAAAGACAATGCTTTCTCTTATGAAAAGGCACTTGAAGAAAACAGTATCAAACCCGGCTCCTGGTATTATCTGAACCCCATTTACGGTATGGATCACGGCGATTATTGCGGTACCACCGACGATTATCCCGAAGGATATGAGAAATTCTGGCTCGGTCTTGCAGAAATGGCGACAGTAAGGTAAGCCTTTCATAAACAGTTTTAAAATAAGGAAAAGAGAAAAAATGAATAAAGAAAAACTCAGTAAAAAGAATTGGTTTATCATAACCTTGTTCTGCTTTATGGGCAGATCTTTTCTACGGCTTCAGACCATCTGTTATAAAAGAAAACTCAAGGCTTTACCTTGCTCTTGCAGCCTTCTGCTTTGCAATTATCGCATTCCAGGTTTTCTATCTCTATCTTCTTACATATGTTCAATATGTGGTTATTCCCGATAACGGCGGTGTTGAAAACATTCTTAAGCTTCCCGTTATTATTACTGCAGTAGTTGTCGCCATTATCCTTCTTGTTTGCATCGTAACACTTTTAAGGCTTTCAACAAAGAAAAGAGGTATCTGCCTTGTAATAGGTGTTATCGTTATGACATTAGGCTTCCTGCTTCTTTCCACAAGCACAAGCATTTATGTCATTCTCATAAGCATTTTGCCCGTTGTTCTCGGTAATGCTCTTGTCAATATTCTCTTCGGCGCCGCTGTCAAGGACTTTATTCCCGAGGGTAAGGCAGGACTTTTCCAGGGCATCAGAATGATATTTGCTGTTATGCTTCCGATGGTTATCGGTCCCGTTATCGGTGATAAGGCCTGTCAGATGGCTGCACAGACCATCATAAATGAGGCTAATGCAGAAGTAATTGTTCCGGCAAAGGATATGTTCCTTTGGGCAGGAATTGTATGTATATTCGCTCTGATTCCCTTGTATTTCCTTATTAAAAAAGGTGTAGACGGTGAAGAAATACAAAAGGACAGAATTGAAACTGTTGCGTGAGGTAAAAAATAATGAACAAATGGAATTTTTACACATCAAAAGAGATAAAGCCTGAAGGCTGGCTTCGCCGTCAGCTTGAAATCCAGGCGAAAGGCTTAAGCGGTAATCTTCATAAGATCTGGCCCGATATCCGTGACAGTGCCTGGATAGGCGGAAACCGTGAAGGCTGGGAAAGAGTACCGTATTGGCTTGACGGATTTATTCCGCTGGCGTATCTTCTGGAAGATGAAGATATGATTTCAAGAGCGAAAAAATACATTGATGCGATTTTGTCAGCACAAAAAGATGATG
>JAZUMO010000066.1:0-20626 GCA_045603665.1 Acutalibacteraceae bacterium
CTTCGCAGTTTCGTAAGAACAGAAAATTTCTTGTATTGAAGCCACAAAACGCAGCAAGGCTGTCGCCTTGCGAGGCTTTTGGCAAAAATACAGGGAATTTTGTTCGAGAAACAAATACTTCCTTATCGGACGTCGGCGAAAAAACAGGTGTCTTTTTTTACATACTTCTCATTTTTATAAAGTGCCTTATAAGATAAATAACTGCCCCTACGGGAATACAGAAAATGACTATCTTTATTATAAGATGGATGGGGATGTAATCATAAATTCCGTCGCCTAAAATTGTGAAAAGAACAACTCTCGGCATAATACCCACAACCGAGGCGACAAAGTACCGAGGGAACTTACACTTTGACGCACCCCAGAAAAGACTTACAAAGTCAATGGGGAAAACGGGAAGGGCACGGATGACGAGAAGGGCGGGGAAGTTATCGTTGAACTTTTTTTCGAGTATTTTGCGTCCGCCCTTACTTTTGCTTAAAAGCTTTCCCACATAATCTCCGCCGAGGAAACCGCCGAGGAAATAGGTAACCGTTACTTCAAGTATGATTCCCACAAGGCTGATAAGACAGGCCGTGGGGGTGGGGAATGCCATACCTATTGAAATATAAATAAGTGAGGCGGGCAGAATGAAAAGCACGGACTTTACGAGATAGACACCCCATATGGTGAGGATGGCGACGGTCATATTTGCGCTGGCCTCAACAAGGGCACGGATATCAATGTTTTTCAGCTTTTCGTAATTGATTACCGCAATGACAAATATTGCCATCGCAACGGCTACTCTCAGAAGAGCGAGAAGAGTTGCTTTAACCTTTTTGTTCATAAATAGCTCCAGTCAGATAAATATATAGTTCAGAATCTTAAATATTCTTTGCTTTTGATGAGACCTTTTTCATCATTTTAAGACCTATAATAAGTAAAATCGGAAAGACTGTACCAAGGAGCATACCCTTGTTCATATCTCCGCCGAAAAGGGTGATTGCCTTGCCTACAAGACCCGGACCCGTCGAGCAGCCCATATCCCCGAAAAGAGCGAGAAAGGCGAACATAGCCGTTCCGCCGGCGGGAATTTTTTCTGCCGCCAGGGAGAAGGTGCCCGGCCACATAATACCCACGGAAAGACCGCAGAGAGCGCAGCCGAAAAGAGAAAGAAGAGGAAGGGGAGAGAGACTTGCCGTAAGATAGCTGACGATGCACAGAAGAGAGCTTGCCGCCATCATTTTTGTAAGAGAAATTTTTTCGCTGATTTTTGAATAGAGAACTCGGGACGTGCCCATAAGCACGGCAAAAAGGCAGGGTCCGAGAAGGTCACCCATTGTCTTTGAAACCTTAAGGCCCGACTCCGCAAAGGCGGATGCCCATTGGCTCATTGCGATTTCACTTGCACCCGAGCAAAGCATAATAAGGGCAAAAACATAAAAAAGCTTTGTTTTGAAAAGCTCCCTGACCTTCATTCCTTTTCCGTTTGAAAGAGCATCGGGAATGGGAACGAGAGAAAAGAAAATGCCGTTTAAAAGAGGAATGAGGCTCCATAAAAAAGCGAGATAACGCCAGCTTTCCACAGAGAAAAAATTAAAGAATACCGTTGACAAAAGAACAACCGACATCTGTCCCCAGCAGTAAAAGGAGTGCAGAAGGCTCATCGAGCCGCTTTTGCTCTGACTCGGACAGGCTTCAACGAGGGGGCTTATGATAACCTCAATAAGACCGCTGCCCGTGGCATAAATGATTATCGAAAGTATTATACCTGCATAAGGCGGCAGAATAAAGGGAAAAATGCCGAGGCCGAAAAGTCCTGCAAAGGCAAAGCCGTGAGCTAAAAGCGCCGAGGCACGGTAGCCTATCTTATCAATAAAAGAGGCAGACAGCATATCGACAATAAGCTGAACACCGAAATTTATGATGATAAGCAAGGATATTTTATCGTAGCTCAGAGAGAAATTTTTCTGAAAGGTGAGAAAGAGAAGGGGCAGAAAATTATTGATGATAGCCTGGACAAAATAGCCTGCATAAGAGGCATAAAAGGTATAACGGAAATTATTGCGGATGCTCATTTTTTCTTCTCCCTTCCTGAAATCTACGCAGTATAATATCATATAAAAAAGCTTTTTTCAATGAAGGAGAGAAAAAATAATCGATATATTTACTTTATTATTGAAAAATACCTGAACATATTGTATAATTTATATATTCCTATTAAACGAAAGGAGAAAAAATATGATATTATTTAAAAAATTATTTTCAGTTATGACTGCTTTTATCCTTATGCTTTACGGCTATGCAGGTATCAGCGGCAATGTAAGCGACGATTATACCGAGGGTAAGTATAAAAACGTTATCCTTATGATCGGTGACGGTATGAGCTTCAATAACCTTGAGGCAACGAAGGCCTTAAGAGGCACAAAGCTTGCAATGGAGACAATGCCCGTCAAGGCGAACAGCGACATTGACTCCTTCCTCAATACCTATACCGATTCTGCCGCCGGCGGTACAGCTCTTTCCTGCGGTATCCGAGTATGGAACAATTCCGTAGCTGTGTTCCCATTTGATCCTCTTGCTTTGCCCTCCTTTGATAATGTTCCCGTAAGTATTGCCGAGCTTGCAAAGGCAAAGGGTAAGGCTGCAGGCGTTGTAACCACCGACCAGACAAGCGGAGCAACACCCTCCGCCTTCTCTGCACACGCACTTTCCCGAACTATGGAAAGGGATATTTCCGGTGACCAGCTCATCAGCGGCTTTGACCTTATCTGGGGCGGTGCATCCGAAAGCATCAACAAGGAAAACACAGCAGAAAACGGCTGGACATATGTAAGCACGGAAACGGAGCTTATGGCTCTTGAAGAGGGCAGCCGTTCCTTTGCTCAGTTCGATTTTGACGACCTTAAATATGTTAAGAATGAACATGATACTCCCACCGTTGAAGAAATGACCGTAAAGGCAACGGAGCTTCTTTCTGCTGATGAGGACGGCTTCTTCCTTATGGTTGAGGGTGCCTGCATTGACAAGCACGCCCACAGCAACGATATGGAAAATATGACTCTTTCTGCTGAGGAATTTGACAAGGCTGTAGCTGCTGCCCTTGAGTTTGCCGAAAAAGACGGCGAAACCCTCGTTATTGTAACTGCCGACCACGGTACGGGCGGCATGAAGTACAACGCCGAAAAGGACGAATATTATTTCACAAGCGGAGATCATGACAGGGACAATGTTCCCGTTTATGTTTCTGCTTCTGACGCAGGCTTCATCAACGGCGCTGAGGTTGAAAACCGTGAAATCCCCGTTCAGATCGCAAGAGTATTCGGCTACGGAGAGGACGTTTTCCCCGCATCGGTCTTTCATATGAACACAGGGGACGGTTCGAAAAGTGTAATCCTGTGAAAGAAACGAAGGCAGTGAGTGAATACAAGTTATTTGCTTACTGCCTTATGGGTAATCATATACATTTGCTGATTAAAGAAGAAAAAGAGCTGTTGGAGCAGATTTTCAAGCGTATAGGCGGAAAGTTTGTTTACTGGTATAACATCAAGTATCAGAGAATAGGTCATCTTTTTCAGGATAGATTCAAAAGTGAGCCGGTTGAGGACGATGCATACCTGTTTACTGTTCTGCGGTACATACATCAGAATCCTGTAAAAGCAAAGCTTTGCGAAAAAATTGAAGATTACAAATTCAGCAGTTACAAAGAGTATACCGATAGAAATTGGATTGTTGACACGGATTTTATTCTTGATATAATGCCGCTTGATGAATTTGCAGCGTTTAATAATCAAGAGAACTCGGACAAGTGTCTGGAGCTGGAAGAAAAAGAAACTGTTCGGTTGACAGACGAGCAGGCAAAGACTATAATTGAACTGCACTCAGGTTGCAGAAATGTAATAGAGTTTCAGTCTTTACCGAAAGTAAGGCAGTGCAGCTTGATAGATGAATTTAAGAATAAGGGCTTGTCTATCAGGCAAGTGAGCAGGCTGACGGGTGTTAGTATTAGCTTGGTCAGAAAACACTATTAACACATAGAACCGTCCCCTGTGTCTTGTAGTTGTGTATTCTGGAGGAACAGCTACTACAACAGTAGTTTCTACAGGAGCAAAGATAATTAGCCTTGCTACATCAGAAGCTGCTATGCAGGCAGCTATGTTTGCGGTAATTTTTTTGGCTGCATATTCAATGGTATGAGGTGATGTTTAGATGTCAAGAGTTTCTTTACATTTCTTTGATGTTGACAGAGGTGTTGTTTTATCAGGACTAAACCGCATAGCAAATGTAGAATGTAAAAAAATAGACATAAAGATATCATCTGTATTTGAATTATTGGCGGTTGACAAGTTATTAGATACAATAGAAGATGATTTGATGAACTCAGATAACTATTATATGATTTATGGAGAAAAAGCAATTAGTGTTTTTGGAGAAAAGTTTACAAGTGAAAATATATATAAAATTGTTGATGAATATTTCTACACAAAAGCTATAAAGTATGTTTTGATTGTAAACTACAACGACAAAGATAAAATTTCTTTAGTATTATACAATTCGGGAAAAAACTTAGCAGAGTTAAGAATCTCAAAAAAACTGTATAGCACAAAACCTTATATTGATTTTTCAAATAATTTGAAGTTATTAGAAAATGCAATGGGCTTTTCGTTCGATATGAATTCATTATCTAACAATGTTTCCTATGATACAGATAGCTTATTGAAAGAAATTGCTTTAAAAACAAAAATTCCTATTGATTTGTCTTTTTCTTTAATATCGAAAGCACCTTTAAAGTATGATGCAAATTATGAGTGTTTCAGTTTATTATGTGAGCCTTGCGATAATGAAACGAATTCTCTTCATATTTTAAATTGTAAAGAAAAAGAGGTAAGTGATTATATTTCTAGAATTTGCAATATGCGTAAAGTGGCATATTCAGAGGATGTGGGTATAGTCTCACCTGGATTTGTTTTAGGGTATGGAGTGCATAATAATAATAACTACAGTTTCTATACCCTGAGCAATGAAATCGAGCAAAATAATTTTATTTCTGAAATATCTAGTTTTTTTTCTGAAAACTATATATTGTTAGTATATGAAAACAGGAAGAAATATAATTTGACTCTTCTGAAAAATTCTAAAATTATTTCTAAACTTACATTTGAAAAAAACAAAGAATGGTTATATGGTGTTAAGTATTCTAATTTTGAATGCTTCGAAGAAATTTTAGGATTGAATCTTAAGTATGTACAAAAAGTTTACGACCAAAGAGACTTAAAATATACTATTGATAGTTTAGCAAGAAAAATATGTATTCCTATAAATTTTGTCGATTTAGACATATTAGATTTTTTTCGTCAATGTAAACCAGATCAATTTATAATTGATACTGAAGAAGATGATTTTTTCAGCGAAGAGATTGAATTTGACGAGAAAGCATATTCTAAAGCAACATTAAATATGGTAGCAGACTTTTTTGGAATTAATCAATGAACGATATTGCGCGCAGTCAATCAGATAACACATATGTCTTCGGTTGAAGAATGATTAACGGGCGGTGGTCTCTCGCCGCCGCCCCGCTCCCTCAGTCAGCTCAGCTGACCGCTCCCCCCTCACATCTGAATAACGTTAAGCACAGGGGACGGTACTATGTGTTCGATTGAAGAGTGATTAACGGGCAGTGTTTTACTGCCTGCGGTCTGACTATTAATGTGAATGACACTTTAAAAAAGCAGAAGGTGAAAAGTCCGTCGGAGGGCTTGCTCACTTTCTGCTCTTTGTTTTTTTGGGGGTGTAGCGGTGTCATCAGCCTGTCTCCTTCTTACCGTCAGGCGGTGTTTTAAGCCGCTTAAGTCTTCTGGCGGGGGTTACGGTGTGTCTGTAGTGAAAATATAACAGTTTTTTCCGTGATTACTTTAAATATTTTTGCTTTTAACTATTGAAACGAGTGAAAATATTTGATATTATTATTGGTGGTAAACCAAACCAATATAATTCCGGAAGGAGATTTGTTCATCATGAATTACACACATGAAGTTGAAAAAATGTGTAAGGTCGCAAAAGGACCTAACCACGGACCTGCTCCCATCCCCGAAGAAGGCAAATGGGTAAAGGCATACGAAATCAAAGACATTTCAGGTTTCACACACGGTATCGGCTGGTGCGCACCTCAGCAGGGCACATGTAAGCTCTCTCTCAACATCAAAGAGGGCATCATCGAGGAAGCTCTTGTTGAAACCATCGGTTGCTCCGGTATGACCCACTCCGCTGCTATGGCAAGTGAAATTCTTCCCGGCAAAACAATTCTTGAAGCTCTTAACACAGACCTTGTCTGCGACGCTATCAACACAGCAATGCGTGAGCTCTTCCTCCAGATTGTATAGGGCAGAAGCCTGTCTGCTTTCTCTGAAGACGGTCTTTCAGTCGGCGCAGGTCTTGAAGACCTCGGTAAGGGCCTTCGTTCACAGGTTGGTACAATGTACGGCACAAAGGTTAAGGGTGTACGTTATCTTGAAATGGCTGAAGGCTATGTAACAAGAATGGCTCTTGACGCTGACGACCAGGTTATCGGTTATGAATTCGTTTCCCTCGGCAAGATGACAGACTTCATCAAAAAGGGTATGGAACCCAACGAGGCTTACAAAAAGGCTATGGGCACTTACGGCAGATTTGCTGATGCCGCTAAGTATATCGATCCCCGTGAAGAATAATTAAGGAGGTAAACGAACATGGCATTATTTGAAAGTTACGCAAGAAGAGAAGCTAAAATTCTTGCTGTTTTAAAGGAATACGGCATTTCTTCAATCGAAGAATGTAAGGAAATCTGCGACGCTAAGGGCATCAACCCCTATAAAATCGTAGAAGAAACTCAGCCTATCGCATTCGAAAATGCAAAATGGGCTTACACAGTAGGTTGCGCTATCGCAATCAAAAAGGGCTGCACAAAGGCTGCTGACGCTGCTGCAGCTATCGGTGAAGGTCTTCAGGCTTTCTGTATCCCCGGTTCTGTTGCTGACAACCGTCAGGTTGGTCTTGGCCACGGTAACCTCGGTAAGATGCTCCTTTCCGAAGAAACAGAATGCTTCTGCTTCCTCGCAGGTCACGAATCCTTTGCTGCTGCTGAAGGCGCAATCAAAATCGCTCTTAACGCTAACAAGGTAAGAGTTCAGCCTCTTCGTGTTATCCTTAACGGTCTCGGCAAGGATGCTGCTATGATCATTTCCAGAATCAACGGCTTCACCTATGTTCAGACTGAATTTGATCCCTACACAGAAACAGTTAAGGTTGTTAACGAAACAGCATATTCCGACGGTGACAGAGCTAAGGTTCGCTGCTACGGCGCTGACAACGTTCCCGAAGGCGTTGCTATTATGAAAAAAGAAAACGTTGGTGTTTCCATCACCGGTAACTCCACCAACCCCACCCGTTTCCAGCATCCCGTTGCAGGTACCTACAAAAAGTGGTGTGTTGAAAACGGCGTAAGCTACTTCTCAGTTGCTTCCGGCGGTGGCACAGGCCGTACACTTCATCCCGACAACATGGCAGCAGGTCCTGCTTCCTACGGTATGACAGACACAATGGGCAGAATGCACTCCGATGCTCAGTTCGCAGGCTCTTCATCAGTTCCCGCTCACGTTGAAATGATGGGCCTCATCGGCGCAGGTAACAACCCCATGGTTGGTATGACTGTTGCATGTGCAGTTGCTATTGAAGAGGCTTCAAAATAAGAACCTGAAATGCCTTGCATTTCAGAACCTTGTTACTCGCTGAAGCTCGTAATAATTAGATAAATAAAGGGTTTTCAGCCTTTTAGCGAATCACCTGTTCAGAAATGAGCAGGTGATTTTTTGCGTTTTCTGACCGAAAAACTTTACAAAACTTTACAAGAAATGGATTTATAGAAAAATAAGGCCTCAGACCACCCGTTTTGGAGTGGCCTGAGGCTGATTTTGTAAAGCTCATATTACAGATCTGAACTCCGCTTTATTGTATTAAAAAGAGAAGCTTACAGAAGCTTTTTCTAACAATTTTCCTTTTTCGACGATTTTGTCTGAAAGCGTCTGAAATCTTTTGAAGTATTTTTCTTTATCTTTTGTGATTATCATTCTTGAATAGGTAAGCTCCAACCTTTCCTGCAACGCTGAAAGTCTCTTAAAGTCATATAAAATTATTTTTTTAAGAGAAGCGAAAATTTCCATATCTTCACCTTCGCAGGAATGAACAGCTTTATCAAAATCAAAAAATCTTTCAAAAAGTTTATCGTGTGTGTTTACTATAAGCTCGAAATTTACAAAGTCATTTTCCAACTGGGCAACTTTGTCGTGAAGGGGTTCAAAAAGATTATTATTTACCATGGTATTTAAGTTCCTTTCTTTAATTATTTATAATATTTTTTATAGCGTTTAATTTTTCTTCTGACAGATCAGCTTTTAAAAGCAATTCTGTCAGTGCATTTGTCTTGGCATTATCAGTTGTAAATCTTGATAAGGTATAGCTGAACTCATCATCTGTCAGGTGCATGTATGTTTTTGTTTCCTTGGGCGATTTGTGTCCCATAAGCTCCTGAATAATGTGTTCAGGATAATTCTGAGCTCTGAGGTTAGATGAGAATGTATGTCTGAGGGAGTGGATATTGAAATCCTCATATATAGCAGCTTCGTTTTCCTTGCCTCTTACGATTCTGCTAAGGTGTTGAGTAACCGAGTCTGTAATAAGCTCTCCATCAGCTCTTCTGTTTACGAAATCGATAGGATAGCCGATGCCAAGAGTGTTTATGATACCGTTTTCGTAATCATTATCATTTTTTCTTTCGTTGAAGCTTTTGTAGCTGGTTGCTGTTACCGGTTCGGTGCTTTTCGTGTAATAATACTGTATGTACTTTTTACCAAGCATTTTTCTGTAAAAATCCTGCTTTTCTTTTTCTCTAAGAAGAATTTCTTCAAGCTCCGGAACCATCGGCACAACTCTTTTTGATTCATATTTGGGATTAGTTGTATACCAGTGAAATCCGTCAAGCTCCGGATACTGTGCGATAACTTCTTTTTCTCGTGGCATAAGCTCTTGAGCCGGTGTTTTTCTTTGAAGCTGTCTGGTAACGTAAATGCAGTGATTATTGAAATCGATGTCGCTCCATGCGATTCCGAAGGCTTCGCCACGGCGTAACCCTGCAAGAGTACAAAGCTTCATAGGAATGTATGTTGCAGTTCCTTCGGGAAATCTTGTTAAAATCTTGTCGAGAATATCACCAGGAATGGCGGATCTTTTCTGCTTGTTCTTTTTAACAGAGGACTCCAATCTGGTGTTAGGCTTTGTAACATTCGACATTGGATTATATGATATGTGCTGATTGTCAGCTGCATATTTAAAAATCTGCACGATCAGCCATCTGAGGTTTTCTGTAGTTGTAACTGAAAGCGGCGTTGCAAGGTACAGATTATCGAAAAATTTCTGCAGCATTTCTCTGTCTATAAGTCCGAGAGTTATATTACCAAATGCAGGGAAGATATAGTTTTTCAGTTTCTTTCGGTATCCTTCGGCTGTGGTTGATTTCCAGGATTTTTCCTTTGTTGTGAACCAGTGATTGTTAACATAACATTCGAACTGCATATTATAGAATTTACGTTCCTTGCTTTTTTCGGGGTCGGGAATAATGCCGTATTCGATATTAAATGCTTTACGTCCTGCTTCAGTAGCTTCGTTTTTGGTTTTGAAGCCTTGTCTATATGCAATGTCTCGTGAACCGTTAGGCTTGGGTTTCTTCCTTTCAAATCTGTAAGCCCAGCAGGCTACCTCATCGGTAGCCTTGCCGTGTACTCTTTTGTAAACCTTAAAAACAGATATATTCTTCATTGTTTTATTCTCCTTTTTGTTAAGATGCCTTCAGGTATTCATCAGCATCGTTAAATGCCTTTTCAAACAGTTTGCAGATATCATCAAATGCGTTGTACCTTATAGTAGCAGCGTTGCAGTATACTATTATCGAGGTTCTGAACGTGCTTATGATACACGGTATCAGAATAGATTACGGGCAGAAAATCGGCAAGACTATTATCTTTGCCAAAAATCACCGTCATGCCGAAAAAATATTTGAAGTGTTTAATGAACAGTATCCGCATCTTAACGGTTATGCAAAGGTAATTGACAATCACATCAATTACGCTCAGAGTGCAATTGACGAATTCTCTGACCCGAAAAAGCTCCCGCAGATTGCTATTTCTGTTGATATGCTTGATACGGGTATAGATGTGCCCGAAGTAGTCAACCTTGTCTTTTTCAAAAAGGTTATGAGTAAGGCGAAATTCTGGCAGATGATAGGCAGAGGTACAAGACTTTGCCCGGGACTTCTTGACGGTGCAGATAAAGAGAAGTTTTATATTTTCGATTTCTGCGGCAACTTTGAATTTTTCAGAACGGGCGGCAAACCAAGCGAAACACCTGTTCAGATGCCTGTTCAGAGTGCAATATTCAATCTGAAATTTCAGATGGCATTCAAGCTTCAGGATCAACTACCATTTCACTTATTATACGTAAGCTTTCCAAATCACCGCATGTCTTTTGTGGTATTACCGTGACAAGGATAATAACGAGATTGATATGGTTATTGAGTCTGACGGTGAGCTTCATCCGCTGGAAATAAAGCGTTCCGTTAATCCCGGAACAGAGCTTGTAAAAGTATTTTCAATTCTTGATAAAGGTTCTGTAAAAAGAGGTAACGGTGCAATACTTTGTATGCGTCCGGAGTTGTCTGCCGTTAATACTGAAAACTATATTGTGCCTATATGGATGATTTAGTTTTGTGTCAAGACTTTACAACTCCCACCCCCGAAACTTTACAACAGAAAATAATACCGGGGAACATAAAGTACCGTTTCAGTGGTATTTTCAGGCACAAAAATAGTCATAACCACACCGAAAAACAACCCATAAATTAAGGTAACAACCCCAGGCTTCAATGACCGCCACCGTGCAGCCCTATTGAAGAGGCTAGTAAATAAGAACCCGACCCATAACGAAATCATAGATTTCTATGGGCTCCCCGGAACCTTGTTACTCGCTTACGCTCGTAATAATCGGCTTTATAGCATCTGAAAATCTTTTATAACAATTAAAAACTTAGACACATCATTTTTGAGTTTTCTCAGATGATGTGTCTATATTTTTTATATGAAATGTGAGGGATTTTTAATGAAGAGGCTGAAGATGAAATCAACAAAATCTATTACCTTTAAAGAAGGCTGTGAGAGAAAGAAGTCTCATCAATATCAAAATAAAAGATATTGACTTTGATAATAGGGTTGCATTTAAGCTTTGATAAATCTACGTTGCTTTATGACTGCTTCTCTTTGACGGATTCGCCGATTTTTATTATCTCTTCCTCCGTCAGCTGTCCGTAAACGGTGACGGTTATCTTATTTCCCGTGATAATCAGAGTTGAATAAGGCTTGCCGTCATTTTCGCCCGAGATAAGATAGGCATCTCTTCCCGAGATTCTTATCTCTCTGATGTTTTCCTTATCTTTGTCGGTGAGAACAGAAAGTCCGTCATTTAAGGAAACATAAATATCATAGGTGAGGTTTTTGTCGGTGTTTTCATATCTGTATCCCACAGCCTCGTATTCCTCATTTTTCTCCTTCAGAGTGAAGCCCTGAGGAATGTAATCGGCGTATATGCTTTCATAATTGCGGAAATCAATTGAGGTTTCATCGGCAGTTGCGAAATAAAACTTTATGTGTGTTTCATAAAATTCCATAACGGCATTTTTAAAATCTGCTCTTGCCTGAGGGCTTATCATTATAAGTGAAAAAGCACCTATACAAAGAGTGAGAATTATGACCGCTGCCCTTGAAAGGGCGTTTCTGAAAAATGAAATGCTCTTTTCTTTTTTATCGAAAGAGGCGATGAGCTTATCCATCCTCTTTTCAAAGTCCTTGCTGAAGGTGTGGTCTATTTCGCTGTCATCAGGTATGGAAGATATGTCATAGTTTTTTACTCTGATTAAAGCCGAAGCTAACATAGCGTCACTTATTTCCATTGACTTTTGCTCCTTTCATAAGTTCTTCCTTGAGAATCATCCTGCCACGCCTTACCTGCTGGTGGACTGTGCCCGGCTTTCTGCCTAAAAGCTCGGCAATTTCCTTTTCAGACATCTGCTCTACTATCAGAAGGTACAGCACATCTCTGTAAACGGCAGGCATAGCGGCGAGAATTTTTTCGATAAAATCCTCTGTTTCGATACTTTCGTAAAAAGAACTGCTTTCTTTGTCGCTGACATCGTAAAGCTCGTCAATATCTGTTTCTGTGATGCCCTTTGTTTTCCTTAATATATCAATAGCCGCATTTTTTGCAGCCGTAATGACATAGGAAAGAGTTTTCGGGGAGTCGGCTGTCTCTATCCTTTTCATATTCTTTGCAATTCCGATAAAAGCATTATGTACCGCATCCTCGGCGAGATAGGCATCGGATAAAACGGAGTTTGCCGCATACCACATTTTCTTTCGGTAAAGATTATAGATTTGTTCGAACTTTGCTTTGTCATCGTCTTCTTCAATAAGAAGAGTGTAAAAAAGTAACATATATTTGCTCCTGCGTGTGTTTTTTAGACGTTCATAATATTAAACGGAGAATTTTTATAAAAACTTACATTTCTTTGATTTTTTTGTAAGTTTTTAATTTTTTTATCCGTTAATAGTTGTGAGAGACCACAGACGTTCAGCTTATTGTAGCATATATTTGTTTCTAAATTAAGTGTCTCACAATATTTCCTTTGAAAGGATGGACATTGATACTGATGGATGGTATAATTATAAAAGAGAAAAAGGAAAAGGAGGAGAATATTATGGAAAAGACTAAAAGAATAGTGAGCATATTCCTTGTTGTTCTTATGCTTTTTACTTCTCTTCCGATGAATGTCTTCGCTGAGGAGATAACCTCTCTTGCCGAAGAGAGCACGACGGCTGAGGAGGTAACAACGACGGCTGAAGAAGAGCCGGAGGAGGAGACAACCGAAACAGTTGCTGAAGAAGAAACTACAACAGAAGCTTCTGAGGAATATGTAATCGGCAAGGAATACACAGTTAACGGCGTTGTGTATAAGGTAGGCACTTATAATAAGGTTGAGGTTGTCGGTGAAGGTGAAGATGTGCCTGAAAATGTGGAAATCCTGTCTTATCTCGGTGAATTTCCCGTAACATCAATCGGACACGGTGCTTTCAGGTATTGTAAGACGGTTAAAAAAGTAATACTTCCCGAAACTGTAACGCTGATTTCGGCATACTCCTTTTCTGATTCAGGCATGGAAGAGCTTGAAATTAAAGGTGAAAAAGTGAATATCCGCACAAATTTCAAGGGTACCCCTTTATATGAAAATCCTGACAACTGGCAAAACGGTGTGTTGATTGTGTCGGGTTATGCGATTGCATCGGTTGCAGAAGGAAGTGTTGTTCTTGATGAGAGTATTGTCGGCATCGGTGGGGAGTGCTTCGGATATAACAGCCTTGTTACAAACCTCACTATTTTAAACCGTGATTGCCATATTTTCAATTCATCAGGCACCTTGCCTCTTTACGGCAATATTTACGGATACAAGGATTCAACAGCTCACAAGCATTCGTTAACCTATTCTTATAAGTTTTTTAAGCTTTGCGAGTGCGGAGGCGCAGTTTTCAAGCCTGCTACTGACTCTTATTGCAACGGAGCTGTAGGCTACAGCGAAGGTTATTGGTGTGATACCTGTAACGCCTATTCCTCAGGCGGATATATAAAGGACGAAACATTTGACCATACAGACTCCGACAGTGACGGCGTGTGCGATTTTTGCAAGCTTACCACAGATACAGTGATATTGGATGCAGGCACAGGTGGCGAAGGGCGCTTCTGGTGTATCACGACGGACGGATTGTTTATAATTGGCGGTGAGGGTGAAGTTAAAGGCTTTGCTTCTTCGGCTAACATTCATTTGAAAAAAGGAAGAGTAAAAGAGCTTCTTTTCCTTGACGGAATAACATCAGTCGGCTCTGAAGCATTCAGGAATACAAACACTGTTGAAAAAATAACTTTACCGGATACAGTAACAGAGATCAAATCAAAGGCCTTTTACGGATGCTTCAGGGTTAAGGAGATTGTTTTAGGAAAAGGGCTTAAAACAATAGGAGCACAAGCCTTTGCTGACAGTAATTTTCTTGAAGAGGTTGTTATGCACGAGGGCGTAACTGAAATCGGCGGTGCTGCTTTTGCAGGCTGCAGAGAGCTTTTGGAAATTAATTTGCCCACAACCCTGGAAACGATAGACTACAGAGCTTTCGAAAACTGCAAAAGACTTAAGGAGGCTAATTTTTATGACTCTCTTAAATCAATAGGCTACAGAGCTTTTTCTAACTGTGAAGCTATTAAGAAAATCGTGATTCCCGAAAGCGTTGAGTTTGTTGATCAGTTGGCATTTTCGGGATGTATCAAGCTTGCAGATATTGAAATGAAAGCTAAGTATCTTGAAATATCTACAAACTGTTTTAATAGTTGTCCCGGTTATAATAATCCTGAAAACATAAAAAATGGGTTCAGAATGTTAGGTACGGTCGCTTTTTATGAAACTGAGCCTATACATACAGAAATTGTTTTAGGCGATGAAATAACATCTCTTGCCAAAGGATGGCTTGCCGCAAAAACCAATATTGAGGAAATTTATGTACCCGACAGAAGATGCTTTGTCGGAAACTTTGGTATTTCGATAGATGATATAATTGTTCACGGATATAAGGACTCTCCTGCTGAAGACTTTGCAAAAAAACAAAAGCTGTTTTTCGAGCCTATCTGTGAATGTGAAAACACCGAATTTTTCCCTGCCACTCAAAGCAGCTGCGACGGAACTGTAGGTTACACTGAAGGTGAATGGTGTGAATACTGTCAGACGTGGCAAACAGGACACGAGATTAATACTGATGATATGCACATCTTCAGTGAGGATTCTGAATTCTGTTCTGAGTGCGGTGAAAGCAAAGACAGTGAAATCATTTCCACGGGTGTTCTTACAGGCGGCTACTGGACGCTTAACAGCAATAAGGAGCTTGTCGTTTACGGAAAAGGAATAGTTTCTCTTCCCGAAAATATGCCTGACATCAAAAAGTGGCTGAAGGTAATCGGAGAAGAGGCAAAAAGTGCAAGAATCAACAGTACCGTTGAAATAATAGGTAAGAAGCTTTTCAAAAACGGTACCGGTCTTGAAAAAATAGAGATTGAAAACGGTGTTTATGCTATTGAATCGGAGGCCTTTTATAATTGCAGCAGCGTTAAGGAAATGAAGCTTTCCGTTGTTCTGCTGGAAATCGGATACAGTGCCTTTGAATCAATGTCAGCTTTGGAAAGTGTTACTGTACCTTCTGCTGTTTATAAAATAGGCAATTCAGTATTTAAAAACTGCACTTGCTTAAAAGAAGCTGTTTTTGAGTGTACACCCGAAACAATGGATACAAGCACATTCAATAATTGTATCAGCCTTGAAAATGTGACCTTTAATGAAGAAATTTACACTATTCCTTATCGGACGTTTTACAATTGTACATCGCTTAAAAAGGTTGATTTTAAAAATACATATCTTAACAGTGTCGCAAGCGAGGCTTTTTACAACTGCAAGAGCCTGACAGCAATACCGTTGCCGATTAAAAACAGCATTGACATCTTTGCTTTTTACGGTTGCGAAGGGCTGAAGGAAATTACAATTATATCTCCGACAGTTGGGAGCTACGCTTTCAAAAACTGCAAAGGACTTGAAACTGTTAATATTGATATTGCTGCAAGTATCAGCAACGGTGTTTTTGAAGGCTGCAGCTCACTTAAAAATGTCAACTTCCCGCAAGACCAAAAGGTTAATATGGGAGTACAGAGCTTCAAGGGCTGCACCTCACTTGAAGGCATAACTATTCCCGGAAACTGGACTGTTATTCCTCAGACGTTTTTCTATGGCTGTACTTCTCTCAAAAGCATTGATATCCCCGAAAATATAAAGACAATCGGTGGTTATTCTTTTTACGGCTGTAGTTCCCTTGAAAGAATAACTCTCGGTGAAAATATAACCAATGTCGGCTCAATGGCTTTTTTCGGCGCCGATAATCTTTCGGAAATTACCTTCCTTAACAAGGAAACAAAAATAGCGGATCCTCAAAAGGTTGATGAGGTTTACTGTAATACAATTCCCGAAACAACACTCATTAAAGGCTATTCAGGCTCAACAGCAGATGTTTACGCCACAAACTACGGAAACGATTTTTTTGCCTTCGACGCTAAAGCGGTCAAGGAAATTTTCATAGAAACCTATCCTGCCAAGCTGAATTATGTGGTAGACAAGGATACGGAATTTGATCTGAGCGGTATAACCGTGAAGGCTGTCTATGAAGACGGAACCTCGAGAATTTTCAAAAGCGGCTTTACCGTTGATGCATCTCAGGCGGATATCACAAAGATAGGAGCATATACGGTCACGGTAACCTTCCAGGACAAGGAAGCCTGCTTTGAGCTTTTTGTTGCACTGACTGATGATCCTCTGAAACAGGAATCTGTTCTTCTTCCTGAATACGGTAAGCTCGAATTCGAGCATAATGCGAAGACTATCGTCACAGTTAAAGTTATTCCCGCAGAAACAAAAACACACTATTTTGTTATCAAGGGAGCAAATTATGCTAATTTTTATCTGCCGGACGGAAGCCATAAAATTATCAGCGAAAACAGAAAAGGAGTCGGACTGAAGCAAGAAATTGATCTTACGAAGGACGAGGTTTATTATATCGTAGTCAGCTGTCCTGCAGGTAAAAATGTGACTGTTGAGCAGACAGGTATCTGTGAGCTTGAAGAGCTTCCTGACGGTACATATAAGACGGTAAACTGTCTGAGCGAGAAAAATAACATCGTGATTCCCGGTGAAATCAACGGGAAAAAGATAACGGTTATCGGTGAAAAATCAATTATATCAACCACCGTTTATAATCTTACTATCGGTGAAGGTATAGAGATTATCGAAGCTGACGCCTTTATAAACAACAGACACATAAAGAGCCTGACTCTTCCCGATAGCCTTAAAATAATCGGTGAAAGGGCCTTTTATGATCTTACAACTCTCGAAAAAGTTAGCGGCGGAAAAAATGTCGAGGAATACGGTGCTTCTGCCTTTGAAAGATGCTTAGCGCTCACGGAGTTTACTATGTCGGAAAAGGTAAGAGTAATCGGAAACAGCGCTTTCTCTCACTGCAAGCTTACTGCTTTGATTTTCCCTGAAACTCTGGAAAAGGTGGGATATGAAGCCTTTAACAGCTGCTCAGGTCTGAGCTCAATCCGATTCCTTGGTGAAGATGTCGATTTTACAGGAAAAGCCTTCAGCTCCTGCTATTCACTCGAGGAGATTGTTCTTCCGAAGGATATTACGGAAATACATTCGGGAATGTTTTCGGGCTGTACGGGACTTAAGGAATTTACCGTGCCGGAAACTGTAGAGGTTATCGGAGAATCTGCCTTCTACTCCTGTAAATTGCTTACAGAAATAGTCTTACCTGAAAGCATAAAAGCTGTCGGTAATCATGCCTTCGGTTACTGCGAGAGCCTCAAGACCGTAAAGCTGAACGATAATATTGAAAGCATAGGCGAGAATGTCTTCTATCACTGTATTTCACTCGAAAGCATGGAATTTCCCGCAGGTATAACTGAATTCGGCATAAAGATATTCTATGACTGCGATGCACTTAAGGAGGTCACCTTCCTCGGTGAGGTTACGGAAATTCCCGAAAAAATGTTCTATTCCTGCGACAGCCTTGAAAGAGTAAATTCTCAGGGCACAATAACAACTGTAGAAAATGATGCCTTTATATATTGCTATAGTTTCTCTCAGAATGAGTTTCTGCCCGAATTGACTTATATCGGTCAGAATGCCTTCTGCTGGACAAATCTTACGGAAATTAATCTTAACGAAAATATTACCTATCTTGGCGATAGTGCCTTCGCAGCTACAAGTGCGAAAAATGTAGTTTTACCTGAATCGATAACAAAAATACCGACAGGATTATTTAATAACTCCGTTGTTGAATCAGTTACATTTATGGGCGATGTTACGGAAATCGGTGACGGTGCCTTCTGCGACTGTGAAAATCTGAAGGAAATAAATATTCCCGCTTCTGTAGAACTTATCGGAGAAAAGGCATTTGCTTTTACGGAGGGACTGAAAACGGATATTGATTTATCAGGTGTCCGTGAAATCGGAAAAAATGCCTTCCAATACAGTGCGATCACCGGAGTAATCTTCGGAAATAATCTGCAAAAAATCGAAGATGAAGCCTTTAAATCCTCCTGCGTAAAAAGTGTTGTAATTCCTGAGGGGGTTACTGTGGAAATGCTTGCATTTGCATGGTGCGACGAGATGACAGAAGCAGTAGTGGGAAAGAACTCCTCTGTTGATTACGAAGGCTTCTGGGGGAATGATAAACTTGAAAGAGTTTATGTTGAGGACGGGGCAACCTTAGGCAGCCGTTCTCTTGATGGGTGTAAAAACCTTAAAGAGCTTCATTTCAAAAATACCATAAGCCCTGAGAGCTATTTAGGTGAGATTAACAGTGAGACTATTATTTACGGCCTGGAAGAAAGCAATGCACGAAATTATGCAGAAAAGCACGGATTTAAATTTATCGCTGATGTAGGCTCTGCTCACATTCACAAATATCAATCGGAGCTTCTTCCCGAGACAAAATGTAATGTTTACAGGAAAACCCGTTATTACTGTATCTGCGGAAAAGAATATACTGAAACAGCAAGGGACAGAACTCACATTTACGGTGATTTCACAATTGAAAAATCACCTACCTGTACCGAGCCCGGTGTAAAATCAAAGCATTGTTACTGCGGAAAAAACAGAAGTGACATCACTATTATCGAGCCTCTCGGCCACACAGAGGTTATCGACATCCCTGCCGTTGCTCCCACAGCAACAGCTCCCGGCTATACCCACCAGAGCCATTGCTCTGTCTGCGGTGAAACGGTGGTAAAGCGTGAGCTTATTACCCACGAGGAATATGATATTCAGATTAATGATGATAATGTTACTGCGCATAAGCTTGATGCGGCAACAAATGAAAATGACGGTGCAGAAATAACCATCACCTTTGAGCTGAAAAATCAGGTGTATCTCAGCTACATCGACAAGACCGTTATCTGCAAGGTCGGTGAGGTGAAGCTTTCAAAGACTGAATTTACTTATAACGGCAAGGTGCAAAAGCCTGAGGTTTCCGTAAAGGACAGCGCGGGTGAAGTGCTGGTGCTTGACAGAGACTATAAGCTTACATATTCCGCCGAGTCAGAATACATCGGTAAATACAGCGTAAGAGTTGACTATATCGGTAATTACACCGGCAGTAAGATTCTTTGTTATGATATCACTATTGATGCTGTTGCTCCTACGGCTTCTCCTTCGGCTAAAGGCATCACTCTCAGCTGGAGGAAGGGTCATTCCGATCTCGTTTACTGTGTATATTCTGCCGACGTCAAGGGTAATCTCAATAAAATCACCGAAACCAAAAACGGAAGCTATACTGTGTCTTCTCTTGAAGCGGGCACGGAATACCGTTTCCTTGTCCGAGCTTATGTAAAGGATGCAAAGGGCAAGGTTTATTGGGGAGATAAGGGTAATATTATTCTTTGCTCCACCAATCCCTCTTCGGTAAGTAAGCTCACCGTAACACCAGGAACAAAGACAGCAAAGCTTTCCTGGAGCAAGGTAAGCGGTGCCACGGGCTACCGTGTTTACAAATATGACGGAAGCTGGAAAATGGTCAGAGATACAAAGGCTCTTTCCTGCGAGGTAAGCGGTCTTAAAAGCGGTACGGCATATAAATTTTATGTAAGGCCTTACAGACAGTACTCAGGCAAAACCCTCTGGAGTGCAGATAATAAGGCTGATGGGGTGCAGATTTATACAAAGCCCTCTGCAACAGGTAAGATAAGCTACAGCTCTTCCACAGACAGTGTAAAGCTTTCCTGGAATAAGGTGACGGGTGCCACAGGCTACAGAATATATATTTATGATAACCTTAAGGGTAAGTATATTAAATATACGGATACAAACAAAACATCTTATACGGTAACCAAGAGAAACGGTAAAAAGCTTAAGCCGGCCGTTGAGTATAAATTCAGAGTGCAGGCTTACATAAAAAAGAACGGCAAAATTTATTGGTCCGACAGCTACAGGGCCATAACCACAGCCACAAAGCCGTCAAAGATAGCTCTCACCGTTACAAGCTCAAAGGGTAAAGTAAATCTTTCCTGGAAGGATGTTATGGGCGAAAGCGGTTATCAGGTATACTGTTCGGCTAAAAAGAACGGCACATACAAAAAGCTTGCCTCTCTTAAGGCGGATAAGGTGAAGTACAGTAAAAAGCTCATAAAGGGCAAGAAGTATTACTTCAAGGTCCGTGCCTATAAAAAGGCAGGAGGCAAAACAGTTTACGGCGCATTCTCAGCCGTTAAAAGTATTAAGATTAAATAACAAGAGACCAGACTCCCTGAAGGGCGCCACTTCATAAGGATATTAGGCCTTAAAATTTGCTATTTCTGCGCATAACTGCGTTGAAAATGCTCGAAATCCGAAAGGATTTCTGTGCTTTTCGCCTTGTTCTGCATCAAAAAT
>JAZUMO010000067.1:0-27512 GCA_045603665.1 Acutalibacteraceae bacterium
GTTTTTTTCAGTGTAATTTGCACAACTGTCAAACTCCTGCGATTCAAATTTCATATGGCTGTGTCCGTGAAAAAGAATTACATTCTTATATTGAGAAAGCACATTCTTAAAGCTGTCGGTATTTGCTCCCCAGTAGCCGAAAATAGAATTATCTCTTGCATTACAAGGGTTACCGCTGTCACCGTCAATATATGAATGAACAAAAACGAAGCATCTCTTATCCTTGAATTCCTCAAGCTTGTTTTTTAGCCATTGGAAATGCTCATCCGTCATAGGAATGGTATTCGTTGATTGACCTACGAAGATAAATACATCGTTGCCTTTTTCAAAATAGTAGGCAATCTCTCTGTTGCCTGTATATTCTTCTAATTCATCAAGAGTTTCGGTAATATCTGCATTATAGCTTTCGTGGTTGCCCATTATGTTGTGCACAGGCATATGAGGAAACAAAGCACATATATCTCTGTACTCCTGAAACTGATAAGGATATACTTCTGTATCGCCTCTCGCAAAATAAAAACCGATATTTGTAAGGTCACCTGCATTACAGCAGAAGTCTACCCCTTGCTCTGACATAAAGGATAATGCTCTGCGAAGCAATGTTCCGTTGGGGAGAATACCGTAACCGTTACCGTCATCCGTTTTCAGACCTACTGTTGTCGGGTCATTCGTGTTTGTGTAGGAATTGTATCCCATATGGGTGTCCGATACGATGCCGAAGGAATACCGCTTTTCCTTTGTAACAGGTGTTAACTCACCGAGAGGAACAGAGCATACTCTTTTACCGTCTCCGTTATATACACCTATTCTCTTCGTTCCCTTCGGAGCGATATTCTGCGGTATAAAGTGTGTGTACTTATACAAAACAAATCACCGCCTTACTCAATAGGCTCATTGATTGTGATTATTACATCGTTTGCGGAACCGTTGAGCAATCCACCAATTCTCCAATATATAACATCTGAATTATTATGGGTAAACTGACCGCCTGTTGTGGTAACGGCAACATCAGTAATAGGCGGTGTGGGTAGACCACCAAGAGCGGTCAATGTGCTACAACCAAAACTGCCGTGTATAGACTTGTCAGTTTTGTATGGACAACTACGATATTGTGCTCCTGTGCCAGTCAAATCAAGACCTTTAATGTAAATGATGTCACCAACATTAACAGGACCGATATAGTTCGATACACCATAGCCATCTTGGGTGCGTACTGTTCCGTCTGAACCCAAGTAACTATTTGCCCACCAATCAGCACTTGACGGGTCAGCAAGGTTGGTGTAAGATACCTTAATTTCCTCTGCCACAGCAGTAATAACAATATTACCTGTTACATTTACGATGTTGATATTACCACCACTTACAGCAGAAGAGGTAATGTCTGTGCCGCCCATAGTAACAACAAGTGAAGAAAGCTCATAGCCGTCATTTGCCGAAATAACTGCTGAATAGCTGTTTCCTTCAATGACCTCTGTTTCACTGTTTCCGTTAATGCAGTTTGTGAGGTTATTGGTAACAGAGTAATAAACATTACTGTCAAGCACAAGATTTCCTATATCAACCGTTGAGCCGTCTTCCATTTCGTATTTGACCGAATAAGAGCCGTCTGCAAGGTCACCCTGCACAAGAATATTATTGTTTTCGTCAACATAACCGAAGACAGGATTTCCACCGAGATTTTCAATAACAAGAGCAACCATTTCAGCCTTGTCGGCTTCAGTGAAATAGTCTGTGCCTTTTATGGGGGTATATCCGTCCTTGCCGTCTTTTCCGTCAACGCCGTCAAAAGCTCCGCTTTCCTTTGCCTCTGTAAGTGCCGTGTTTATTGCCTCAGTCAATTCTTCATCTGTGAGAGCTGTTTCGGGCAATTGCTCTTCCTTAAGCTTTCCGCTTTCGTCGAGATCTGCCTTGTCTTCGATGGCCTCTTCAATCTGCACGATGCCGTCTTCAATCGTATTAAGCTGTGCAGCTTTAAGTGTGTCACCTTTAGCAAAATTTTGTTTTTGATATGCCATATTATTTCACTCCTTATTCTAATATCATGCTGTCGAGTTTTCCGATGTCGAGAATTGCAGAGGTGTCTGATGCTGTTCCGTTTTCGAGCTTCTCGACTATTGCTTTAAGACTCTCTATTTCCGAAGCAACTTCATTTATTGATTCTCTTATCTCTTTAATGACAGCATTGGTGCTAACCATATACTGATTTACTGTCTGCACTAACTGATTGAGTACAATATTGCTCGAAGAAGAATCTTGGGCAGCTTTAAGCTGCCCAAGAGGGTACTTTGTTTCAATATCTCCCGGAGTTCGCACCGCCTGTCTATCCTGTTTGCTCATACCCTTCACCTCTTAATTCCATGTGATTCGCCCCTTGCTGTCTATCTTGAAATCAAGCTCCGTCAGAATTGTTTTCTTATCCTCATAGGAAATGTCATTTCTGCTGAGAAGATAATTGATAATGGCACCGTTATAAGTATCATCTGATTTGTACGCATTTCTGAAAAGGATGTACTTTGCGCCCTCATCGATGTCAAGACTCCAGATGTACGCTTTCTTCTTTCTCTTGGCACTTCCGCTGATGGATTTACCGTCGCTGTCCTTATCAGCTCTGATTTTATAAAGCTCTGAGGTATACTTCTTATATTCTGTTACATTGTCTGTAACAGCCTTTGAAACGGTATAGGCTTCGGGATTCTGTGCCGCCCATGCGAAATCGTCCGTATACATAAATACAGATTTCTCGTATTTTTCCTTGTATTCCTTAACTGAAATACCTTCCATCTGAAGAACCTTATACAGCTCGGGATTTTTCTTTGCGAAATCAAACACTTCGAAATTCGGAAACTTATCGTAATCCTTCATATCGATAGGTGTTTCTCTGTCAGCGATATTATTGATAAGAATATTTTTCTTAGCTGTCGGCAAATCGATACTGCCGATATAATCACCCTTTTGGTTGAGTGTTACCTGCGTTTTACCTTCTTCGGGCTTAAGAGCAGAGAGACCTTCTCTGATTTTCCAGTAGTCCGCTATCGGTAAGCCCACATTCTTGAATTCTTGTATCTGCTTTTCCTTTAAGGGTGCATAGCCCTCATCGAAATATGTACGGGCATTCTCATTTGCATACTGACCAAACACCGCCGCCTGAGCCACATTCACCGGTGTTTTATCTACAGGGAAGCGAAGATTTCCGCTGTCTGTGTAGGAGCCGGCTATGGGAAGATCCTTATCGAACATTTGAAGGCCCTTTGCAGTTTTCTTAACCTGACCAAAGCCCGTGGGTAAAAAATAATACGGTGCCGCATCTCTCAATGTTTCCCATCTCGATTTTTCATTTCCGTACTGGTCTTGTCCGTTGATAAGCTCGTTTAAGGGTAAAGCTGATGAAATAGGAATACGTCCTCCGGTAAGTGTGCTTGTATAAGGCAAATCCTCAAGCAGTGCGAAAAAGCCCTCTTCGATGTTATCCATTACCGTGTCCTCATCGTCTTCATCATCGTCGAAGCCGAATGTTTTTATCAGCACTTCAACGATATCAAATGCCGGATTATATCCCGCCACCTTCTCAAAAGCCCATCCGAAGACGTGTTGAAGGACAGCAAGTTCAAAAAAGGTTGTTGCCACCTTTGCGGCAGTCTTCGCATTTCTTAACAGCTTGTTTTCGATTGCCTCATTTGAAATCTTAGTGTCCTGTATTGTGTCATAAAACATACTGTCGAGCTGATTTCTTACCTCAAGCTGGAATTTTGTTACCACTCCAAGCATCTTTGAATTATACAGCTGTGGCATCTGTCCAAGGCTACGGTCACCCATCAATTGAGAAACCCACTTATCCGTTTCAAAGTGAGCCTTTTGAGAATCCATTCCCTTTCTTGTAAGCTCGTTATACTTTGTTCTTGCTATGATTTCTGTTGAAATATCATCCACAGCACTCATAAGAATGTAACCGGCATCGCCTATCTTCTGATAAGGTGTGCGATAAAATCTTTCGGCGCCTTTTCGCCTTATAATAACAGGACTGTTTTCCTTGAAACCGTCACTTTTGCCCTTCAGCGAATTCAGCTTATTAGCAGATGTCTGTGCCAGAGCTTTCACGAAATCACCTTTATTTGTTTTCGCCATAGTCTGAACTACAGGCAGGAAATTTGTAAGGGAAGAAGAAATATTAAAGCCGACCATATTGCTGCCGACCTGACCGTTAATTGTATTAAGTAAGCTTATACCTCTTCTTCCGATAATTCCCTCTAAACCTCTGTCAATAAGAGTAGTTTTTCCCGCAAGAACATTTGCTTCCTCGTTTAAGAATTTTGCAAAGGTTGAAAGATGTGAGCCGTAAACCTTCTCTATTCTTTCCTGCGCTTCTTCCTCTGTAAGGCTGTCAAGATTACCGAGGCCGTTAGCCTGACCAAAGGTATCAGCAATATAATTCCTCAACGCCCTCATAGTCTGTATATCATCTATGTGATATATCTGATTTTTCGCACTCGTGAGGTACCTTTCGAGACCGCCGAGCAGATCAAAGGTTGTTCTCTTTCCTTCTCTGTGCATAGCACTTGCAAAGTAAGGCTGTCCGGGCTTAAGGTCAGCAGTAACACCGTTGAGATCCGTAGGTAAATCCTTCGCTCTGATGTCATTGGGATTGAAGGGCAAACCTAAACGTGAGAAAGTATCATCCATAGCACGGAAATGAAGGAAGTAGTTATCAAGCCTCGGTATCTCGGGATAAAGATTTCTTTTTCTCGATTCGTTGATAGCATCGAGTGTTTCATCATAAATCTTTCTTATCTGCTCATCACGGGCAAGACCTTTTATCCTTTCACGCACAGTCACATCGGGAAAGTCCTTTGCAAGCTCATCTTCACCGTATCGGATAATCTCGTTCTTTTCGTTTACATAAAAGCCTTCTGCAAACATCTGCGCTGCGGCACTCTCTTTGCTTCCGGGCTTAATCTTATATTTCTTTGAAATCTCGGCAAGCACACCGCTTTTTCTGTCAAGATAAGAATTGAGCCACTTAATACCTTCACTCTCATTCTGCGCTACCTTATTTACCGTTTCATCAGCTAAAATCTGTCCCGGCTTATATCCGAGAGCTTTTGTCATAACTCTCTGCGGAGTATTGTCAACCGTTGCAAAGGTAGAAAGATTTTTAGCATCGGACAAAACCTTATCGAAATCAAAGCCTTTTTCGGTGAATTTCGCCTTGATGCCGTCGACGATGCTCTTATGAAGCTTTGACCTCGTGGGTTCCGCTTCCTTCTCGGCCTGTCTTCGTGCCTTATCTGCTTCGCTCTGCTCACGTCTTGCCTTTCTCTCTTCATCACGGAGAATAACCTTACCCTCTCTCTCCGTTGCTTTAATCAGTTGCTTTTCCTGATAGCTTCCTACCATATCACCGATAGTCTCTGTGGCTTCACGGATAACATCATCGTCCACCTCATAGGTGCTTGTGATGTCTCTTTCCATATTTGCTACCTCAGCCATCTGTAAGAGCTGGTCTGTAGGATTTACTATATCCGAAGGGAAGAAATCGGGATAAGTCTCTGAAAGCTCCATATATGCCGTATCGACAGGAATACCGTCATTTGCGATAAGAAGCTTGCCGAAGTTTCTTTTTCTGAATTCAGCATAATCGGAGATGCCGTTCTTTATGTATGAAGAAACGCCTATTCTGTATCCGCTGAGAGCCTGTCTGACATTTGCCACTTCTTCGATTCTCTCCGTAAAGGATTTCTCACCGAAAAACTTTTTCAGCTCATAGAAAAGCTCGACTTTGCTTGCATTTTCATAATCCTTACCGAAAATTTTCTTTTGTTCTTCATCGAGCTTTACTTCACCTGTCGTTTCCGAAGTACTGTATCTCTGTATCAGCTCCGTAAGGCTTCTCTTTTCCTTGGCATTGAGCATAAGGATTTTTCTGCCCACATCAGAAACATTTTTTAATGTCTTCTTGTTGAGCGGTATCGAATCTGCAGAGTATATCGGTGCTTCAGCCTGCGGCGGCATATCCGCATCCGTAAGAGTTTCAGCAGCCTCTCTGCTCTCTCTCTCCATATCAGCTATCTGCTTTCTAGAAACAGGAGCAACATCATCAATCATAGGAAATTCATAATCGAGATTTTTATCCTCCCTTATCGGTGCATCGGTAATTGCTTTCTGCTTCCCTTCAGCGATGCTTTCCCGTGTCGGCGCCGTGAACTCTCTCTTACCTGTCGGCTTCGCCTTACCCTCGAGCATAACATCCTCACCGTAAACAGCATAATCACCGTATTTTTTCGGTGTGGTGTCCTTTGAGGAAAGAGAGTAGCTGTCTGCCGTGTTGACAAGATATTTCGATACATTCATCGACCACTGATTATTCATTCGTTTTAACGGAACATCGAAGTGCACCTCTCCGTCAAAAATATCATTAACACGAAGAACGGTGGACGGTATCTTAAAGGTAAGTACTGTATCACCATAATCCGAAGCATAGCCTTCTGATTTTGAAGAAAAGAATAAAGCATCCTCCAAAGCCGTCATAATACCCGTTTTGCGGATTTTGTCGGCATTCGCTTTTGATGTTCTGTGGTATACCGTAACATTACCTTCGCTGTCAACCTCTGCATCAGGATGATATATACTTAATTCTTCCAGCAAATCTTCATCAACATCAGCATTCTCATTGATTTTAAATCCGAAAACATCTTTCTGCTTGACATTTTCGGTGGAATTGGGTATACTGTTATTAGAAACAGATTCACTCACGGTGTTACCGCTTAATTGTGGGCCCGTCATGATGGGTGAATCTGTTTTTTCTATTACTGCTTCATGCAGATAAAAGCTATTACGAGAAGTTTTCTTGTTATAGAATCGCCTGATAATAACACCGACATAAGCAGGAGAGCCGTCTATCGTTCCTTTGGCGGCTATTATAATTCTATCTACACCATTATTTTCATAATTTGGCGTTTCTTGTATTATATCGCCATTTTCAATAACACTTTTAATTGCTCTAACTGCCGCTAATTTTTCATTCCCGAATCCATGAAAAACAGTGCTCTTTGCTCCGGCATTCGTTAACTCAACCAACCCAATCTTGCTATTTTCCGCAAAACCACCTTGTTCTACAAATATGTTGAATACATATTGAGATTTCTTAATGTTTTCAGGTAGTGTTTCACTTTTCACCGAAAATTTTTCCTCTTTCGAAATCAAAGCTATATTATGCTTAATCGAGTCGATTATTACCTTATCGTTGCCGCTTGATTTTTCACTGAACGAATACCTCACACCGCCCTCATCAGCGGTGTTTATTTTCGCCTCCGCCTCCCTATACACCTTCTCAAACAGCTTCTTTGCCTGCTCGAGCTTACGGGCTTCGGCGCTTCCTGCAGTTGCTATTCTGCAAAGATAATTGATTTCATCACGGAGCTTGTCGAAAATGCTTCTGTTTTCTGTGGAAAGCCTTCTGATGAAATCTTCGTCACTGAAAAGATAATCACCTACTAAGTCAGCCGTTAGCTCCTGCTCGATGTTCGCACCTTCTACGCCCTCATAGAGCTTTGCGATTTCATCATATCTCGACTGATATTCACCCTTGCTTTCAGCCACAGCCTTGAGCATCGTCTGAAGCTCAGAATAAAGCTCCGTCCCTTCGAGAATGTGTGTAATCTCGTGACCGACTACGGTGTTAAGTGCCTTTGCAGAGTTGACGTTTATCTGTATACCGTCCTTGGTGACAAGACCGTTCACCGTTCTGCCTTCGATGGCAAATCCCGACTCCTTCAGCTTCTCATTACTCGTAAAATCAAAAGACACACCCTTGTCTGCGGATATCTTGGCGATAAAATCCACAAACCTGTGTGTCTTCCTTGTATTATTGAGTATTCCGCTTTCTACAGCTTTTTTGATAACCGTCTGCTGCTTTTCATCGTACTTTGTAAGGTCAGCCGTAAAGGCCTCTCTGCGCCTTGCCTTTTCGTTGTAGCTTTCTGCGAGCCTGCTGTCCTTGACAAGTGAAGAAACCTCATTTGATAACTGCTCTTTGAGAGCTGATGTATTTGAGCTGTTTTCCAACGCCTTCAGCTTCTCCTTGAGCTCCGCCCTGCGGTCAATCTGCTCTCCTGTCATATCGCCCTGCTTCATCTTATTAAGAGTGTCAAACTCCTTCTTTAAAGCAGCCTCATTGTCAGCGGTGTCCTTATATTTCTTATATGTCTCACCGCCGAGAACACTCTCGATAACATCCGTATCGATATCGCCCTCATCGAGAGCCTTCCTCACCTCGTTATAGATTTTATCCTTGTCTTTCCTTGAAAGCTTCTTGCCGCCCTTTTCAGCCTCTGCTATGCGGTTTTCGACAGCTTTGTCTACGACCTTCTGCTCATTCTGGTCAAGACCTGTGATAAAGTCTGTCTTACCTGCTGTAGACTTGACCAGGTCACCCGACTGCATAATTGCACTCGTTGTCATACCGACCAGGAACTGCTCAAGCAGATTTTCGTCCTTGAGAATCTTTGAAAAATCCTCATCCTTCATATAGGTAATCTTCTTACCTACTGCCTGTGCAATACCCGACAAAACCTCTTCAAAGCCTTCTGCGCTTGACTTGATACCGAATTCAGTAATATTTTTCATTATCTGATTTGAGAAGATATTTGATACCTTCCTTGCCAGCATATCGTCAAGACTCAGAAGACCTTTACTGTGACCGAGAGCCTTTGAAACCTTACCCATACCGCCGAACAGAAGCTCTGTAAGTGCTTCTGAAGCACCGGCTATCATACCGTACTTCTTTGCTTCATCGTCCGTTGCTCCGCCCTCATAGGCCTGACCTGTACCTGAGCCGAAACCGCTCATGGCCGTTCCTGCAGTGGTGATAGCACTTACCGCCTTTGTACCGAGACCGAGACCGCCTAAAAGAGCACCACCGAGAATTGACGTTCCCACCTGACCGATGCCCTGTGCCACCGAGTCGGTGAAGTCACCCGAAATGGAGTGCTCACCGTAGGTTTTTATAGCATCACCGAAAAGCTTCTGTGTGAAGCTTTCCTTTGTCTTTTCTCTTATCCTGTCAGCGAGACTGCCCTTTCCGAACTTCTCTGCCACATCAGCCGCACCGTAGCCGACCGCATCAGTGATACCCTCTATATGTCCTACCGCACCGCTTGCAGCATTCATACCAAGGTCACCTACAGTTCCTAAAATCACCTTTGCTATTGCCGTTGACTTTCTCTCCGGAGCAGTAACAGTTGTTTTCTTCGGCTCGAAGGTTTTCATAACGGGAGCTATATTCCTCTCGTCTTTTATAGTAGACGGAGCAGTTTTAATGTTTTTTAGAGTTATTGCACTCGGAGCTGTTATGGACTTTTGGGCTGTGGTAAGCCCCGATTTTCTCTGTTGGGCCTCTTTATCTCTTTTTTTCTTTTCTTCAGCATCAAGCTGCTTTGCCCTTTTTCTATATGTATCAAAGTTTATCGCCATGTCCGAATCATCCTTTCAAACCGAAATTCTCGAGAAGCTCATTTGCTTCTGCTTCGGTGATTGTGCCATCATTGAAAAGCTTTTCAATAGCATTTAATCTTCCGTCTGCACTTCTGCTCATACCCACAGACTGCTTTATTCGGTTCATCTGTTCGGCTGTCTTAGGAGTAGATATAGGCGTAAGAGTATAACCGTCGCCTGTGCCGCCACCCGAACTGCCGCTACCGCTTACATTAGATTTTTTTTTTTGAAAAGCGAGGTTTTCATTGAACTGTCTCCGTTCCTCTGCAAGCGAAGCATTAAACTGTCTTATCTGCTCCGCAACTGACTTTTCATGATTAATCTGTTCAACCGTATCCCGGTACCGGCCGTAGTATGTATCATCAATCGCTCTCTTACTACTTGCCTTCTGAACGAGAAGATCATTTTTGTACTGGAATCCCTGTAAGGATAATTGTAACGACTGCAGCAATGTGTTGTAAGCCACTTCAGCCAAAGCACTGTTGTTCTGCAATGTCGCCTCTTTGATTGCATTGTTATAGCTCAGCACCGCCCTATCATATGACTCTTTAGCCGCTGCCACACGGCTCTGATACTGATTATACATTGCAACCTTTGAAGTTTCACTGTATCCGGAGGATGCCAGACCGCTTGAAGCCATCTTCTCTGCATTACTGCCGTAGTCATCCTTCTGCTTCTGCCAGTCAACGTATGCAGCTGAAGCTTCTTTTTTAAAATCCTTGCCGGCCTGCGCCTTTTCCTGTTCGATTTTTTCAATGGTAAAATCGGTTGCATCCTGCTGAAGCTTTTTTTGTGTTTCGCCGTACTGTTTCACGGCATCTGACTGTGCCTGGAAAAAACTGTCGGACTTTTCAATCATTCCGTCATACATTTTATCGCTTTCTTTGATAGCGGTATTCTTTTCCTCTTCAACAGAGCTTAATCTTTTATCATCATCAATTGTTTTGGAAGCCAATAATATCACTCCTTTCAGCGTTTAATATATCCGCCCACAAAGCACTCAAGTGTTGCTTGTTCAAGGCTGAATCGAGTATCAGAACAGAATTTAAGCTGAATATCCTTGAATTTCTTTTTCTTGATTCTGCTCACGAAGGAATCTGTAACATTTTTATATGTTCCGATATACGTCTCATCGGTAAATTTTTTATCCTTTTCGGTCTTTGCATAGACAGAAATCTCACCGTTTTCGCATTTTGCCTCAACTACACATCCTCTTTTATTTGTGGTCTTCTGATATTGAGGATGACCGAACTTGTCCTTCGGTGTCACCCAATAGCTCTCAACAGGTCCCGAGGTATCCGTTAAGGTATAGACACCGTTCTCTGTTCCGAGATAAAGAATGCCCTTGTTCACATTCGCACACGTGATTTTTTTCGGAAGCTCCCAATAAAACCACTCATATTCAAAGTGGTCCTCATTGGTAAATGTCGCTCTTGAATCTGCAAGATACATCTTATTGTCGATGATAACTGCAAGATAACCCTCCCACTCGACAAGAAGCATATCGGCATAATTTTCCTCTTTTAAAAGCTTTCTGTCTACAAGAGAGCTTCTGTGACTAATTACCTGCTCTGTGGTAATATCACCGCTTATACCTTCCATACCTCTGTCAGAGAAGAATACAATATCATCGTTGAAATTGATTACCTTGCCGATACAGCCCGTTGAAATGCTTGAATGTGTGTTAGGATAAATTTTACCGTATTCATCATCGGTAACCGGCGTATGATAGAAAATCGTTGTGTTTGCCTGGGAAGGCTCCTTAAACACCCACAGATTATTGTTACCCGCTACCATACCTTTAACCTTTGCCGAATCAAGACCCTCGTTATAATAATCAGTGTCACTGCAATAGGTTGGATCCTGCAAACTGCAGTGCCATATCATGTTCGGATGCTCAGGATTACCGCTGAAAAAAACTCTGTTATCAAAGAGCTCTATCATCGTGCAGTTTCTGATTCTGTTTTTATCGGTGACCTTTTTAAATTTGATTTCCACGTTATCCTGTCCTGTTGTGAGAGGTTCAGGCGGAGCCTTTGCAATCTCAACATACCAAATGTTTTTATCGGTATGCCATACATTATAGCCCGTATCGGCTATTTTTACCCCGTCTACCCGTACTTCCTCAACTACACATTCTGCTTCAGAATCATAAAGAGTATCAAGAACAAAAACATTTTTCCCTTCGACTCCGCAAAAGGTATTAACACGGCTGTATGAAAGCAGATTAACATCCTGAAACGATTTGCCGTTTGATATAAGAATATCTGCAGAGGTAGCCTTGCCGTTAATTGAGGTTGTCGGAACCTTACCTTCAACTTCTTTTATTTTGGTGCCGTCGTACTGAAGATAATTTGCTCCGTCTATGAAAAACCATTGATTATTGAAAACGAAGGCATTGCTTTTTGCCCTGCTTACTGCTACAGGCATTCCGTTCTCTTTAAGTAAGCGCTCAGGCTTTTTACCTTCTGCAACTTTAAAGAGCCATCCGCCGCTATGAACTATTGTCATTTCGGTATTTCCTGCTTTATAGAAGAATACTCCGTAAACGGTATCGTCAAAATCCATCACAGATTTCATTCCCGGTCTTGTTCTGATGCTGTCTGTCTCTCTGTAATCCTTCCAGACATTAAGACAGTCCGGGCTTCTCATAAGGTTGATTTCGTCACCACGGAAATCAGCACCGCGAAAGCCACCGTAGATTCTTGTAATCTTATCACCGGTTCCCATCAGATATATACACCGCCTTCAACTGTATAGCTTGTGAGAATATATCTGGGATCAAGCTCGTTTTTCATATTTTCATATCTGACCGAATAGACGTTGCCGTATGCAGCCGATTCATCGCTCTTAAGAAGGTCAGCTGCTACACCGTAAGGCATTATTTCAAGAACATCGGCAGAGAGCTCGAACTCATATCCTTCAGCACTTGTATCGGCTGTAATGCTTTCAGGATAAACCAAAAACTCAATACAAAGCGTACCTTTTTCCTGCGCCTTGATAACCGTTCCCTGGGCCAGCATATCATTCTGTATGCCTTTCGCACGTTCTATCTGATACACCTCCGAGCCACACTCTTCTGCAATCCTTGCAAAGTCGATTATTTCGCCCTCATCGACTTCAATCTCGATATACTTCGGGATCTTCTTCATTCGGGCAAGCTCAAACATTATCTGATTGATAACATCGTTTATCTTTGCCTGTATGTCCGGATCATCCGTTAAAAGCTCGTTCTCAGGATTAAGCTCTTCAATTAATCCGAGCACCTTCTTTTTCATTTCAAGTAAGGTCATATCTTCCTCTCCTTATCTGTAAGGGTAAGTGAAGGTGAAAACTATCTTTGAGGCATTTACTCCACCTTCTTCAAAAAACCAATTTGCAGCACTGCCGTCAAAAGAAAGTGTGCATACATCTGACAGCTCCCCACCGTTGGCAGCGAGGCATTTACCGTATATTTTCATAGCATTTGTCGGTCTTACTGACTGGTCGAAGGAAAAGGATATCTGATCAGTCCTTTCCTCTGCAATAATTCTTCCGACTATCAGATTACGGCATCTGAAAACCTTTTTATAGGTAATTGTGCATCCGTTCACTACACCGCAGAAATCATCCGAAACATCTTCCGCTGTTAATATATCGGAAATAGCCGTCAATACAACTTCATCGCCTTTTTCATCGGCATAAGCCTTAGTTACTCCGTCTGTATCCTCTACAGGCTCTGCGACATTAATAACTCTGTGACCGAGTGCATCTACCTCTGTATGCGACTCAAGTGTACCGGGGTCACCCTTAACCGAAAGAGATTCGAGCCACTCTTCTTCCGTTCCCTCATAGCCGTGCTTTACAGCCAGCTCATAGGCAGAATATCCGGGAATTTCCTTAAGAAGATGTATTTTTCCTATTAAACGTTTCTTTATTTCAATTGAACCGAGTAAACTCATTCTTATTCACCTTCCTTGATATTCAAACTGATCTTTATGTTTTTTATTTCGTCAAGCAAGTAAAGATATGCTCTTGCTACTGCGCTGTTTGAGACAGGCCTTTCCGAAAGAGCATCAAGCTCCTTATCCACCACGGGCAAATCCTCAGTTGTTATTTCCTCATCTGTTACAGGCAGCTCTGCGCCCTCAGGACAAAGCATAAACAGCTTTGCACCGCCTTTGTCATTACCGATAAGTGTCTCACGCCTGATACCCGGATTTCGCTCTATGGAATACCAGTAAGTCGTATTTTTATTGATAATGTCTCCGATGGTCGTATCTTCATTATCAAGATAAATAGCTACCTCTTCCGTAGGTGTCTCAACAAGAAAATCCTTTTTCATAACAACCTTTTTGCAATTTTTCTTGCCATACACCTTCATTCTGATAATATCCCCGGGCTGAAACATAAGAGCCTCTTTTGTGACATCGTCCTGTGCCGTTAAACCGAAATAAAGTATATCGCCTCTTGTCACATAGATGCTGTTATCCTTAGTGATTTCAAACATTTTCCGCCACCTCTTCAGCTTCGTTGTACTCTATCCCCTTAAGAGATTCGATATCACTTATTGCATCCTCGACACTCTCCACAGGATAAGGCGGCATATAGTAACCTCTGTTTTCATCGAAGAGAAGAATATCACCGGCGTTCAAGCTGATAGTGATATTACTCTTTGATTTGTAGCTGTTGAGTCCGTTTGTGCCCTCATCCTCTAAAACAGTTTCAAGAGTGAGATTTTTAAGCACCTGCTCCACCTTATCCCTCTTATAGGTAAGCTCCGTTTCTCTTGTCACCTTGATACCTGTTTTCAGTTCGATGTTTGGCTGTTCTACAAATAATTCGTGTTTCATAATTTTTTACTCCTTTCATATCTATGGGTACTGCCCCCATCAAGTCTATTGATATGACAAAAAAGGGAAGGCGAAAAACACCTTCCCCTCCCTGATTATTCAGGATCTTTGGTTTCATTTGAACCTTTTTTCTCGTCGGGATTTTCACCCTTTCCGTCATCAGGCTCTTCTACATTACCGATGACGGTTATAAAGTGCGGATTAACGGAATTAATTTCTGCAATTCTTTCTTCCGTCAGCTTAAGCTTTGAGCCTGCTTTTACCTTCTTTTTGCTGTATCTGTCGATAAACTCAACATTAACTATTACTTTTTTCATCGTTTATACTCCTTATGCAGTTGCGGTGAGCGGAATTCTTACACAGACGAGTTCGTCCTGAGCCACGATCTTTGCGCCGTAGGTGTCAAGGCCTCTGACAAAATCAGAGAAGTAATCCTGCATGCGTCCGGCTTCAACTTCGTTAATCTGACCTGCAAAGGCAATAGCTTTGTTAGAACGAACAATGCAGTAAGTATACTGGTCGTCCTTATAGACATTGTTGGTGTCCTTGACATCGTAGTTATCGTACTTGCCGACAACACCACGCTTGATAAGATCATCATTTGCTGTCTTAAGCTCGATAAGCTCATCCTTGAAGATCTTATAGTCACGGGGATCAACTTCAATAATACCGGCATCATCGAAATTCTTTTCGCGAAGCATAACGATAGCTTCATCAAAAGCAATCTTGATTGCTTCTTTGGTCTTGTTGGCGGCTGTGACGATGTTCACTGCACCTTCCTTGTAGGTAGTCTTTCCTGCATCTTCGTCGGCAGTGGAAAGAGCCTTACCTGCTACCAGCGCACCGATAAATTTTTCACGGGCAAGAGCAAGACCCTTCATAGCCTTCTGCTGATATTTTTCGGGAAGACCGGGAACAGACTGAGCCTTATCCACATCGTTTACACGGAAATGGAATGCTTTCTGAATATCGATTACGAGATCCTGGCTGTCATCTGTCATTTCATCGTAGGTGATGGGCTTCTTACCTGTATAGTTATGGATTACAGGATCACCTACTGCGAGTATCTTAACCGTGTTTGCATATTTACAGTCGCCTTCCCAGTCACGGGTACAGTCCTGTACAAGCTTACACTTCTCATCGAGATCATCCTGAATTTTCTTAGACCATACGGTCTGTATAAAATGATTTACTGACATATTATTTTGCTCCTTTCAAGCAAGGAAGCATTATTTCCATTTAGGCATAGAATTAAGAATAGCTTTGTAGAGCTTCGGATTCTCATCGAGGTCTTTCTTTGTGAATTTTTTCGCTTCCTCATAAGAATAATAATCCTTAACTCCATCGTCCTGTACTGTACTCGCAATGCTTCCCATAGGTTTAATATTTTTAGGGGGCTTTGTTTTTAAAAAGATTTCATAAATCTCTGTTTTAGGTGTTTTTGAGCCTTCGAATTTTGAAAGAAAAGCCTTAAACTCCTCGCTGCCGTACTCTTCGGGTGAAACACCGATACTTTCAAATTCCTTTGCTGTCTCAGTGTTTTCGATATAGTCGGCAAGCTCGAGAAATAATGCTTTTTCTCTCGGATTCATATTCTCAAAACCTTTTGCATTAAGGCGGTCAGCTTCCTCGATTGCTTCGTCAAAGCCCGCACCGATAATCTCCTTAGCTTCTGCCTTTGCCAAAATTTCCATTTCTTTCTCAGAAAATTTCGGCTGTTCACTTGTAAAGGTAATTCCCTGACCCTCATAATGCTCTTTGAAGGTCTTTGTAAGATCCTCTACCGACTCAATACCCGTTGCTTTTCTGAGCACATTCAGAAGACCGCCGTACTGGCTGTCGTACTCTTTACGAAGCTTCGCTTCCTGTCGGCCGAGTTTCTTTTTTACCCCTTCATCGTACCTCTGACGAAATTCTTCTTCAGAGTAGATTTTAGGCGCTTCGGTTACTGTTTCTGTCTCCGCTGCCTGTCCGGCTGTTTCTTCTGTGGCTACCGTTTCCACATTTTCAGTAACTTCTTCTGTTACAAGGTTTTCGTTAATTTCCATAACTTCTTTCCTTCCTATTTTTTAGTTGGTGTTTGCTTCACCGATTCCATACAGTTTAACGACTTAAATGCTTGGTCAATATAAAAAAGCGAGAATTTAACCGCACTACCTATGGTGTAGCCGTCTTTTTATCTTGCTTAATTATCAGCCTTTACGCCACTGTCTCTTCTGCTTCAAGCTGTGCCATGGCATCAGCAACCTGCTGACTCTGTGATTCAGCATCGCCCATAATGAACTGCTGATACCTATGCTGCAGCAATTCAGCCTGAGCCTGTATCTGAGCTATCTTCATCTGCTCAGCTTCCATATACTCGATGATTTCACCTATCTGCTGCTTAGGTGCTACGCTGTCATCATCGAGCGTTTTGTAATATGCCTTAAGCTCAGGCAGTCTCTGTGGCGTAAACATTCCCATCTGAAGCAGATTTTCCATTGTCTGCTCCTGTGCGAATTTATCGAAAACACCTTTGGGCGTGATATCAATTTTAACCGTAGCCTGAAGAGCACGAAGAACGCTCTGCGGCACTCTCACCACCCGTACAAATTCATTGCCGGCTTCATCTCTGGCCTCTTCTTCCAGGTCAATACCATATTGCGAATATTCGATGAGGTATTCGAGATATATTCTTGCTATGTCCTCTATAAAGCTTTTATATCCTTCTCTCTGCTCTGTCATAGGTGCCTGAGAGGCCTGCTGAACGGCTAAAATAGCTTTACCGGAAGCATCTTCGGGATTTACCTGTCCTGTTGCAACATCACCGGCACCGGCCAGCTCTCTTGAAATCTGTATCAGCTCATCAAGCACCTGCTTAACATCCGAAGACATCTGCGCAGGCGGGATAGTTGCTACAAGCTTACGGACATCATCGATTCCCTGACCTTTGGTTTTTATGGTCGCACCTGAGCTCGTCAAGGCTTCAGGATTTGAAATCTTGTTTGTGTCAACCACCTTGTGAGGAAATGCCTGATTTTTAATTGTCATTATTCTTCTCATTTCCGTCTTGTTGACTTCAATCTGATTCGGAATAAGATTTCTTACCTCACCTTCTCCTCTTGCGGAGCCTTCTCTTTTTTCCCAATTAAAGTGTGCTACGGGATAAAGCCTGATACCTATATCGGCATCCTTTACTATATCGAGATAACGTGAAGAAACCGAATAATGCACGGTGTAGTTTTCTCTGTACAGCTTATAAATTACAGTGACACCGTCATTTACCTCTTCCTTTGCAGCCTCTCCGCTTTCCTCGTAATTATCTTTATCGCCGACAATACATTCCGTATCCTCGGGGCTTTTTCCGTTCATCAAAGCAAACTGCACAGCCTCTGACACAGACATTCTTTTGCGGATAAGAATATATGGCTGACTCTGTATATCGTCGTTGTTTTCGTTACCGTAATAAATATCAGCTTTCTTGACTACGGTATTTATCGGCATCATCTTTTCACGGTCAAAATCAACATAGATAATGCCCTCATCGTTGACGGCGGCATCTCTTGTTACTTCTCTGCCCTTTTGGTCCATCTGGTCTTTTTCCCATATTTTCCGTGCAAATCTGTTAAGCATGGCGCAGTAGCTTTTAGCTCTCTCTGCAAACTCCTTACTTGTGAAATTCTGCGAAGAATAATTAATGGCATAAAGATTGCTGTGTATAACCGACAGCTTATATTTAACTATGGGCTTGATAAAGTTTATCTGTACAGCCTCCATACCGCCGAGCTTTGCCCCTTCCCATTGATTACCGTTGAACATACGGTAATTACGGTCAGAATCAGCAAAAACATTCCTCATTCTGTGGAAGTTTCTTCCCTTTTCATAAAGTCCCCATATGTGGGTTTCTTTGATTTCTTCCGGTCTCATCAATTCACATCCTTCTGTCCGGCACCCGTTCCGTCATAAATATCGATATTCTCCATAATGAGGTTAAATTTACTCTGTTCACGCTCTGCCTCTTTTTTGCTTTGTTCTTCTCTGTATGCCCTTACAGGATGGAAAGAAGGTGTTTCTATCGGTTCGCCCTTTGCCGCCTTCTGTCCTACCTTTGCGCCAATAAAAAAACACACTATATTAAGTGTGCCGATTAATAATATTAAGATTGCTGTTTCCATAACTTACTCCTTATATCACAACGATTTCATCGCCTAAGCCGTAGCCATAATCTTCCTCATATATTCTTTCCGAACTGAAATTGAAATGCTGTGCCACGATTATCGGCTCTTCATCAAAGACTACCTGCTCCCTTATCTGATGTGCTATAGCCAGTCCCATCATATCGTCATCGTGGCCGCCCTCGGGAGCTTCTATCCTTCCCTTTGCATTTTTTACTATGGTGAGAAGCTCTTCTAAGGTTTCCTTATCATTGATGGTCTCACAGTGGTCTCTGACTATTTCTCTGAGTCTTGATATAATCGTCGGCCTTGTCAGCTGTGTGGTCTTAAAGCCGAAACGCTTTTCCATCTTTCCCGTGTATTCGTCAAAGACTTCTCTTATGTACTGTTTAGGATAACCAAGCCGCTGAAGCTCCATAATCGGATAGGTGTCGAAGTTTGCCTCTATACCTATCAGCGCCCATCTGTAATAAGCACCGAGACAGTACATTTGCCTGGTATACTGGTCAGGGTCAAACTGGTGCTTAAGCTTTGCCACCTGTATTCCCGTTTTTGCATCAAGCACGTGCCCGGTATAAAAGTCGCTGCCGTCACCTGCTGTATCGCCGCCGATGCAGTAAGAAGTGAACTCAGGCTGATTAGGCAGAAAAAATATCTGTATCGGCCCGTTCTTATCTTTTACCCATTTGATATTCCTTATCTTAAGTCCGTCATAATCGTAAATAAAATAGCCGGTCTTGACGGGCTTCGGTATATGGTCAAGCCTTTTGAGAATAACCTCTGTATCAAAGACTGTTTTACCGGAAAGAAGAAAGGCTTCTGCAGGTGTACAGGGGTATTCCTGCTTGATAAGGTCTTTATCGATGTACTTGTAGTACTTGTTCCAGTACCAGTGAAGCTGTTCATCATCGAGTTTCTTTTCTTCCTTAAGCCATTCAAGCCTCTGAATTATCCAGTTTACCTCTTCATCAGTAAGCTTCGGGTAAACCTTTAACCACTCCAGCCTTTGACTGCTCTTGTTTTTTGAGCCGATAAACTTCAAAAATTTCTGACGGTACTCTTCGGCATAAAATGGTATTCTGTATTCAGGCGTTTTCCACCATTCATAAAAGCAATTGATATGTGCTCCGCTGTCCCACATCTTTTGGTAATCGTTATAACCGTTAGCGGTGCTTTCGTAAATCTTGATGCAGTTTAGGGTGAAGGCTTCACCAAGAGCTGCCTGAATAGATGCTATACCGTCCTTCCAAAAGGCGCATTCGGAGCCGTGAAAGAAATTGACTGTTCTTGAACGGCCCACATTCTTCGTTGCCGTGTCTACTGCCCAGGAGCTGTTTAACACTTCAAAGAGCAGCTGCTTTCTGTTATTGAATTTTTCTGTAGGCTTTAATACTTCGGGCAACTGCCCGTAGGGAAACTTAGCTTTATTCTGAAAGATAGTCTCAACATTATCTGTACAGTCTGCAAGAGTAAAGCCCTGAAAGTTTCGGTTCAAGATACTGCAGGAAAGCTGATAAGCGGTTACCAATGTCGTAAAGCCCTGTTGTCTGCCCTTCAGCACCAAAATCGAAATATCGTTTATTCTGCCCTCATTGTAATCCTCGATAGCTTTGTTGAGAGTGGCCATAAACTCTCTCTGAACATCATTGAAAAAGAACGGCAAAGTCTTCTGATTTTTATCAACGACAATAAAAAACAATTCAATCAGCTTTTCGGGATTTGCCCTCACCTCTGCAAGAAGTGACGGATTTTTAATCAGTTCATCAGCTATAGCATTTCTCAGCTTTTTATCATATTCGATATCCTGTGTCTCTTCCCATCTTGCCCTTCGTCTTTCGATAAGGAAGTCAGCCGTATATGTCATATCACATCTTCCAGCTTCACTCCGAGATTGCCTTCGATGCTGAGCCCGGGCTTATCTCCTGCCCTGTCAAGAATTTCCTTACAGGCGGCAAGAGCGATATTTTTACTGTGGCTGTTCATTAGCTCAATGAGCTTATCGACAGCCTTCTGAGCATTTGATTTATATACCCTTTGACGTGCCGCATCGGCAAGCTTGAGCAATCTGTCATACTCTTCGGTAAAAGCGGGAGTTTTGTCGGCATTCAGCCAGTTGGAAAGGGTATTTTTTGAAATTTTCAGTTCTTCGGCGATTTCGCCCATTTTTAAGTCCGAATTTATCAGTAAATCCAAAGCTTTGCGCTGTTTTGCACTGAGTAGCTTTTTTTCACAATTTTTCACAATTTTTCCAACCCCTTTCCCTTTTGACTAAAATTCTTTGTTTTTTAAAAACTATAATTATATTAAAATTGCTCCGCTTTCACCTTTTTTTCAACGCAAAAACCGCCCTTTCGGACGGTCTTGCAAAGTAGAAAAAATATGGAGGACTTATGAAAAAAACACCCTTGCAGCATCTTTCCCAACTGTCTACAATATCACTTTATCACGAAAGTAGTGCCCCATTTTATCCCTTTTTTATTTTTTTTCTTTATTTATGATAAAAAAGAACTTTCTGCGGCATTTATAGAATACTCTGACACCGCACGGAACATATCCGAGGCTCTCAAAGCCTATACCGAGAGTTATGTTTCTTTTAAGCGGTTCCGTAAGTCCCACAGCACCCTCACAGGCTTCCTCAATGCAGTTATCTATGAGCTCTATTTCGCCTTTAAGCTGTGATGCCCTCATAGCCTTCTGTTCTGTAGGCTTACCGGGAACGCCGCCCATAACCGCAACCTCAGGGGAAACCGAAGAGGATGTGTATATCTGATTAAGCTCTGATTTCTTTTCTTCGTACTGCAGACAGAACTCCTTCAGCTCCCGGTACCTGTGTCGGCTTATGCTGTACTCCTTCGACAGTTTTAAATCGTATTCCCTCAATTTATCACCTCATTATATTAATTCCGATACTTTCATATCCTCTGCCTCTTTATATACGTACACTTCTTCCTGTTGGCTTTCTCTCTTTCTGAATGTCCCTTTTCTTTCGGCAAGATAAAATTCAATCTCTTCGCCCTCATAGGTTTCTATAATTACACCGAATATAGTTTTGACATTTTTTTCACTCATCTTAAGCCCTGAATTAAAACACATTACCTGACGATTTTTTTCGAGAATATCAAGCAAAGGCTTTGAAACGAATATTCTTTCCGGATAAGCGCCGTTGTGAAGGAATGAAAAAAGACGGATTTCATAATAAATAGAATCCTCTATGTTATCAATGGTCATCACTTAACATCTCCTTCAGCAGTTCTGGATTGTCGTGTATGTTGCCGATGATTTCACAATCATAATTACCAAGATTTAAAGCCGTTGGAGTGTGAGGAATTGTGTTTGTTTGCCATAATTGAAATTGTGCTACATTATCAGCCCAAGCGACTTTGCATATAGTGTTATATCCCTTTATATTCATAACAACTATATCGCCCTCAAAAATCTTTTTGCCGTTCTTGTCGGTCTTGCCTGTGTACTGTCCTACGGTTTCGGGGATAACTTCTATTAAAACAAAATTTAACCTGTTTTCATTAAACCCCTTATCGAACTCTACTTTTGCATTATTGAGAATGAATGCTTTGTTATCTGCGAATATAGCAAAGCCCTCAACCCACTCGCCGTTACTTATTCGCTTGCCTTTGAATAAAATCTCTCTCATTTTTTATCACCTCTTTTCAGAAGTAAAATTAATTTTAAATGTTACATTTTGTGATTTTAGCTCCTGATTCACTAAAATCTCAAGTCCGTTAATCATTCCGGCTATTATAGAGTTTTTTTTCTTTGTCAACTCAAGCCTAAAAATTTCCACCTGCTTTTCTATGATTTTATCTGCTTCACTCTCAAGCTCCTTCTTGACACTTGTTTTCAGCGCTAATATAACATCTTTCTCTGTCATTCCCTTCACCCCACATCCTTAAGTCTCTCGACCTGTATTCCTTCTTCGTCGGCAAGGCATCTCTGAAGCTCTTTCTCCGTTACGTAGCCGAGGTTTACACTTTTTGCTGTTTCGTTTATCCCGGCCATAAGAGCGTTGGTCTTTGCTTCCCCCAGGCCGTAGATATGAATAAAGAGATAAAGCAGAATCATACTGATTTTATCAGAGGTATCGTGAACACCGTTTATATAATCACTGTAAAGCTCTCTCGGCCTTTCACGATTGTTTTTGAAGCAGACATTTGCGCCGTGCTCTTCCTTAAGAGTTTTAATCATCTGCTCTGTGGTAAGCTTACCCGACTGCACATCCTCGGCCAAACGGTTAAAGGTACTGTGTATCTGATGAATCCTTTCCTTCGACCAGCGCATCTTATCACTCATAACACAGTCAAGATAAAGAGAACACTTACGGATGGCTGTCTTCATGCCCTCATCGTGAAGTCTTTGTCTGCGAAAGGTTTTATTTGAAGCTATACAGTTCATTCTTTATCACCTGCCCATTCTCTTACAAGAGTCGGTATTGCATCGATAGGTATTACGCCGTGCATTGATTTATCGATAAGAAACTTTGCGAAATCCTTGCCGCCGTCTTTATACGCAGAATCTAACAATCGCTCTGCAAATCCGTAATTATCATTACTTTCCATTTTCATTCTTCCTTTCCGCAAGTGCTTTTTCTGCTTCTTCACGGGTGAGGAATACGGTTTTGCCGATTGCTCTTTCATCGAAACAAGTAATATCAGCTACACAAATTGTATGTAGTTTATTTAGTACAATTTCAGCAACTGTGCCTTGATATATCCTTACATCATCTATCTGATATACCGTATCGCCCGCCTTACAAGGCGGCACGATAACACCGTTTTCACGCAACCAAGCCGCAAGTTTTTCTTTTTGCTTTTGTGCATAAAACTTGTCAATGTCAACACTACAAAAAAATGTGTCAATCAACGATTTCAATTTATCTTCCATTTGCCTTCACTCCTTTTTATTCCTAACAAGTTTAAGTATCTTTCAGGCATTTCCTCAATCTCGAACCAGCCCAAATCAAGTGTCACACCGTAGTTATAAAAACCTATGCGGCTCCACTTTTTAAGAAGATACCAACACCTTTTATAGTTGATAAATTCGCTTAAAATGCTGATTATTGTTCTAATATCAACACCGTCATTTCTGAAGTAATAACAGGTTATAAAAAACTTCTTTTCGTCTTCTTTCATCAACCCTCACCCTCTCTTTCTGTCTGCTTTTTTCCATACCTGATGTAGAGCATAGGCAAGAGGATTAATAATCCACTTCTGCTTCTTTGCTTTTTCATATTCGACTTGAAGCATTTCGATGGCATCTTCAATCGTCATTCCGCATCACTCCTTTTGTAAAGTGTCTGGAAATCTGATAACAGATATTTGATTTTATCACTTACACCGACGCACATATCATTAAAAAGTTCGATAAGTTCTTCTGTCTTTAAATGTTCACTCAATTTATCAAACAAGTCTCGCTTAATGCTTATCGCAACACTATCAGCATATTTCTTAACTGCGTGTTTATCATCTTCTGCATTTACAAACCAAACTGTATCGTGAGTGTCTATTATCAAGTATTTCTTTTCTTTATTTGCCATTGTTCTCACCTACCCATTCTTTTACGATGTCATCGATACACTTAATGTAGTCAACCGTAGTAAGAATTCCCGGCGAGTGAACCATCGCAAGTGTTTTTATTTTCACTGACTCCGCAATCTCTTTGTACGCTTCGACTTTTAGTGATTTTGCAAGATTTTTCTGTAATGTTTCCTGACCTGATATCAGAGCTTCAATCTCTTCCTTTTGGCGGTTGATTAGGTCAAGGGCATTTTTTATTAACGGATATAAGCACATCATATTATTGTGGAAATATTCAAATTCGTTTTCTTTGACATATTCTTCCAAAGCCATAATAATCTCGTTATCTGTCATTCTGTATCACTCCAATCTAATGCCTGTCCGCATTCGCAATGATGCTCCATATCGTCTTCGTCAACTTCTCTGTAACAATTCGGACAATGATAATCGATAACAGGATTCCCGTCTGCATAGCCGTCATAACTTTCTTCGGGCTTTTTTCGGTATCTGCTTTTCAAGGGCTTCATAAGCCATATCTTTCGCTATTTCCAACTGCACGCTTGTATATTGTCCGCTGCCATTATATGTGCTTGCATATCGAATAGCTCCGGCTGCCTGCATCGGCGTCAATGTTGAATTATTGTGTGTATCTGTCATTCCTCTGCACCTTCTTTCCCATCCATCTTCGCACCGCAGTGACAATATGGATACTCTTTTTCTGCATATTCAAGCATTTTTTCTTCCTCAAGCTCAAAAGGTATCCAGTATCTTCTGTTACAAAACGGACATTCAATATAAAATTCTTCGTCAACATCATCAAACATACGGTGAACTTCAGAGTCAAGTTTCCATTTACCATGCTTTACCTCTGCAACATCTTCGCCCGGCAACGCCTTCAGCCTCTTTCGGATAGTCTTACCTTTACGTCGGATGCTGTTATCCGACATAACAAGGTCGAGTATGTGAAGGACGGTTTTAACTTTTACGTATGTATTCATCCGTCTGCCCTCATTTCTTCCACATAACACCAGGACTGCGGCGGTCTTTTCAGACAGTGATGTTCGCTGCATTTTGAACAATCAACCGCACCTGCATACGGACACTTTTCATATTTGACAAACTCTCCCAGCTCTTTCGGCTCGTCGTAGATTATGAGATTTGAAATGTGCCATCCGTAAAGAGGCTTACCTTTTCCGTACTTTTTAGCTTCTCCAACTGTCATATAAGCACGACCGCATTGTTCTGTTGTATAGTAAACTCCGTTGTCATAAGCAATAGGTATAAACTTATCACAGATAAACTCACCGATAACTTTCTGTCGCTTGCCATACATATCACAAACGGAGCCTTCATAGCTCTTGATAAACTTTGTTTTTCCGTGATATGTTTCTCCGAAAAATTCGTCGCCATCTTTAATCACGTCAAGCAATTTTTCCTTTGCTTTAGTGCAGTAGATATACACCTTAAACGGCACGTCCATTTTCGGAATACTCTTTCTGACCTCAACGGTTTTCTTGCCGCTTGCTATCAGCTCACACCATTTCGGCTGTATCGAAATTAATACTGCTCTGCTCATCCGTCTGCCCTCATTTCTTCATTCATCCACTCATTCACAATACAGTCTGTGCAACAAATGGGGTTTGAGCAATAATCACAGAAAACCGTACCGTTTTTGAGTGCTGTTATAACAATCCCTTTGAAATCGGGAAGGTTGATTTGTCTCTGCGGGTTCAGTTTTTCAAGAATTACACCGAGATATTCTGCAGCAGCAAAATCACCGTATACAGAATCTATTGAAAGCTTCAGCTCCGGTGCATCCTCGTCAACCTCTCCGATAGCGACACAGATTCCATTCTCATCCGTGCTGAAGGTTGCATCGGTGTGGCTGATAACATTTCCGTCCGAGTCGGTTTTTGTTTGACCTAACTGAACATTCCCTTTTGCGATGAATAGCATTTTTATACTGCCTTCCTTTCCTTCATAATCTTCTTCAGAGCCTTATTTGCATAAGGAAGCCACACAGCATCCACATACTCTTTGGCATCCTCGGGTGGACTGCTATTATGCGCCGCATAACATTGAAGGATCTTCTTTTTCTCGATTGAATACTCTATAGTTACATAAGGCTTGTCCGGAGTATCGTGCTGACGGAGAAAGAATATGAGGCTTTCTTCCCTCGCAAACTTCTGATCATATCCCATTTTTCCTACACAATGACCAAGACTTCTGCCTTCCTTCTGAAGCTCGGCAGGGCTTTTTGCTATGAACATTAAGAAAGCCTCTTCTCCGTCTCTTTCCAGAGGCTGATACTTTTCAGCAACACCCGAAAATTTTTTGTAAAGCTTTCTACGCTTTTTACGGTCCTCTTTTGCCCTCTTTGAATCAGCTTCATCGATACGGATGTCGTGCCACCTCATAAAATCGTGAGGAAATCTGTTTTTATTCACGCTCAGGTCAACGCCGAGATAATTACAGGCCTCCAAATAGTCAAGATATAATCTGTTTTCGATACCTTGCTTTTTCGCATAATCAAAATACTTCTGATAGTCCGTACCAAATAGGTTAAGCATAGGTCTCAGATCCTTATCCTTTCGCATATCTTCATACCACTGCGAATTCTCTAAAGACAGATTTTCTTTATATGCCCTCATAACGGCTGAAAAATCAAATCTGCCCTTTTTCTGCTTTTCGCCTTTTTTGAAGTCTTCTCTCTTCTTAAAAAGCCATTTGCGGAAAACCTTGTCTTTTTCCGCTTTCTTAAGCATCTGAACGCTGAAGCAGTAATCTGAAAGGCCCATTTTCGTAAAGAACTCCACCTGCGGGTATTTCTCATACTGCTGAACATAAGAGAATACATCATTACCTGTGTACTGTTCATAAGCGCTGTATTTGTATTCTGGGAACTTGGAAAGATATTCCTTGTTAACAGTCAGTGCCCACGGATTAAACATAAAGTCATTTTCGTACCACTTTCCGTCTTCATACCATTCCTGTCTCTTGGAAAGGCCTAAATCGTACCATCCTACAGAATAGCCGCTCATTCCGTATGTATATTTCATATCTTTCACGAAGCAGTAATCCGAATGCACACCAAGGACAGAGCACTGTTTACAGTACCATTCACCTTTATGACACTTTACGGCAACGGTCACCTTGCAAAGCTCTCCCTCATTTTTGGTAAGATACGCATAATAGCTTGTATGGCCGTCCTGTTCGGGTCGCTTCTCTTTATCAAGTTTCTTTATTCTCTGAATCATATATTTCGGGATAGGCTTGATTTTATCGATTTTCATAAGCCACCTCATCCGCATAAATCGAAGAGAGAAAACTGATTATCAGAAAGAGCCTTTTTATCCTTCTTCGGCTTTTCTTCCTTCGGTGCCGAAGGTTTACTTTCTTTCTTCGGTTTCGGTGCAGGTGCAGGCTTTGAGTATACTGTGCCGTCTTCATTGTAGAGAGTGCCCTCTATACTGTCCTCTTCGAAATAATGCACGGCCCATCCGATAATA
>JAZUMO010000068.1:0-27493 GCA_045603665.1 Acutalibacteraceae bacterium
AAAATAAATAGCCGCTCATGAGCGGCCGCCAAGTAATTGTAATGCGATGTCAAACCTTCTGTGCCCCTTTTAGGGGTTAAGCCAGTTATAACCCCTTATAGGGGTGAGCAAACCACCGGTTTCACCGGTGGTTTTGATTAAGTTTTTCTTATTCTTCCTCTACACCGAAAACTTTAGCAAGGAAAGCGATAAAGCCGTCAATAATTCTGGTGAAAGCAAGATAAAGATCTTCCATCATAGGCCAGTTCATAATTTATCTCCTTTCGGAACATTAGTGTAAAAATTAAGCATTGATGTCGGGGTAATCTGCGGGAGGCCATTCTGAACCTTCTTTTTCGGGATCGAAGAGGTACATAAGCCACTGGAATGTTCTGTCGAGGAATTCGAGGAAATCATTCCAAAGGTCCTGAAACTTGCTGAAATCCATGGTTGTTTTTCTCCTTTCGGTAATTTTGATAATATAACCATGAGGCAAGGCCCCATTTAAAGTTCATATGTATTGTACTACTTTAAGTCAAGGATGTCAACAAAAAACTAAAAAAAATTAATTTTTCGTGAATTTGCACATAATTTTCACAGTTCCGTTGAATGGAGTCCGTTTTTAACGCTACAAAAAGCTAATATGTGATGCAGTTGTTTTTTAATATACAATATGCAGTTAGGGATTTTGCACAATAAATCTTATTGAAAGAATTGTGTAATCTGTCCTTTGAAAGAGATATTGTAAAAATGCTATAATATTAGTGAAAAGAGGTGCGGATATGAAACGTTTCAATAAAGATGAGGTTCTGGTATATGATATCTTTGGTCTTTGCATGGTTAAGGAAATAAAATCGATGTCGTTTATAAAAACTGAGCCTAAGCAGGATTATTATGTGCTTTCGCCCTTGTCTGGCAGCTCTACGGTATATTATGTTCCCGTTAACAGTGAAAAAGCCCTGACCAAGCTGAGAAGGCCACTCACGAAGGCTGAGCTTGATAATTTGCTTTCCGAATCTGCGGAGAAGGAGCTTGAATGGATTGAAAACAGACAGCTTCGTTCGGAGAGCTTTCGGAATGTGTTCGAAAAGGGGATTACACCGGAACTGGTTTCGCTGATTAAATGTATTTATTCTCACAAAACAGTTCTTTCCGAAAGAGGAAAAAAGCTTTCTGCCAATGATGAAACCGTATTTTCCGGTGCCGAAAGACTTCTTAATGAAGAATTTGCTTTTGTTCTCGGAATAGAAAAAGATCAGGTCAGAGAGTATATAGGCAGGTATTTTTCTTGCGGACAATAAATTACAGAGGTCTTCCTGTAACAAAAAACAAGTGCTTTCTTTTGTTTAATTTATACATTGTATGATTAAAAATAAATGTGTATAATATAATTGAAAGAGAAATTAGTTTCAGGGAGTTGATTATATGAAGAAAATAATTACCATCAGCCGTCAGTTCGGCTCAGGTGGAAGAACAATAGGTAAGGCTGTTGCTGAAAAGCTGGGCTACAAATGCTATGATTCGGAGCTTATAGCTATGGTTGCCGAGGAAACCGGCTTTGATCCGTCTTTTATTGCTGACGTAGGTGAGTATGCACCGGGAAAAAGTATTCTTTCCTATGCTTTTACTTCCGCTTTTCCTCACGGTGCGCCCAGACATATGAATGCTTCGGACTATCTTTGGAGCACACAATGTAAAATGATCAATGAAATTGCCGATAAGGGTAACTGTGTAATAGTTGGTCGCTGTGCTGACTATATATTGAAGGACAGAGCAGATTGTCTGAATGTGTTTATTTATGCCAACGATGAATTCAGAGCCCACAGAATAGTTGAACTTTACGGCGAAAGAGATGTGTCTCCCGATAAGAGAATGGAAGACAAGGATGCTCGCAGAAAGGTAAATTACAAATATTTCACAGGCAGAAACTGGGGAGATATAAATAATTACCATATCTGTCTTGACAGCAGTGCAATCGGTCACGATGAATGCGTGGACATTATTGCGGACATAGCAAAAAAATAAATCAGAACACAGCAAAGGGCGGGAGATTCCCGCCCTTTATTATTATGGTATATATTTATGATATCCTATAAAAAATCCCTCCGAATTTCTCCGGAGGGAAAATTTATTTCTGAACAAATTATTCAGCGTCAGGAGCATAGAGTTCCTTGAGCTTAAGAAGGTGTGCATATCTGTCGAGAGCAACCTTTTCGCTCTTAGCAAAGAGTGCTTCAGCTCTGTCGGGGAATTCACGCATAAGTCTTGTGTAACGGGCTTCGTTCTTGATGAATGCCTGATACTCAGCGTTGGGCTCCTTGGAGTCGAGAGTGAAGGGATTCTTGCCTTCTGCCTTAAGAGCAGGATTGAAGCGGAAGAGATTCCAGTAGCCGCATTCAACAGCCTTCTTCATTTCTGCCTGGCAGTTAACCATACCGCCCTTGATTGAGTGCATTTCACAGGGTGAGTAACCGATGATGATTGAGGGACCCTTGTATGCTTCAGCTTCCTGGATAGCCTTGAGAGTCTGGTTCATGTTAGCGCCCATAGCGATCTGTGCAACATAAACATAACCGTAGCTCATAGCGATTTCAGCAAGGCTCTTCTTATTGATTTCCTTACCTGCAGCTGCGAACTGTGCAACCTGACCGATGTTGGAAGCCTTTGAAGCCTGACCGCCGGTGTTGGAGTAAACTTCTGTATCGAATACAAAGATGTTTACATCTTCGCCTGAAGCGATAACGTGATCAAGACCGCCGTAACCGATATCGTATGCCCAGCCGTCACCACCGAAGATCCATACGGATTTCTTGGAAAGGTATTCGCTGTTTTCGAGAACGTCCTTGCAAAGGTCACAGGTAGCGCCTGCAGCCTTGATAGCAGCAACAAGAGCATCAGCAGCGGCTGTGTTCTTTTCGCCGTCATCGATTGTTGCAAGATAAGCTTCGGCAGCAGCCTTAACCTCAGCCTTGCAGGAATCGGATGCAACCATTTCCTTAACTTCAGCAATGAGTCTGTCTCTAAGAGCCTTCTGGCCGTAGTACATACCGAGACCGTGCTCAGCATTGTCTTCGAAGAGGGAGTTAGCCCAAGCAGGACCGTGGCCCTTTTCGTTTACAGTGTAGGGAGATGTTGCTGCGGGACCGCCCCAGATTGAGGAACAGCCTGTAGCATTGGAGATATACATTCTGTCACCGAAGAGCTGGGTAACAAGACGTGCATAAGCGGTTTCTGCACAACCGGCGCAGGAGCCGGAGAACTCAAGGAGAGGCTTCTTGTACTGGCTGGAAACAACGTTGATTGTAGCTGTTGTTTCGGGCTTTTCAGTAACGTTAGCTACGCAGTAGTCGAATACTTCCTGCTGTGCCATCTGTGATTCACGGGCAACCATCTTGAGTGAGTTTGTCTTACAAACACCGATACATACGCCGCAACCCATACAATCCATGGGAGAAACAGCAAGAGTGTAGGTGTAGTTTGTTTTGATGATGGGCTTTTCAGCCTTTTTAAGAGCTGCGGGAGCTGCTGCAACCTCTTCTTCGCTCATTGCGAAGGGACGGATAGTTGCGTGGGGACATACATAAGCACACTGGTTACACTTAGCGCAGGTAGCTGCATCCCATTCGGGAACGAGAACTGCAACGCCTCTCTTTTCGTAAGCGGAAGCACCGTGCTCGAAGGTGCCGTCAGCGTGGTCAGCGAAAGCAGAAACGGGAAGTGAGTAACCGCCCATAACTGAGATGGGTTTAAGAATGCCGTCAACCATCTTAACGAGTTTTTCTGCGCCTTCGCTCTTAGTTGCTGTTGCATCGTCGGTTGCGTTTGCCCAGGCAGCGGGAACTTCAACCTTATGGAATGCTGTAGCACCGGCATCGATAGCGTTGTGGTTAGCGTCAACAATATCCTGACCCTTCTTTGAGTAGGATTTTGTTGCAGCATCCTTCATATACTGAAGAGCTTCTTCGGAGGGCATAACCTTTGCAAGAGCAAAGAATGCAGACTGAAGAACTGTGTTTGTTCTCTTACCCATACCAACCTTCTGTGCAAGGTCGATAGCGTTAACGGTGTAGAGCTGGATGTTGTTTGCTGCGATATATCTCTTTGCATCTGCAGGCATATGCTTGTCAAGCTCTTCGTCAGACCACTGGCAGTTGATGAGGTAAACACCGCCGGGCTTAACGTCGTTAACCATCTTGAAGCCTTTTTCTACATAAGAGGGGTTGTGACATGCAACAAAGTCAGCCTTGTTGATGTAGTAGGGGCTCTTGATGGGTTTGTCGCCGAAACGAAGGTGAGAAATGGTGATACCGCCTGTCTTCTTTGAGTCGTACTGGAAGTAAGCCTGTACGTACTTGTCAGTGTGGTCACCGATGATTTTGATGGAGTTTTTGTTAGCACCAACTGTACCGTCACCGCCGAGACCCCAGAACTTGCATTCGATTGTGCCTTCAGCTGCGGTATTGGGAGCTTCTGTTTCGGGAAGTGAAAGACCGGTGAGGTCGTCAACGATACCGAGAGTGAATCCGTTTTTGGGTTCATCCTTTGCGAGTTCAGTGTAAACTGCGAATACGGATGAGGGAGGTGTATCTTTTGAACCGAGGCCGTAACGTCCGCCTACAACCTTGATGTCAGCCTTGCCGTTTGTAGCAAGAGCAGTAACAACGTCAAGATAGAGAGGCTCGCCGAGTGAGCCGGGTTCCTTTGTTCTGTCGAGAACAGCGATTTTCTTACATGTTGCAGGGATAGCTGCAAGAAGGTGCTTAGCAGAGAAGGGTCTGTAAAGACGAACCTTGATAAGACCAACCTTTTCGCCTGCTGCTGTGAGGTAATCAACAACCTCTTCAGCAACGTCGTTGAAGGAGCCCATTGCAACGATAACTCTTTCAGCGTCGGGAGCACCGTAGTAGTTGAAGAGCTGATAGTCTGTACCGAGCTTAGCATTGACCTTGCCCATGTATTCTTCTACGATAGCGGGAACTGCATCATAGTACTTGTTGCAAGCTTCTCTGTTCTGGAAGAAGATGTCGTCGTTTTCGTGAGAACCGCGCATAACGGGTCTTTCGGGATTGAGAGCTCTTTTACGGAAAGCTTCGACAGCTTCCATGTTTGTCATTTCCTTGAGGTCTTCGAAATCCCATACTTCGATCTTCTGAAGCTCGTGAGATGTACGGAAGCCGTCAAAGAAGTTGAGGAAGGGAACTCTGGATTCAATTGAAGCCATGTGTGCAACAGCGCCGAGGTCCATAACTTCCTGAGTATTTGTTTCAGCGAGCATTGCGAAACCTGTCTGACGGCAGGCATAAACGTGGGAATGATCACCGAAGATGTTAAGAGCGTGTGATGCTACACAACGTGCGGAAACATGGAAAACGCAGGGAAGAAGCTCACCGGCGATTTTGTACATGTTGGGGATCATAAGAAGAAGACCCTGTGAAGCTGTGTAGGTTGTTGTGAGAGCACCTGCTGCGAGTGAGCCGTGAACGGTACCTGCTGCACCTGCTTCTGACTGCATTTCAACAACATTTACTCTTGTGCCGAAAATGTTCTTGAGACCCTGAGCTGACCACTGATCAACGTAGTCTGCCATGGGGCTTGAAGGGGTGATGGGATAAATACCTGCTACTTCAGTAAACGCATAGGAAACGTGAGCAGCGGCATTGTTACCATCCATGGTTTTCATTTTTCTGGCCATTGGATTTGTCCTCCTTGTATTTTTACATTATATTAGCAAAATAATTTACCACCTGATATTCTATCACTTTAATGTCAAATTGTAAAGGGTATTCGCATAAAAATAAAAGAAACAAAGGTGAATTTTTTTGGTAAAAAAGATATAAAATGGAAGCACAGGTGAGCCTTTGTCAAATATAATGATATAAAGGAGTGTTGTTTTATGAACTGCTGTGTAACGGACCTTCGGAACAAAGAGGTTATAAACACCAAAAACGGTCACAGACTCGGCTGTGTGAGCGATGTGGAAATTTGCTGTGAAAACGGACAGCTGTGTGCGATTATCATATGGGGAAAGGGAAGACTTTTTGATATTACGGGACGGTGTGAGGATGTCCGCATACCATGGAAGGATATTCAGGTTATCGGTGAAGAAACAATTCTTGTGTGCGTTGATGAATGTGACTGTAATTGCAACCGTGAAAAAAAGAAGCTCTTTGAAAATCTTTTCGGGTGAAAAAGCTGACGGACACGCGGAACCGATTCTTTGAATTATATATTTTCCTTGACCTTCTCTTTAAATAGTTATATAATAAAAATGACTATAGGAAAATATGCGGAGGAAAATATGAAAAATAAAGATATACTTGACAAACTTACCCTGGAGGAAAAGGCAGAGCTTTGTACGGGTAAGGATTTCTGGCATCTTAATGGTGCGGAGCGGTTGGGCTTGCCGTCTCTTACCGTTACCGACGGCCCTCACGGCTTAAGACTTCAGGATCCGAACGGGAACAAGACGGGTCTGTTAAATTCTGTACCGGCTACCTGCTTCCCTACTGCGGCAACAACTGCCTGCTCCTGGGATAAAGAATTGCTTTACAGAATGGGACAGGCCATGGGTGAGGAATGCCTCAAGGAAAAGGTAAGCGTTATTTTAGGACCCGGTGTGAATATGAAGCGTTCTCCTCTCTGCGGCAGAAACTTTGAATATTTTTCCGAGGATCCGCTTTTAGCCGGTGAGCTTGCCGCAGGTCTTATTGACGGTATTCAGTCAAAGGGTGTAGGAACCTCGATCAAGCATTTTGCCGTTAACAGCCAGGAAAAACGCAGAATGACTGTTGACAGTGTGGTTGACGAAAGAGCTCTTCGTGAGATTTATCTTACCGCCTTTGAAATTGCCGTTAAAAAGTCACAGCCGTGGACGGTGATGAATGCTTATAATAAGCTCAACGGTACATATTGCTCCGACAACGGATTTCTACAGAATAAAATCCTTCGTGACGAATGGGGGTTTGAGGGTATAGTGGTGACTGACTGGGGTGCTGCGAATGACCGGGTTACGGGTCTGAAAAATGGAAATGACCTCGAAATGCCTTCCTCGAGCGGCTACAATACAAAGAAAATATGCGATGCCGTGAGAAACGGAACTCTCGATGAAAAGTATCTTGATATCGCCGCTGACAGAATGATTACTTTGATTGAAAAATCAAAAGAGATTCTCGGTGAATACACCTATGACGAAAAAGAGCACCATGAGCTTGCAGCAGAAATCTGTGCAAATTCTGTTGTTTTACTTAAAAATGAAGACAATACTCTCCCTCTTTCAAAAGAAAAAACAATAGCCGTTATCGGCGAAATGGCGAGAGCACCCCGTTATCAGGGCGCAGGCAGCTCACTTATCAACCCTACGGAAATAACCGATGCCTTTGACGGGCTTTTGAAGGAAGGCTATAAGGTAAGCTTCGCACCCGGCTACTTCAAGAAAAAGGACGAGCTTAATGAGGTTATGGTCAAGGATGCCGTTAAGGTAGCATCAAAGGCTGATGCGGTGCTTTTATTTATCGGTTTAACGGAGGAATATGAAAGCGAGGGCTTTGACAGAACTCATCTTAATCTTCCTTACTCACACAACAGACTTTTGGAGGAAATAGTTGCCGTAAACGAAAATGTTACCGTTATTCTTTCTGGCGGTGCTCCCGTTGTAATGCCGTGGCTCAGAAAGGTGAAGGCTGTAATCAACGGCTATCTGGGCGGTCAGGCAAGCGGTAAGGCTATAGCACAGATTATTTCAGGCAAGATAAATCCTTCGGGTAAGCTGGCAGAGACTTATCCCCTTTGCGAAAGCGATGTTCCCTGCAGTAATTATTATCCGGGTACGGGTCGTACCGCCGAGCACAGAGAGGGGATTTATATAGGCTACCGTTATTATGATACGGCAGAAAAAAATGTTCTCTTTCCTTTCGGCTACGGACTTTCATATACTCAGTTTGAATATTCGGATATAAAGCTTTCGTCAGAAAAAATCAAGGATACAGAATGTCTTACCGTCAGCTGCAAGATAAAAAACATCGGAGACAGAGACGGTGCGGAAACGGTTCAGCTGTATGTTTCCGATTGTGAAAGCACGGTTTTCAGACCGAAAAAGGAGCTTCGGGATTTCTGTAAGGTATTTATTAAAAAAGGTGAAGAGAAGGAAGTGTCATTCACTCTTACAAAAAGAGCCTTTGCATACTATAATATAAATATCAGTGACTGGCACGTAGAATCGGGCAAATTTGAAATACTTATCGGTGCGTCGAGCCGTGACATAAGACTTAAGGCAGAGACAGAGGTTGTTTCTTCTCTCGGTGAGGTACAGGTGCCCGACTACAGAGAGTCAGCACCCTGCTATTACGGAGCAGACGTGAAAAACGTTCCCGATAAGCAGTACAGAGCACTTCTGGGCAGAGATATTCCACCTTCATTCCCGGATGTGAATGATAAAATTACAATGCTCAACAGTCTGGGCGACACAGAGCACACCCGATGGGGCGGCAGAATTATCGGACTCATTAATACGGCGATGTCAAAAATCGCTGACCCCGATGACCCGAACAGCGGTATGATGGTAAATATGGCTTTGGAAATACCCATAAGAAATTTCGTCACCATGAGTCAGGGTGTATTTACGGAAAAAATGGCAGAGGGGCTTCTTATGCTTCTTAATGAGGAAGGCTCTGCGGCAGGTATGGCAAAAATATTTGCAGGACTTATTCCCGCAATTAAAAAGCTTCCCGAGCTTATAAATTCAATATAAAGGAGAAAAATAATGGCTAAATTAATTTCACTTATCATTACGGTTATTATGCTGATGGAATCTCTTCCTCTTGCCTGGGTGCCGACTCTTACTGTCGATGCAGGAAGCAGGGGAGACGAGGTTTCAAATTATGCCACAGGCTTCCTTTACGGTCTTGCCGAGCCTGGAGTTCCCTCTGAGGCAATGACAAAAAGTCTCGATATCTCTACAGTTTCCCAAAAGGTTATTGACGGCCTTCAGCACCCCACGGGTGATATTGACCGTGTGGCAGACCAGCTTGAAAATTGCGATTACAGAGTGGTTTATCTTCAGGACAGCTTTGACACCTGGTATTATTGCCACGGTGAAATTGATGAAATGAAGAAAAACGGCACCTATGACTGGAGAGAGTTTTTAGAGGAAAGATATCTTCCTATTGTTGAAGAAAAGGTAAGTACTCTTTCGGAAAAAGATTATGCCGACGATATTGTTTATTGCATTTTCAATGAATGTGATAACGGCGTATGGTTCGGTGATTATTCAAAGGAAGGCGAGGAAAACTTCCTTGAAGCCTGGAAAATCACCTATGACCTTGTAAAGAGCATAGACCCCGATGCAAAAATCGGCGGCCCCGGCTTCTGTGATTATGTAACGGAAAAAATGGAAGGATTTATGTCTTTCGTTACTGAAAATAATTGTGTTCCCGAAATTATAATTTATCATGAACTCGGCTTCTGGTGCAGCGTGGAATGGCCGAAGCACGTTGAGGATTACCGCAGAATAGAAAAGGAAGAGGGTCTTCCTGAGCTTCCCGTAATTGTTACCGAATACGGTGCAATGGAGGAATGCGGAAATCCCGCAGCGATGGTAAGATACATCGTGTCTATGGAAAACACCAATACCTACGGTGATATGGCATTCTGGAGACTTGCAAATAATCTCAATGATACCTGCGCTGACGATAACTCACCCAACTCAAACTGGTGGCTTTACAGAAAGTATGCAGAAATGGAAGGTAAAACTTTAGCTGTCAGCACATCTGCACTCAATGATGAAAAGCTTTATGACCACGACTGGTGGTATCATTATACAGGTCTTGCCTCACTCACACCCGACGGAAAAGAGATAAATGTTATCTGTAACGGCAGTGATAACAAAAAGGCAGTAAAGATCAAAAACATCGATGAAACCGATATGGGAAAAATTGTCGATGTAACCGTTGAATGTGTTTATTATACAGGTCTTACAGGTATTGTAAGCAAGCCTTACACTGTGAGAAAATATAAAACCAAGGTTTCAGGTGACAGTCTTAACATTAACATCCCCGGCACAGATACAGATACAGTTTACTTCATTTCTGTCAAGGAGCATACAGAGGAATTTGATGCAGTCAGAAACACCAATCTCCCCGTAAGATATGAATTTGAGGACGGAAAGCTTCTCGGTAATGCTTACACCTATGACAGCGCATATGCAACTACCGGTGAGGCAAAGGGTATGTGCGGCGGCTTTGAAAATGATGGCGACGGAGTTAAGATAACCGTAAGCACAAAGGAAAGAGGCCGTTACAAGCTTGATATCATCTTCGGAAAGCATAATGACGGTCAGGGTAAAGACGGCAGAGATTACGGTGTGGCAAACTTCACTCTTGACGGAAAGACAAGAGAAGTTATGTTTGAAAACACCATCAAGAGTGAATATACTACAGTAAAAACTCTCTATGTTGACCTTTGTGCAGGTATTCACACCATCGAATTTTCACACAATGAGGGCACCTTTGTTCTTGACAGCCTTCTTATGTCAAAGGCTGTTGAGGATAAGAGCATTGCCGTGCTTGAGGATTCCGACGACGGAAAGGAATATCTTGCCGTAGCTCCCGAAGACGGATACTATTATATAGGTCTTGATGAGGGCAGCTATGATATCAGTATCGACGGAGCAAAGGCGAAGGCAGAAAATGAAAGCACAGTATATCTCAGAAGAGGTCTTAATGAAATAGTTCTTTCTTCTCCTTCACGTGTTGAGCTTACAAAGGCAGAGCCTCAGGCTTCTGTTGCGGCAACAGAAGCAAAGGATATTACTGTCAGTGACGGTGCAGAAATCCTCACCGACAAATACGGCAACACTTATCTCGGTTCAATCGTTGCAGACAAGGGTAAGGGTGCCTTTAAGGTCAATGCACCTGAAAAGGGCGATTACCGTGTGACTGTTCTTTATTCAAATAATTCTGAGGGCGGCGCACATGCTTATAATGTAGACCTGGTTGAAAGATATCTGACTGTCAGTGTAAACGGCGGAGAGAGTAAGGATATTTTCTTCAGAAACACATGCTGTGATTATACATATAAAACAGTAACATTTAACCTTACTCTGGAAAAAGGCGAAAACGAAATAGCTTTCACTAACTCCGGTGAGTATCAGTTTGCCTCACTCGATGTTGTTGCTCCCTTTATAAAAAGTGTAACAGTTAACAGCGTGGTTTCATAAATATTCATTTTTATGCATAATTTTTGCATAAAGCCGTTGACAAAGGAAGTTTTTGGTGATAAAATATCCGCATCATAAATTTTTGGAGGTAAATTCCTATGAAAAAGTTTTTAGCAATTGCTCTTGCTGCAATTATGCTCTTTGCTCTTGCAGCTTGCGGCGGAAACAACGAAGACAACACAAAGACACCTGCAGTTAAGGTTATCGACATCAACCTTACAGAGGAAGAATATGCATTCGGCGTTGACAAGGCACAGCCTGAGCTCCTCGCTGATGTAAATGCTTTCATTGAAAAAATTATGAAAGACGGCACATTCGATGAAATCTGCAACAAGTATTTCGGTGACGGCGAGCCCACACCTGTAACCTCAGCTGAGCTTGACGAAACAAAGGATCAGCTTGTTGTTGCAACAAATGCTGCTTTTGAGCCCTTCGAATATACTCAGGGTGACAAGTACTTAGGTATCGATATGGAAATCGCTGCTCTTCTTGCAAAGGAACTCGGTAAAGAGCTTGTTATCAGCAATATGGACTTTGATGCTGTTTGCCTTTCAGTAGGTCAGCACAAATGTGACATCGCCATGGCAGGTCTCACCGTTAAGGAAGACAGAAAAGAACATGTTGACTTCAGCTCTACATACTATCAGGCTTCCCAGAAGCTTATAGTAAAGGGCGACGACACAACATTCGACACTTGCACAGACGCAGCATCAGTTGAAGCAATCCTTAAGGGCTATGACAATACCACAAAGATCGGCGTTCAGAACGGCACAACAGGTAACTTCTATGTCAAGGGTGACGCAGACTGGGGCTTTGACGGCTTTGCAGTTGAATGTGTAGGCTACAAGAACGGTGCCCTTGCAGTTCAGGACCTTGTAAACGGCAACATCAACTATGTTGTTATTGATGCTGCTCCTGCAGTATGCATCGCTGAATCAATCAACGAGGTTGCATAAACTAAGGTTATAATTTTTAATATACAACAATACCTCACTTAACAGTGGGGCGTTGTTGTTTGTATAAAGGAATTTTTATTTATGAACTATGTAACTATAAACACTCTGTCAATGTTTTCGTCTGTGGTAAATTTTGTACAGACTTTTCCTGCAAAGGTGAATCGGTTTGTTGATATTTTTATCAATCAGGGCGGCTACAATGAAGTTCTCAGCGGTCTTAAAAATACTCTTATCATAGCTGTGTCAGGTCTTGTTATCGGTATAGTTATCGGTACTCTTATTGCATCGATCCGTGTTTTGCCGAAATACAGCAGAATATCAAGAGTTCTCGATAAGATCTGTACCTTTTATGTGGGTCTTTTCAGAGGTACTCCCATGGTGGCTCAGCTTCTCGTTTTCTATTATGTTATGCTTCCTATCATCGGTGTGAAAATGACCTCGCTGAGCGTTGCGATCTGGGTTTTCGGCCTTAACAGCGGTGCTTACATTTCGGAAATGATGAGAGCGGGTATTCTCTCTGTTGACCCCGGACAGATGGAGGGTGGCAGAAGTGTCGGTATGTCATACGGTGCTACGATGATGAAAATCGTCATACCTCAGGCTGTAAAGAATATTCTTCCCACTCTCGGTAATGAGTTTATTGCTCTTGTAAAGGAAACCTCTGTCGTATCCTTCATCGGTGCTACAGACCTTTATGTTGCCTTCAACTATATCGGCTCAAACAGCTATGAATTTATGGTGCCCTATCTTGTAATGGCAATGATGTATATTATCATTGTGTGTATCATAAGCCTCGGCATAAAGATAATGGAAAGGAGACTGAGAAAAGGTGACAGATAATAAAATCACAAACGGTGAAAACCTTATTGTAGTTTCCGATCTTTGCAAGGATTTCGGCGAGAACAAGGTTCTTAAAAATATATCCACAACCATTAAAAAGGGCGAAAAGGTAGTTGTTATCGGCCCCTCCGGCTCGGGTAAGAGTACCTTTCTGCGTTGCCTCAACTGTATGGAGGATCCCACAAGCGGATCCATAATCTTCGGCGGAGAGGATATTGCCGATATCAAGGTTGACATCAATATCCACCGTCAGAAAATGGGTATGGTTTTTCAGCATTTCAATCTTTTTGCCAATAAGACTGTTATCGAAAATATTATGATGGCGCCTCTTTATGTGGCAAAGAAGAATATTAAAAAGCAGAAAAAGAACAATCTTCTCATAAAGCTTCATCTTAAAAAAGGTGAAATCAATCCCGTAAAGGGATCCTTTGCTGAAATTAAAAAGCAGGAAAAGGAAAAGGCAATCGAGCTTCTTAAAAGAATCGGTCTTGAAGAAAAGGCAGATGCTTATCCGTCTTCTCTTTCCGGCGGTCAGAAGCAAAGAGTTGCAATTGTGCGCTCTCTTGCTATGGAGCCTGATGTAATCCTTTTTGACGAGCCTACATCTGCTCTTGATCCCGAAATGGTAGGGGAAGTGCTCGAGCTTATGAAGGAGCTTGCAAATCAGGGTATGACAATGGTCGTTGTTACCCACGAAATGGGCTTTGCAAAAGAGGTCGGCACACGAATCGTCTTTATGGATGAGGGCAGATTTGTCGAAGAGGCAACCCCCGAAGAATTCTTTGCCAATCCGAAAAGTGAAAGAGCAAAGGAATTTTTGTCGAAGGTGCTTTAAAGAGAATAAAAAAGAACCCACAGAGATTTTTTCATCTCTGTGGGTTTTCTGCTGTGGTTTCTTAACTGAAAGAATATGTTTTGCCCTTTTCGGTCATAAAGGACGTTACGCCGTTTTCAAAGGTTGTTTCAATTTCGTTGCCTTCTTCATCGCTGACAAGCAAAATTTTGCCGTCATATTTGAGTGAGCATTTTCCGCCCTCGTTGGATTTCAGTGTGGCGGCCTTGAGACGGTCGTTTTTCCATTTTATGCTTACCTCGAAGTTGCCTCTTGCCATAAGACCTTTTATTTCTCCTTCGTGCCATGAGGAGGGGAGGGCGGGAAGAATGGCAATATAGTCGCCGTGACTTTGAAGGAGCATTTCGCATATGCCTGCCGTAAAGCCGAAATTACCGTCAATCTGGAAGGGAGGATGGGTGCCGAAAAGGTTTTTCAGTATAGCATCCTTCATAATGTTTTCCACAATGAGATTGCATTTCTCTCCTTCGCCGAGACGAGCATAGGAAAGAAGTCGGATTGCAAGTCCCCAGCCGGTGCTCTTGTGACCTCTGTCCTCAAGGGTGGTAAGGGCAGCTTTTTTCAGCTTTTCATCGTCGGGTGAAATCTGGCTGAAGGGATAAAGGGAAAGAAGATGAGAAATATGGCGGTGCTTTTTCTGAACATTTTTTGTTTTGAAGCCTCGCATAAAGAAGCTGTCCTCGTCGTACCATTCCTTTATCTGTCCCCATTTTCCAATATGGAGAGGTCTCAGACGGACAATCTGCTTTTCAACAAGGTCAATTACCTCTTTATTTACCGAATCACCGTAGCCCTTGTCGGTAAGCTCCTTTGCAGCGTGAAGAACATCGGAATAAAGATTATATATGATACATTGGTCATATGTATTACCTGCGGCAACGGGTCCGTGCTCGGGTGAATAGCCGGGAGAAACCACAAGGCGGTCGCTTTTTTTATCCTCGGTGAGAAGCTGTGTCCACATAAGAGCACATTCCTCCATAGCGGGGTAAATGTCGTTTTTAAGCTTTTCAATATCAAGGGTGAAGCGGTAATAGTCATACATTCCCTGCAATGCCCAGGCTCCGTTTGTGGGTGCCCAGCCCCATTGCCATTGAGAGCCCATACCAACAAAGCCGAGAGGGGTTACCATAGTATGGAACATAAAGCCTGTGGGCTTTTCGTAATCGGGTGAGCCGTCCTCTTTGTCTTCACCGATACCGAGACTTTGATTTGCCACAATTCTGCCGGGCTTTTTGAGTGAGTTTACAAAGTCGATATAGGGAAGAGCAGTCTCTGCAATGTTTGCCACATAAGCGGGCCAGTAATTCATCTGAACATTTACATTGAAATGGTAATCACAGCACCAGGGCGGATTGTTTTTCGCATTCCATATACCCTGCAAATTAGCGGGAAGTGAGCCGTCACGGGATGAGGCAATGAGAAGATATCGGCCATACTGGAAAAGAGTAGTAATAAGACTTCTTTTGTATTCACCCTTTTTGCCGAAGCGTTTGAGCATATAGTCGGTGGTGAGGGGAGTTTCTTCCTGACCGAGAGAGAAGGTTACACGGTTATAAAGGTCTGTATAATCCTTGATATGTGCTCTGTAAAGCTCTCCGAAGGTCTTTTCTGAGGCCTTGAGTACGGTTTCTTTTGCACTCTGTAGGGGATCGGTATGGCTGAAGAAATCAGGATAGTTGTTTATGTAATTTGTGGCAAGACTCATAAGCACAACAGCTTCGGTAGCATCTTTTATTATAATACGATCTTCCTTATATTCCACAGTGCCGTCGCTTGTAATTTTTACAAAGCAGCCGTATTTCATACCGTTGGCGTCTTCTCCGTCTTCGCCCTCAAGACCGATGTTTGCCTTTACTGTGCCGTAAAGAGAGATGCCTTCTTCGTCAACGCTGACTGTTCCCTTTTGTTCGGAAGCAACATAAGCTTCAAAGCTGAAGGTGGGTGTTTCTTCCTCTTCTTCTCCGCTTCCCTCACACTGAAGTCTTCCCACGAAAACATTATCTGGGTAGGAGACGAAATAGTGTCTGGTATAGGAAGTTTTTTCATTTTTGAAGGATACCATGGCTGAGGCGGTATCAAGGTCAAGGTCACGGACATATTTGTCCGCAGTTTCGCTGCCTTCGAAATTGAAATAGAGATTTCCGAAGGACTGATATGCGCCGAAGCCCGTCATATTACCCTGAAGGTTTTTCATTTTCGCCGTGGCTGTTTTATTGTCATCATTTGCTAAAAGCTCCTGAATTTCTCTGAAGGCGGCACCCTTATCTTTTTTGCCCATACCTCCGTCAAAGTTTTTTATATTTATTCCGCCTGACCACAGGGTTTTCTCGTTGAAATGGATGAGCTCGGTTTTGATTCCGCCGAAAACCTTGGCACCGATTTTACCGTTACCCAAGGGCAATGCTTCGTTTTCCCAGCCGTAGTAGCTCATATGTGCAGGCTCTTTATAGCATAAATACATAATTACACCTCTCGATTTATTCTCAGTTAGCAGTGCACAATCCGCTATTAACCGATGATACAGTATCTTTTTAACGGATTTTTACGCACTGAACAGCACATTTTATTCATTATATCTTTTTTTTTTCGTCTGTGTCAACCTTAATAAAAAAATATATGGGATATATGTCATAAAAGATACGAAAAAAATTGATTTTTGAATTAAACTGTGTTATTATATATTATGTATATTTGTATTGTTTTTAAGAAGGGCACAAATGATGAAAGAAGATTATCTTGTAACCATCGTTACCCGCCAGGAAATAGAAGGGGAAAGGGACCTGCTTGAGGTTACAACCCACGGACATCTGGAGGGTGAGGGTGACAGTTACACTCTTATATATACCGAGCAGGAGGAAGACGGCACCGAAAGCACCACAAAGCTTCAGGTAGAAAAGGAAAAGCTTATTACCGTTAACCGTGAGGGCAGCATCAGCACTTATATGATGATCGAAAAGGAAACCCGCAATCTGTCCCATCACGTAACTCCCTACGGAAGCATTTCCATGGGTGTATGCGGAAAAGAGATTGTCAGCCAAATGACACCTGACGGCGGAAAACTCAGATTCAGTTATGCAACGGATATTGAAAAACAACCCTTAGGCACAATTGAATTCGACATAACAGTAAAAAGAAAAACAATTCGTAAAGCAGAACAGGAGGAACTTTAATGTCCGTTACAGTTGATAAAGCACAAAATCAGATAAGAACGATTGTAAACGAAGCAATCGTTAAGGCACAGAGCAAGGGTCTTTTACCCGAGGCTGAGGCTAGCGCTTTTTCCGTGGAGGTACCCGCCGACAGAAATAATGGTGATTATTCCACAAATGCCGCAATGGTGAATGCGAGACCCTTCCGAATGCCTCCCGTAAAAATTGCTCAGGTAATAATGGAAAATGCAGAGCTTGAAGGTACATACTTCAACGACATAAAAATTGCAGGTCCCGGTTTCATTAACTTTTACCTTTCTGATGTTTATTATGCCGATATCCTTTTTGAAATAAAAGAGGCAGGTGACAGCTACGGCAGAAGTAACTACGGCGGCGGTAAAAGAATAAATGTTGAGTTCGTTTCAGCAAACCCCACAGGCCCCATGCATATGGGTAACGCCAGAGGCGGTGCACTCGGTGACTGTCTTGCCGGTGTGCTTGATTATGCAGGCTATGAGGTCGCCAGAGAATTTTATGTAAACGACGCAGGTAACCAGATCGAAAAATTCGGTCTTTCACTTGATATAAGATACCGTCAGCTTTGCGGTGAAGAAATTGAGCTTCCCGAGGACAGCTATCACGGAGAGGATATTACCGAAAGAGCCGGTGAGTTCAAAGAGGCTTACGGTGAAGTTTATATGGAAAAAACCGAAGAGGAAAGAAGAAAGGCTCTCGTTGAGTTTGCCCTTCCGAAAAACCTTGAAAATATGAAAAAGGCGATGGAAAAATACCGTATAGATTATGACCTGTGGTTCAGTGAGCTTACTCTTCATAACGGCGGTGAGCTTCAGGAAACCATCGACCTTCTTACAAAGGGCGGTTACACCTATGAAAAGGACGGAGCTCTTTGGTATAAAAATAAAGAGGTGCAGACAAGAATGCTCCTTCGTGAGGGCAAAAGTCAGGAATACATCGACAAGCTTGAGCTCAAGGATGATGTTCTTATCCGTGCCAACGGCAATCCGACTTATTTTGCAGCAGATATTGCATATCACAGAAACAAGCTTGAAAAGAGAGGCTTTGATAAGGCAATTGATGTATGGGGCGCTGACCATCACGGCCACGTTGCCCGAATGAAGGGTGCGATGGAGGCCGTAGGAATCGATCCCGACAGACTCGACATTCTTCTTATGCAATTTGTTCGTCTTGTGCGTGACGGCGAGGTTGTCAGAATGTCAAAGAGAACAGGGAAGGCAATTACCCTCGTCGACCTTCTCAACGAAGTTCCCATCGATGCGGTACGCTTCCTTTTCAATATCAGAGAGCCGGGCTCACTGATGGATTTTGACCTTGACCTTGCTGTTGAGCAAAGCTCACAGAATCCCGTTTATTATTGTCAGTATGCCCACGCAAGAATCTGCAGCATTCTTGCAAAGCTTGAAAATGAGGGCAAAAAGACAAGAGACTGCACATCTCAGGAGCTTCAGAAGCTTGTCTGTCCCGAGGAAAGAGAGCTTATCCGTTTCCTTTCAACCTTAGGCGATACGATCATCGGTGCAGCGAAAAATTATGACCCGGCAAAGGTTACACATTATGCTGTGGAGCTTGCGACTCTTTTCCATAAATTCTATAGCGCCTGCCGTGTAAGTGTTGAAGATGAAAGCCTAATGCAGGCAAGACTTTTCCTTTGCATATGTGTAAGGGATACGATGAAAAGCATTCTTACCATGCTTAAAGTTGACTCTCCCGAAAGAATGTAATGTATTTTTAGTAGCTTTTTATAAAATACTAAAATAAAAGTAAAGTTCAATTAAGCTGTATATTCTATAATAAAAACAATCTACTAAGAAAGAGAGAAAAATTATGAATCCCGAAAAAATTCTTGTTGTTGATGATGACCTTAACATTTGCGAGCTTTTAAGACTTTATCTTACAAAGGAAGGCTATAATGTGGTTATAGCCAATGACGGACAGAGCGCTGTCACAACCTTCCAGGAGGAAAGTCCTTCTCTTGTTCTTCTTGATATTATGCTTCCGAAGCTTGACGGCTGGCAGGTATGCAGAGAAATCAGAAAGTTTTCCGAAACTCCCATCATTATGCTTACTGCTAAGGGAGAGATTTTTGACTGCGTTTTAGGTCTTGAGCTTGGAGCTGACGACTATGTAACAAAGCCCTTTGATACAAAAGAAATCGTGGCAAGAATCAAAGCTGTTCTTCGCCGCAGCGCTTCCTCTACTACTGAGGAGGTCAAGGAAGTCCACTATGATAAGCTTTCTATCAACCTTACAAATTATGAGCTCAGAGTGGCAGGTGTACAGATTGATACTCCTCCCAAAGAAATGGAGCTTATTTTCCATCTTGCAAAAAATCCTAACCGTGTATTCACCCGTGACCAGCTTCTTGATGAGGTATGGGGCTATGATTATTACGGTGATTCCCGTACTGTTGACGTTCACGTAAAGCGTCTTCGTGAAAAATTAGAGGGTGCTTCAGACAAATGGGAGCTTCGTACTGTATGGGGCGTAGGCTACAAGTTTGAAACAAAAGAATAAAAATTGTTCAAAAACGCCTGTTAATCAGGCGTTTTCTTGAAAAGAGGGAAGAAAAATGGCAAAAAGAAAAAAGACAGGACGAAGAAGAAAGTCCGGTATACTTCGTAAATATTTCTTCCGTTCCGCCTGGATTGTTGTCTCCGGTTTTATTGCCCTTTGCTTTATAATGATGTTTTTCATCGGAAGTCAGTGGTGGGACGAAAAGAATGTTTCTCTTAACCGAAACATAAATAATATAAGCGAAACCTATACCAGCCTTTCGATATATAAAAACCCGGACAAAAGCAAAGCGGAAGCTGCTGCAGCGGAAATGACTCTTCATAACGTTCTGAAAACGATGAATAAGGCCACCCTTTCAGAGTACTTTATTACCAACACCGAGGGTGATGTTATTTATTGCAGTGACTGTGATGCGGGTGAGGGCCACGGCTGTGATTTTCACAGGAGCTATCACATCGCAGAGGAGCATATGAAAAGAGCCCTTAAGGGCAGATTTTCCGATTATATCGGTGATGACGACTTTGAAATAGGCTCCTTTGTTGTTGCCTGTCCGATTATGGACGGAGAAAATCCCGTGGCTGTTGTTTTTGCCGTTGAGGATGCTATTACGGGGCTCGTACCTTATATTGTACGGATAATTGAGTCCTTTTTCTATTCGCTCATCATTGCGCTTATTGCCGTATTCATCGCACTTTTTGTTATTGCCAGAGATGTTGCACTCCCACTGGCAGATATGCAGAAAATTACAGATCATTATGCAAAGGGCGACTTTGATCATGAAGCAAGAGAAAATTACAAAAACCGTGAGCTTAATGATTTCGCAAAGGCGCTTAACAAAATGGGTTATGAGCTTAAAATCAATGAGGATTCACGAAGGAGCTTTGTTGCCAATGTTTCCCACGAGCTGAAAACACCCATGACCTCCATTGGCGGCTTCATTGACGGTATTATGGACGGAACCATTCCGCAGACAGAGCAAAGAAAATATCTCAGCATTGTGTCAAACGAGGTAAAGAGACTTTCGAGAATGGTTGTTTCAATGTTGAATCTTTCCAAAATCGAAGCAGGAGAAATCGAATTGTCGCCTATTATTTATGATGTTTCTGCCCAGGTTTTTGAAACTCTTCTTTCTTTCGAAAAGACAATTAATGAAAAGAATATTGAAATTGAGGGCTTTGATGAAATCGGTTCAGTGCTGATGCGCGCAGATAAGGACCTTGTTCAGCAGGTGATTTATAATCTTCTTGACAATGCTGTCAAATTTACTCCAGAGAAGGGGACAATTACCGTATTTGCAGAAAATGACGGTGAGTCAACGAGAGTTTCCATAAAGAATTCCGGTCCCGGAATTTCGGAGGAAGAAATTTCAAGAATTTTTGAGCGCTTTTATAAGGTGGATAAATCCAGGTCATATGACACAAAGGGTGTCGGACTCGGTCTTTATATTGTGAAGACAATCATCAATATGCATGATGGTGAAATCGGCGCATCCAGTAAACAGGGCGAATATACAGAGTTTACTTTTGAAATACCGTATACTGACGAATAATTAAGAAATTTTAAACTTGATTTTAATCTGAACAGTTATTCTCAAAAAAAGAAAATCAGACATATGTCTGAAAGGAGCAATACTTATGAATGACAATGAAAAAATAACTGACGGCATCAATGATAACGAGGAAAAGCATACACCGTCCTTCTCTTTTGATTTTCCAAAGCCTCCGGTGTACGGTGCATCAAATGAAGAAAAGAAGGAAGATGTTTTTTCCTGTGCTGAGGAAACTGAGCGTGAAACAGAGCTGTCAGACGAACAGCCTGCCTTTAATCCTTACGCGGCTCCGGCAGGCAGAGAGGCTTCAGAAGGAAATACTTATCACTATACTTCCGAAAATATGCCCCACAGAGAAGAGCCTGCCTTTTCGCAGCAGCCACCTCACAGGACCTATCAGCCTCAGGAATCTTATAATTTCGGCTCACAGCCTTCTTACAATCCTGTTCCCGAAGAACCATCCAGGAAAGGTAAGGGGAAGAAGCTGGCAGCCGTTATAGTAATTCTTTGTCTTATCGCAGGTGTCGTTGCTATAGCCTTAAGCTTTTCCGGACGCGGCAGTTCGCAGCTGCCGCAGAATGAAACCACAACCGGAGTAGCAGCTCCTACCACAGAGAATTCCACCTATGCGACCACACAGCCCGGAACCGTAGACCTTTATAATTCTGTTGTTGTTGCTGAAAAGGTGAGACCCAGTGTTGTCGGTGTTATGACCTATAAGCAGGGACAGCTCGACGGAGAGGGCTCAGGTGTACTTTGGAAGGAAGAAAACGGCTTTACCTATGTTATTACCTGCGCTCATGTTATTAACTCTAAGGGTGTAACCTACGGAATAATGCTTGAGAACGGAAAAACCTATGAGGCTGAAATGGTTGCAGCTGATACCAGAACAGATATCGGTGTACTGAAAGTCGAAGCTACCGGTCTTCCTGTTGCAGAAATAGGTAATTCATCGTCGCTTAAAATCGGTGAGCCCATTTATGCAATCGGTAACCCGGGCGGAAGTGCATTTTTTGGCTCCGTGACCGACGGAATCGTATCGTCCATTGACCGCTCTATCTCCTCTACCTACACTATGACCGTTATTCAGCACAGTGCTGCCATTAATCCCGGTAACTCTGGCGGTGCTCTTGTAAATACATCGGGTCAGGTTATCGGTATAAACTCTTCAAAAATTGCTGATACAGATTATGAGGGTATGGGCTTTGCAGTGCCTATGTCAATTGCTCTTCCCGTAGCTCAGGCTCTTGTGCAGTATAAATATGTTCCCAACAGACCCAAGCTCGGCATCGAATATGCCGCTGTAAGCTCTTATCAGCTTTACAGTATGGTCGTTTCAATCAAGGGCCTTCCAAAGGGGTCACTTGTTATTGCAGGTATTTCTGCCGACAGCTCTCTTGCAAATACTGAGGCAGAGGTAGGCGACCTTATCATTGGTGTCAACGGTAAGGATATGAATGATTCAAGTGTTCTTCTTGACCTTATCGAAACGGGTGCAGTCGGTGATACTCTTACTCTCACTCTTTGCCGTATTGAAAGCAGAACCTATAAAACATCTACCTTTGACGTGACCATTACTCTTGTTGAGGATAAGGGCTCAACAGCTGAAGAAGAAACAACAACAGAAGCTTACAACGGCGGATATTATTACGGCGGTGCAAGCGATTTCGAAGATTTCTTCAATGATTATTTCGGCTTCGGCTGGTAAAGATTATATAACAAAAATAATCCGCTGTAATCAGCGGATTATTTTTATGCAAATCTGAAGCCCTTTGCTTCAATTTCTTTATACAAATGATGATTTTTTAAAAGAGCATATGTTGATGCTGTCTCTTCCATTACGGGAATATTGTTATTTATTACATATTCCTCAAAGGTTTTCAAGGGCTGAAATTTAACGTATATATTTTCTTCGTTCTTTTTTATTTCATTTTCATAATAAAAATCTTCGTCATCAATGCGCAAAACGAAAGCTAATGTTTGTCTCAGAGTAATCAGGTCAAAATCTATTCCCAAGAATTCAAACTTATAAGTACCGGCCCGGATCCCTTTTTCCAGAGTGCGCACCTTACTGTTTTTATACAGTCGGTTTAAATCGTCATCACCGGTTGCTTTGCCAAAACCGCAATCACCGAAAAGTTCTTCGATGTACTCTCTGAATAAAGCACCTATAACATAATAATTTTCCTTGAGTACAACCTCATTCTGATTGTCTTCAAGTTCGTAAAGCTCGAAGCCACCGGAAGGGACAAATCCGAAATATCCCGGAAAAGTTGCTACGTTTTGCGAACGGGTTGCTGTGGCAATTCCGTATTCGTCGGTTCTTTCGTTATAATCAATTACTGCGATTGTAACATCGTTAAGTGATGAACGGTTGCAACCTGAAAGAATTACTTCCATATTTGGCTTTCCGTTATGGATAGCTTTGCGCAAGGGTAAGTCATCAAGAGTAGCAATTCGCTCTTTCCCGATTTTCTGGTAAACAGCCCACAATTCGTAATGCAGGATGTGACATGTGTATACTGTCTCTTTATAAGTTCGCGGTATAGAATTAATGCTTTTGATTTTTCCTTCTGAATCGAAATTGTATCCGCAGCTTGTATATCCGTAAAGATTCGGAAAATGAACATGAGGACCAACTACTTTTTTGAATTCATTGTACCAGGGCGTTTTAGAGTAATCTATTTCCTCTTCTCGGTCATAGAGCTTGCCGTCCTGAGTAAGGCCGTTGAAAGGATATTTCACGCTTTCAGACCCGGGGATTACAAAAGCAGGGTATTCTCTTCCGAAAACATTTATCAGTTCAACATCGTGATATATGCTTTTGAGTGTTTCTAGTTCCCATTTAAGATATTCGGGATCAGATATGCCTTTGTTGTAATCATCAGCAAGTTTTTTTGCCGGATAATCATTTAAAAAGGTCAGCAGACGGGTGTTGATTAATTCAGCCGCATTGACGCCACTCAAATCACATATGTTGTTTTTCTTTAAAGAATCGATGGTTCTGTTATTACTGTCTTCGGGAAATTCAAAACCTTCTTTTATTTTAATTGGAATTATTACTTTACCGCCGTTCAAGGCTCTTTCCGATTCGTGAATGATCCAATTTTTTCAGGGGAGACAAGGCTCCTTTCCAGGTCACCAGGAGCAAGAAGCAAAAGAAAAAAGGTACATTGATCAATTGCATTATCAATATGCTTTTCAAAATCACCTTCTCTGAGTGACTGTGCATCAAAAAAGACCTCATAACCCATCCTGGTAAGTTCTGAGCTTAAAAAGCTTGCGAATTCACTGCCGGAAGTTCTTCTGTAGCTTAAAAAAATGTCATACATATTATAAATTCCTTCTTATTTAAGTCCCCTGATAAATTCAACATAGAAATCAATTGACTTTTTGAATTCTCCGACGGGAAGTCTTTCATCTTCATTATGTACGGAAGAGAAAAGCTCATTGTTAATTGCAAAGGCGCCGAAACGGTAGGTGTTGCAAAGGTGTGAGAAATGTCTGCTGTCCGTTGCGGCGTTAAGAATAAAGGGAGAAACACCTACATGGGGATAAACCTTTCTGACGGTTTCTTTGATATATTCAAAGCTTTCGGTGTGGAAATCAGAAATGGGAGGAGCCTCTCGCATTTTTTCTGTTTCAATTTCGATATCTTCGCCGACAACCTTTTTGATGTGAGCGAGAATATCATCGAATTTATCCTGAGGAGCGAGTCTTACCGAATAGGTTGCCGATGCAGTGTCGGGAACGGTGCCTTTTTCGTTAAAGGCCTTTAAGGAGGTAAGAGTAATCTGCGTTCTTACCATTGCTGCTGCATCGGGAATGGATTCCATTGCTTTCTTTACTATAGGCTTGAGAAGGTTGATGTTGTTGAAAACCTGCTTAAGCGGAGCATCAACATTGGGAGCGAAGGCTTTGAGCATACCCTCGAGTGCAGGTGTGATTGTGGAGGGTGTGGGATTTTTATTGATGGCATTTACTGCGTCAATAATTCTTTCAGGTGCAGATTTTTTATTCGAAACTGATTTGGCGGAATGAGTTGCGCTTTTGCTGTTTGCTGTGAGAGTAATCTTTGCGAAGCCCTTTTCAGAAAGAGCAATCATAGCATAAGGGATTTTTACCCCCATAGGAAGCTCGAGCATAATTGCGCCGCCTTCGTCGAGAACATATTCGGGAATAACTCCGTTTTCCTCGAACCATTTGGCGATTTCAGGCATAGTTTCACCTGCAACCTCTTCGTTGTTGCTTGAGGCAAAATAAATATCTCTTTCGGGAGTAAAGCCTTCCTTGATAAGGCCCTCCATAGCCTCAAAAATTGCTGTGAAAATGCATTTGTTATCGATTGTTCCTCTGCCCCAGATTACATCGTCGATGATTTCGGCATCAAAGGCGGGATGCTGCCAGTTTTGTCCTTCGTCGGATACAACATCGTGATGAGCCATAAGTACAACAGGCTTTCTTGAGCTGTCCTTGCCCTTCCAGCGGATAAGAATACCGAATTCATTTATAAGCTGTGACTCAACAACCCTGAAGGTTTCGGGGTAAAGCTCTTTAAGCAGGGGAAGAAAGGCTCGGAATTCTTCCTTATATATTTCATCGTCTTTATTTGAAACGGTTTTTGCTCTTATAATTTTTTGAAAATGTTCAAGAGCGAGGTCTTTGTTAATTTGTGCCATTTTTATATCTCCTTTATGAATTCACCCATAATTGACGGTCCGTCTTCGATAAATATACCTGTACTCTTTGCCGATTCCTCGTTGAAGGAAGCAACACCCTTCTTTTCACCCTTTTTGTGATAGATAAGATAGGGCACGGGATCGCTTGCGTGAGTTTTGGTTACGATAGGCGTCGGATGGTCGGGTAAAATCATTATTTTGTAATCGTCATATTTTTCGAGCTTCTTAAGAAGAAGAGAAAGAATCTTTTCGTCGATGAGCTCAATTGCTCTGACCTTGTTTTCAGGTTCATTTCTGTGTCCGCACTCGTCAGGTGCTTCCACGTGAATATAAACGAAATCCTTGCCGCTTTCAAGCTCTCTGAGAGCACATTCAGCCTTACCGACAAAGTTTGTGTCGATGTAGCCTGTGGCACCTTCCACATCTGGAGTGCTCATTCCTGCACTGATGCCGATACCCTTGAGAAGGTCAACGGCGGAAATTACGGAGCCCTCGATACCGTAAAGCTCTTTGTATGACGGAAGGATAGGCTTGTTGCCCTCGCCCCAGAGCCATATGGAGTTTGCGGGTCTTTTACCACGGCTGATTCTATCGAGATTGACGGGATGGTTTTTCAGCACCTCGTAGCTTCTTTTCATCATATCAATAAGCTCTTTTGCATTTTCACTCTTTGAGATATAGGGGCCGATAACTCTGTCGCTGATATCGTGGGGAGGTGTCATATCACCAAGATCCGTTGTTCCCTCGGAAACAACAAGACAGTGTCGGTAGCTGACACCGCTGTAATATTTATATTTTTCGTTTCCGAAGGCTTCCTCAACTGCTTCGATAAGCTTTGCTGCTTCCTCGGTACTTATGTCGCCTGCAGAATAGTCAACCATTGTTCTCTCTTCAAAGCTTTCTTCCTCGGAAAGGGTTACAAGATTACAGCGGAGGGTAACATCGTCATCCTTAAGCTTTACACCGATGCTTACAGCCTCAAGAGGTGATCTGCCTGTATAATATTTTTTCGGGTCGAAGCCCATTACGCTCATATTGGCAACGTCGCTGCCGGGCTTGAGACCTTCGGCAACTGTCCTGACTAAGCCTACCTCACTTTTAGCGGCGAGAAGGTCCATATTAGGTTTGTGGGCACACATCATAGGCGTCTTACCGCCAAGTGCATCAACAGCATAGTCAGCCATACCGTCGCAGAGAAGAACTACGTATTTCATTATATATCCTTCCTTTCAGTTAATATACCTATTTATTTTATCACACCGAAAAGGCATTTTCAATATTTATTGACATTTTTGATATTTTCACCTTGCATAAAAGATGCTTTTTGGTAAAAGATATTAAATAACAAATATTTTCCTGAAAAGTATTGACTTTTTTTCCTTTTTAATGTAGAATAAACCACGCTGTCAAATGATCCACTAGCTCAGTCGGCAGAGCACTTGACTTTTAATCAAGGTGTCCGGAGTTCGAATCTCCGGTGGATCACCAAAAAAAGAAAAGCCGCACGGTAAGTGTGGCTTTTCTTTTTTTGGTATTTTTCATTATTCAATATTCATTATTCATTATTCATTTGTGTTGTTGCGACTTTTCTTAATGAATAATGAAAAAATTAAGCCGCTTCGCTGATGAATAATGAATAATATGATGTATGATGGAAGATTTTTTTATTAACAAAAATCTCTTTGCAAAGAAAAATTCAAAACATCACTTTTTAAATAGATTA
>JAZUMO010000069.1:0-48188 GCA_045603665.1 Acutalibacteraceae bacterium
AGTCGTTACACTTCTGCTCTTGACAACTCAACATTCTATGCTGTGTATAAATTACGAGGGCGTAGCCCTCAATGTATAACCGATTTGGTTATCAAAAAATACAGCAAGTTGGTGTAAACCACTTGACTTTTTATAGGAGAAGGACTATGCCTATTAAAATAGATGACCGTCTTCCCGCAAGGGAAAGTCTTGAGCAGGAAAATATTTTTGTGATGACAGAATCAAGAGCGAAGAGTCAGGATATCCGTGCTCTTAAAATCATCATTCTTAATCTTATGCCAACCAAAATTACCACAGAAACCCAGCTTCTCCGCCTTCTGAGTAACTCTCCTCTGCAGGTGGATGTTGAGTTTTTGCAAACGGCAACCCACGAGGCTAAAAACACCTCACAGAACCATCTCAATAAGTTCTATTATACCTTTGATGAAATCAAGGACAGAAAGTATGACGGTATGATTATTACGGGTGCTCCCGTTGAGCTTATGGAGTTTGAAGAGGTGGATTACTGGGAAGAGCTCTGTCAGATTTTTGAATGGACAAAAACCAATGTTTATTCCACCTTCCATATCTGCTGGGGTGCTCAGGCAGGCCTTTATTATCATCACGGCATACCGAAGTATACTCTTCCCGAAAAGATGTTCGGTGTGTTCCCGCATAAGCCCCTGGATCTTTTCCATCCTCTTATGAGAGGCTTTGACGACGTTTATAATGTTCCTCAGTCAAGACATACCGAAATCCGTTTTTCAGATATTGCACTTTGTAAGGATTTACAGATTATATCCTATTCCGAGCAGGCGGGCATTCATCTCGTATCTGACCTTGAATGCAGAAACTTTTATGCTACCGGTCATTCGGAATATGATGCCGATACTCTTGCCAAGGAATATTTCCGTGACAAGGAAAAGGGACTTGATATAAAGATTCCTTATAATTATTTCCCTGACGACGATCCGACAAAGACTCCCGTTATTACCTGGAGAAATGTCGGCACACTTATGTTCACCAACTGGCTGAACTATTTCGTTTATCAGAGAACACCTTATGACATAAATGATATTTAACTCTTGACTTATTCTCTTTAATGAGTTATAATCAACCTAATATCGTAAAAACGTTGACTGAGTATTAAGTAGATAACGGACAAGGCTTTTCAGAGAGGGATTTGAATGCTGAAAAAATCCTATTGCCCCCGATGTCGAATTTCGCCTCACGAGTTGTCTGTGAAAAGCAGAATGTAATCGCTGCATTAAAGCGAATTTAAGTGGCAGGGGAAGTCCTGCAATTTGAGTGGTACCGCGGATATTATTCGTCTCATTTTCATAATGAGACGATTTTTTTATTTAAATTTTTGGAGGTTTAACATGGAAAGTAAAATTTCTCTTGTCAGAGACGAGTTTGCTTCTGAGCTTGCAAAGGCAGAAAATTCTGCCGACCTTGAAGCTATAAGAGTCAAATATCTCGGCAAAAAAGGTCCCGTTACTGAGCTTATGAAGGGTATGAAGGACCTTTCAAACGAAGAAAAGAAAACCTTCGGTCAGAAGGTAAATGAGCTTAAGGCTGAGCTTACCGAAAAGCTCGGTGAAAAAACAGCATTCCTCAAGGAGCAGGAAATCCTTAAGGAAATCGAAAGTATGGATGAATTTGATGTTTCTATGCCCGCCACTCTCGGTGAAGGCTCATACCATCCCGTAACCCTTGTTCAGCGCCAGTGTGAACAGATTTTCAAATCAATGGGCTTTGCCGTTGAGGATTATGCCGAAATCGTATCTGACTATGAATGCTTTGAGGCTCTCAATATTCCCAAGCATCACCCTGCAAGAGATATGCAGGATACCTATTATCTTGAAAACGGTCAGCTTTTAAAGAGTCATACTTCTGCGGCTCAGAATGCTATTTACAAAAAATATAAGGATGCTCTTATCAATGACGGTGTGCCCATCAAGGCTATTTTCCCCGGACGCTGCTTCAGAAATGAGGCTACCGATGCCTGCCACGAAAACACCTTCTTCCAGATGGAGGGCGTTATGGTCGATAAGGATATTTCCATTTCAAACCTTATCTACTTTATGAAGACTATGCTTTCAGAGGTATTCCGTAAGGATCTTAAGGTAAGACTCCGTCCCGGCTTTTTCCCCTTCGTTGAGCCCGGATTTGAGCTTGACATCAGCTGTCTTATCTGCGGCGGTGACGGATGTCCCTCATGTAAGCACAGCGGCTGGCTTGAGCTTTGCCCCTGCGGTATGATTCATCCCGAGGTGCTCAAGGCAGGCGGAATTGATCCCGAAGAATACACAGGCTTTGCTTTCGGCTTAGGTCTTACACGTCTTGTTATGATGAAATACGGTATCAAGGATATCCGTGACCTTAACAGCGGCAGCCTTAAAACACTTACACAGTTTACTGACGACGAATAAGAGAGGAGGAAGAATAATATGTTTTTATCAATGAATTGGATTTCAGATTTTGTTGACTTTGAAGGTCTTGACAAGCTTGATCTTATCCGCCGTTTCTCTCTTTCAACAGCAGAGGTAGAAAACGAAATTTTCTTTAAGGGCTCCGATATCAGCGGTATTGTTGTTGCTGAAATCAAAAGTGTAGAGGAGCATCCCGAATCAAAGAAGCTTCATCTTCTCAAGGTTGATGCAGGTGACGGACAGCTTACCGACGTTGTCTGCGGCGCTCCTAATGTTAGAGTAGGCATGAAAACTGCCTTTGCAAAAATCGGTGCAAAAATCGGTGAAATTGAAATTACTCCCCGTGCTCTTGCAGGCTATACCTCCTACGGTATGTGCTGCAGTGAAAAGGAAGTAGGCATCAGTGACGACAATTCCGGTATTATGGACATTAAGGAAGATGTCGCAAACGGCACCGATATTAAGGAACTTTACGAGGTTGAAGACATCGTATTCGAGGTTGACAACAAATCCCTTACCAACCGTCCCGATCTCTGGGGTCATTACGGTATTGCCAGAGAGTTTGCCGCTCTTGCAGGCAGACCTCTTAAGGCTCTTGAAACAGTTGACCTTTCAAAATATGACGGCCTCAAAAAGATCGATATGAAAATCGAGGATGAGCTTTGCCAAAGATATTCCTGCCTGCAGGTTGAAAATATCACTGAAAATGTCAGCCCCGTAAACATGAGAATCCGTCTCTTCTATTGCGGAATGAGAAGCATTAATCTTCTCGCTGACCTTACCAATTACCTTATGCTTGAAATGGGTCAGCCTATGCACGCCTTTGACTCAAGAAAGGTAGAAAAGATACGCATCAAGCGCTTTGATGAGCCCTTTACCTTTATGACTCTTGACGGAGCTGAAAGAAAAATTGATGAAAATACTCTTATGATCTGTAACGGAGATACACCCGTTGCAATCGCAGGTATTATGGGCGGTCTTGACTCTGAAATCGTTGACGACACAACCACTCTTACTCTCGAATCAGCTTGCTTTGATGCTGTTTCAATCCGTAAGTCAACTGTTCGTCTTGCTCACAGAACTGATGCATCAATGCGCTATGAAAAGTGTCTTGATCCCGAAATGACAGTTCCCGCAATTGCCCGTTTTGTAAAGCTTTTACAGGATATCGACTCAGGCGTTGAGGTTGTTTCCTCTCTCACCGACGAAAAGGCTTTTGAGTATGAAAAGATCAGCCTTTCCTTCAATAAGAGCTTTGTTGACCGTTACACAGGTATCGAAATCAGCAATGATACTATCGTTAAAACTCTCGAATCTCTCGGCTTCGGTGTAAAAGTATCTGACGATGATTTCACTGTTTCCGTTCCCTCCTGGAGAGCAACCAAGGATGTTACAATGAAGGCTGACATTATCGAAGAAATTACCCGTATTTACGGCTACGATAACTTTGACATCCATACAACTGCAACTCCGCTTTATCCTGTCCGTCCCGCCGAGGAAAAGACTGTTGAGGACAGAATCAAGGATATTCTTGTTAAGAGATTCTCTCTTCACGAGGCACATTCCTATGTCTGGGCATATTACGATGAGATGAAGGCTCTCGGCATTGAGATTGAAGACAATGTAAAGCTTGTAAATGCAACTAACCCCAATATCGAGGTTATCCGTAAATCTATTATTCCCACTCAGCTTTGCCAGATTAAGACCAACAATACCTATGCACCTGATTTTGGTATTTTCGAGGTGGGCAGAGTTGTCGAGGGCTACAGAGAAGACGGACTTTGCAACGAAAGAAAGAAGCTTGCAATCTCTCTTTTCAGCAAAACCAAATCCGTACAGACTCTTTATTTTGAGCTTCGTGATATTCTTCTTACACTTGCTGCTGATATCAAACATCTTCCTCTTGCTTTTGAGGCAGCTGAAGCAGTACACAGCTACGAGCATCCGAAAAATCTTAACACAATTATCTGTGATGGCAAAAAGCTCGGCAAAATCGGTCTTGTTTATCCCACCGTGCTTAAAAAGATTGACAAGAAGGCTAACATTGTCTGGGCAGAAATTGATGTTACCGATTTCTCACTTATCGAGGCTGCCGGAATTAAGTATGAAGAGCCCTCCAAGTTCCCCGGCATTGAAATCGATATTTCTTTCGTAAGCGATAAGTTTGCACCCATCGGTGAGGCTGTTAAGAATGCCGCTTGTCCTCTTATCAAGGGTATCGATGTTGTTGATACCTATGAGGATGAAAACGGTAAGTCAATCACCTCCAGAATTTACTTTGCACATCCCGAAAAGACTCTTACCAAGGAAGAGGTAATGGATGTTGTGAACGGTATAATCGCTGAGCTTGAAGGCAAGGGTATTGCTCTTAAGAAATAAAGAAAATATTTTTACTCCGCCGCATTTCCGTGGCGGAGTTTTTGTATCTGCGGGTTGAAAGTCGGTACGGTTATATGATATACTTATGTATATTCTGTATCAGCAGGAAAGAGGCATAATAATGATCAGCAAAAAACAGAAAACGGTAATTATAGCTATTTCGGCAGTTTTTATTTCAGTTCTTGCTTTATGGATTGCTCACGGCAATACTGACCTTGAGCTGAATAAATATATTATATCATCAGCCGAAATACCTGAAAGCTTTGAAGGCTTTCGGATTGTGCATGTATCTGATCTTCATAATGCAGAAATAGGTGAAAATAATGAGCGGCTTCTGTCGGTGATTGAAGAGGCTGAGCCTGATATAATCGCAATCACGGGTGACATAGTTGATTTTCGCAGGACTGATGAAATTGACGTAGCCTTCAGCTTTGCTGAAAGGGCGATGAAAATCGCGCCTTGCTATTATGTTACAGGAAATCACGAGGCTGCAATTACGGAATATGACGAATTGAAAATGGGGCTGGAAGAGAGAGGCGTCGTAATTCTCGACAATAAAAGCCTTGAACTTGAACGGAAGGGTACAACCATTAATCTTATCGGTGTTGACGATCCTGATTTCAGAGCCGATTATCTTTTTGATGACTCAGAGCCAGTTATGGAAGCTCAGCTTCAGAGCGTGCTTGAGGGTGACGGTGGATATAATGTTTTGCTTTCCCACAGACCCGAAATGTTTGCTTTATATAAAAAATATGCAGTTAATCTTGTTTTGAGCGGGCATACCCACGGCGGGCAGTTCCGTCTGCCTTTTATTGGCGGACTTTTTTCTCCCGGTCAAGGGCTTTTTCCGGAATATGACGCAGGTCTTTATACCGAAGGTGAAACGAATATGATTGTCAGCCGCGGTATAGGAAACAGCACCTTTCCCTTCAGAATCAATAATCCTCCTGAGGTTATCCTGATAGAATTACAAAACGTAGAATCCTAATTACAGTTTAACGGAGATGATATGATGAACATTCTTGATAACAGCGATAAATACCTTTTACCTTTACTTCCGCAAATTGTTTCCGATAAGCTCGGTGCGGAAACAAAAGAGCTTAAGTTTATCGGTGGTGGAAGCTTCGGCAGAGTGTATAAGGCCGTTTTATCCGACGGAGAAAAATTTGCACTTAAGGCATACAGAGTTCAGGGCTCACAGTACAAAGAGGCTGAACAGCTGACAGCTCTTGCCGAAAACACAAGGGTAAAAATGCCCGAGGTGATTTTTACCTATGAGGATGAAGGTGCGGCAATTCTCGCAATGACATTTGTTGAGGGGCAGAATGCTCTCAATCCCTCTTTTCTTTTGAAAAGCAAAAAGAAAAAGGATGCTTTTGCATCGGCTGTGGTCGAAGGAATGCTCAGCTGGCACAGTAAAAATGGAGAAAAGTTCGGTTATCTTACGGATGCCGCTTATGACAGCTGGAGGGAATTTTACCGCAAGGAAAAGCAGGAGCCCTGGCTGAAAGCCTTTGAGGAATTAACCGACAGGGGCAAATTAAGCAGAAAAAAGCTGGAGCTTCTTAAGGAAGCAACAGAGCTTTATAATTCTCTTGACGAGGAGAAAAGTGAGCCTGTGCTCATCCACGGTGACCTTAATATAATGAACATAATGGCTGACCCGAAAACATTTGAGCTTACTGCTTTTATCGATCCCTGCGGTACGATGTGGGCAGACAGAGAGTATGATCTTTTTCAGCTTCGTAATATGTGGGGAGATGCTTACGGACTTTACAGTACATATAAGAAAAAACATCCCCTCGGAAGATATGCAGACTTCCGTGTTGCTTATTATGCGTCAATGCACGAAACCTCAATGAGACTAAGTGGCGGTCTTATTGTACCTTTATGGGAAAACCTTAATAACAGAAGACTCCGTAAGGAAATGAAAAAGCTTAATAGGATGAACGGATAATTGATAAAAAATTTAAAAATTATTCTCTGATATAGATTTTTATATTGTTATGTGGTATTATAGACAAAAATAAACGGAGGTAGTTGAAATGAAAAAGATTCTCTCAGTTTTCTTATGTATGTGTGTATTATTGTCCTGCTTTGCATTGAGCTTCAGCGCTTCAGCTGAACAGCTTTCTGTCGGTAACGATGTTCTTGATGCTCGTTTTCTTGACGGAAAATGTCCCGGTGAGCTTGATTATGTTTATTATAAGCCTGAAGCAAAGGAAGGCACAAAATATCCTCTTATGATATGGCTTCACGGTGCAAAATCCGGTGACAAGCCCCGTGCTCAGCTCGAATGGTACCGTTTCAGCAATTGGGCATCAGAGGAGTATCAGGCAAGATTTCAGAATGCGGGCGGTGCTTATCTTCTTGCACCCCGTTCCTCAAAGGATCTGTCCCATAACTGGAATGAAACAATAGCTACTGACCTTAAGCAGACAATTGATTATTTCATTTCTCTTTATTCCGATATCGATACATCACGTATTTATATCAGCGGTTACTCAACGGGCGGCTCCATGACATGGCATATGGTGACAAAGTATCCCGATTTCTTTGCTGCCGCAATGCCTATAGCTGCTCTTTATAACCCCACACAGAATGAAATTTCAAAGCTCAGCAACACCTCAATCTGGATGTTCAGCTGCGATAAGGATTTTTACACCTCCGCAAGAACGGGAACAGTTGAAAAAACCTTTGATTCTCTTAAGAAAATCACCAACCGTCCTGCAGGTGTGCGCCATACAGCCTTCACCCAGGCAATATGGGAATCCAACCGTAAGCAGGATGCCGTTGATAAAGAGCATTATATCTGGGGCGCCGTAACAAACGATATGTTTATGGATACGGGAGAGGAATTTTATTATTCAAGAACCTATGACGGCACAGGGGCTAAAATAACCATGGAAAGACCGAGAGGTATTATCAGCTGGCTTTCCATCCAGACAAACGCAAAAACAGGTGCAGATGCAACTCTTTCCTTCTTTGAAAAGATTGGTGCATTTTTTAGGGATGTTATCAACTTTATCCTTTCTCTGTTCGGTGCATAATGAATAAAAAAGACGGTCACGGTTTTTCTGTGGCCGCCTGAAAATTTTAAAGGAGAATTCAGATGAAAAAATCAAAGGCATTAGCACTTATGCCAATCGGTGTATTTGTGGTATTTTATCTTTCTCTCGGTGTGATTTTTGAATATGTTATGAAAATACCAATGGGCTTTTACAGTGTGCCCGTTGTTGTTGCTTTCCTTGTGGCTCTTTTTGTTGCTGTGCTTCAGACAAAGGGAGTTTCCCTCGATAAGAAGTTTGAAATAATGGGCAAGGGAGCAGGTGATAAAAATATTATCACTATGCTTATTATATTTATGCTGGCAGGCATTTTTGTCGGCGTTGTGGGCAGAAGTTCAGCCGAAAGCGTGGCTTATTTTATGCTTTCGGTTACTCCGCCGAGGCTTGCTGTTGTTGTCATTTTTATTGTCAGCTGCTTTGTTTCCACTGCTATGGGTACATCTGTAGGAACAATTACTCTGATTACACCCATTGCTGTGGCGCTTTCTCAGTCCTCAGGGTTTTCTCTTCCCCTTTGTGTGGGAACCGTAGTGGGCGGAGCAATGTTCGGCGATAATCTTTCCTTTATTTCCGATACTACCATAGCTGCCTGCAACGGACAGGGATGTGCAATGAAGGATAAATTCCGTACAAATGTTGCAATTGTAATCCCTGCAGCTATTGTGACACTTGCGATTATCAGCGTTCTTTCAATGAAGGCTGAAATTGCCGAAAGCATCAGTAAGGAATATAATCTTGTGCAGATTATACCCTATATTCTTGTTCTTATCAGCGGTATTTTAGGCGTTAATGTATTTGTCACTCTTGTTATCGGAATCGTTTCCGGCAGCATTATAATGCTCGCAACGGGAAGCATCAGCTTTGTTGATCTTGTGTCCGGTATGGGTACAGGTGCAGCGGGTATGTTTGAAACCTCTATGGTGGCAATTCTTGTTGCCTGTCTTTGTGCACTCATCAAGCATAACGGAGGCTTTGAGGCTTTGCTTACGGGCATCCGCCGTATTTTCAAGGGCAGAAAGGGCGGACAGCTCGGCATCGGTCTTCTGGTAGGACTTATGGACGTTGCTACGGCAAACAATACTGTTGCAATCGTTATGGCTAACCCCATTGCAAGTGAAATGGCTGACGAATACGGAATTTCAAAAAGAAAGACTGCTTCTATTCTTGATACCTTTTCCTGTGTTTCTCAGGGATTTCTTCCCTACGGAGCACAGATTCTTGTCGCGCTCTCGGCTGTAAGCACGCTCGGCTACGAGCTTTCTGCCTTCAGCATTATCAGAAATCTCTTTTATCCGATGCTATTGCTTTTAAGCTCACTTGTGTTTATATTTATAATCCCCGAAAAGAAAAAATAAATTTACGGAGAAAATGTTATGTCAGAATTTTTGGAACAGATAGAGCATATAGTTGATGCAACTATCCCAGATAAGGATGAGCTTACCCACGAGGAGCATCCGAAAGCGGACTATGCGATGCTGATTATACGCAATATTTCCGTGGGTGTGGCAACGGTGTTTTTCATTTTGTCCTTTTTCTTTGAGGATGCACATCATATTCTCAGAGCAATCGGATATTTCAGCGGTGCGGCTGCCTATGTTTTTGAGTGCCTTCTTATTACGGATTGCTTTAAAATCAAGGTGCCTCATAAGGAATTGTTTATGGTTTACTGTCTCGGACCTCTTTATCTGATAATGGGGCTCGGTTATCTGATTAAATAAAGGAGAAAGCATTTATGAAAAAAAGTAAAAAGATTCTTATGGCTGCGGGCTGTGTGGCCCTTGTGGCAGTAATAGGCACAGTAGGCTGGAGAATAGCTGTGCGTCAGGCGTCAAAGGAGCATAATCTTATATCTCTCGACACATCCTCCGTTCCGTCTCCTGTTGAAGGACCGGTAAAGGAAGACGATGTTCAGCTCAGTGAGGTTAGAATGCATTATGCTGTTTACGGTGACGAGGGCTATCCTCTCATACTCATTCACGGAAACGGTGGAAGCAAGAAATCTCTTTCTGAGGCAGCAACTTATCTTGCAAATGACTACAGGGTTTATGTTCCCGAAAGCCGCTGCCACGGTGAAAGCAGTGATCCCGGTGTGATTTCTTATGACCTTATGGCTAAGGATATAAAGGAATTCTGTGAGGTGCTCGGTATTAAAAAGCCCTACATTATGGGACACAGTGACGGAGGTATTACGGCGCTTACTCTTGCTTATACTTATCCTGAGCTTCCCGGTGCGATAATTTCCTGCGGTGCGAATTCTGTTCCTGAAACCTTTAAGCCTTATTTTACTATAGGTGTAAAGATTATGAATCTTTTCAAGCCCGACAAGCTCAATGATATGATGCTGACTCTTCCCCAGATGACCGCAGAGCTTTTGTCAAAGATAACCTGTCCCACATATATTGTAGCAGGAGAGAACGACATTATGTGGCTCAGCGATACGGCATTTCTCTTCACGAGCACTTATCCTTACAGTGAGATAGCTATCATAAAAGGAGCAAATCACTCGTCATACATATCGCAGGACGGAAAGCAGGCTTATGTGCTGGCGAGAAATTATCTGAAAAGTATTGTGTAACAGATGAAACAACCTTGAAAACTCAGGGTTGTTTTTATATTGCTATTTTACGGTATGAAAAAATATCAGATGAAGTGTTTTTTTCTTGCATTGTTTTCTGTGTTAGTATATAATAAAATCAATAAAGTGTATAGGAGGACGCATTATGAATATGTTAATGAGACTTTTTTACAGCCTTACTGCCCTTGCCTCAGGTATAGTTGTCCTTTTGACAGGTATTTTTCAAAGCGGCACAGGCCTCGGTTTTGACAGCAAGGATGCTGACAGTATTCTGAATAATTTTATGCCGGGCCATGAGGAATTTATCGATGCGCCTGTGTCGGACAAATGGAGTGTCGGTTATGCTAAAAACGAGCTCACTCCCGATAATATTGACGATGAGAGATATTTCCTCGGCGGCTATCTCCGCTTTCCTGCTCAGGAGGCTACAGGCATAATCGATGAGCTCTGGGTGAGAGCCGTGGTTCTCGACGATAACTCGGGCAGAGGTGCCGCCGCTTTTGCATGGATAGATGCAGTAGGACTTATGAATGAGGATGTCAAGCTTATAAGAGAAAAGCTCTCTGACATTACAGGCAAGGACGGACTCGTCAGCATCAATGTGGGCGCAACACATACTCACAGTGCCGTTGACACACAGGGTATATGGGGCACTATTCCCGAAACAGGCAGAAATCAGGCTTATATGGATGCTCTGGTGGAAAAGACAGCCGATGCCATAAGAACTGCCTATGAAACAAGAAGCGAAGGTGAGCTTTACTATGGTGAAAAGCACTGTCCCGAATACTTTACCGACGGCAGAGCAAACAAATCCTATGATGAATATATACATCTTTTCCGCTTTGTACCTGACGATACGGCAAAAAGAGAAATTTACATTGCTAATTTCGGTGCTCACCCGGTAAATATTGATTGGAATGTTACGGAAATTTCTGCCGATTATCCGTATTATGTGGAAAAGAATGTCAACGAAAACAGTAATGCTGATTTTATCTTTATCCAGGGTGCTATCGGCGGTGCTATTCATTGTAACCGTGGCGAATCAAACGGCATTGATAAAATCAAAGACGGCTTTGACCGTATGGTTGATTACAGCAAAAAGGTTGCTGATGTTCTCTCTGAGCTTGCAGAAACAGCTCAGGAGGTTCCCGCTGTGCTTAATATTGCGCACAGACAGGTAGAGCTCGATGTTGATAATTTTGTTTTCAGACTTGTTGAAAGAACGGGAATATGCAATGTCAAGGGCTACAAAGAAGGGGATAAGGTAAAGCTTACTACCGAAATAGGCTATGCCGAAATCGGTGACAGCATAAAGATACTGATGATGCCCGGTGAAGCCTTTCCCGAAATCGTTTACGGCGGCTTCCTCAGTGCCGACGAGGCATATAACGGCACAGAATATCCCTATGCACCGCTTATTACACATTTCGACGAAAAGGACAGTGTTCTCACCTTCGGACTGTGTAACGACGCCGTCGGTTATATCGTTCCCGACAATGATTATCATGCCTCGCTGACAGACAGCGACCATTCACAGGAAATGGTATCTGTAGGCCCCACGGCCGCCTCCTGTGTTTCAGCAGGCTTTGAGAAATTACTGTCAGATAGTACAGGGGACTGAGAGAAGACACAGGGGACGGTTGGTAAGGTAATGTAATGTCAATCGGAGAACTGTCCCCTTGATTGTTCTGAAATGATGTTTTAAGGAGGTGTACTTATATGAGAATTGTAGTATCTCCATATTGGAATAAAACATTAAAAATTTTGATGTTTATAGATGTGTTATTGCTTGTTGTTTCTATATTTTTGATACTATATTTTCAAACTATAGATATTTTGGTTGCTATGATAGGATATACTTTGATTATTGTTTTAATTTCGAGTTTGTTAATGTATTATTCGCGTCGTTTATTAACAAAAGTAACAGTAACAAATAACCTGTTTATAGCTGACTTGTTTGGTAAAACTCAGTGTTCAATCGATAAAAGTAAGAAGATTTATTATATGATTTTTAGATGTTCTGAATCTGTTTACTCAAGTCAAAACTTTATTCTTATATCTAATAGTTATTTTGAATATAAAGCGGATAGATCTTTTTTTTCAAAACAGCTTATTTCTTATTATGACTTGAATAAGCAAATTTTGATGCCATATAATAGTGAGACATTGTCCTTATGTGATTTTGAAAATTGGATTAACATAAAAGACTAAAATAACACAGGAGACGATTCTCTGTGTTAGGTTGAAGAATGATTAACGGGCGGTGGTCTTTCACCGTCGCCCCGCCTATCACTCCCTAGGTCAGCTTCTGCTGACAACTCCCTCACATCTGAATAGCATTAAGCACAGGGTTCAGCTCATTTGCCGCCCTGTGCTTTCCGTTTATTATTCTGTACCTTTTATCCAGCGGTGTATCATTTCTTCATTCCCGAAACCCTGCACGCCGTTCTGCGTTCTGCACTCTGCATTCTGCATTCGAATAAGGCAAAGCCTTATTCGGGCAGCTTGCACACATCGACCCAGCCGTCACATTCGCTGAATTTTTCAAGCTCTTCCATATTAAGCTCAATGGCACTGTTGCTGCTTCCCACGGCGGGGAAAACCGTTTCAAATCTTTTAAGGCTTTTGTCGAGATAAACTCTGACACCCTCGTTTATGCCGAAGGGGCAGACACCTCCCACGCTGTGGCCGACCATTTCTTCAACCTGCTCATAGGTGAGCATTTTTGCCTTTTGAGAGAAGGTCTGCTTGAATTTTTTGTTATCTATTTTAGCGTCACCGGCTGCGACAATTAAAATTGCTCCGTCATGGAGAAGAAAAGAGAGGGTTTTGGCGATTCTTTTTCCTTCTGTACCTACCGCCTTTGCGGCAAGCTCTACTGTTGCGCTTGAGACATCAAATTCCATAACACGATGCTCTGCTCCGTATTTTTTCAGATGCTCTCTGCCTTTTTCTATTGACAAGATAATCATTCCTTTTTGCTTTTTGAGTTATTGTACTACTCTTTTCGCTTTTAGTCAAATATTTTCGGAAATCAGTTGTTTTTTTTACGGATTTAATGTAAAATTAAGAGGTATGTTTAATAATAAAGAGGTAAATTATGGCGTCAAAAGAATTTTTAGAATTAAGAAAAAAGATAATCGAAAAAGATTTCCGATATATGAATGACAAACAGCAGGAGGCTATCTTTCAGGTAAACGGCCCCGTGCTGATTTTAGCCGGTGCGGGCAGCGGAAAGACCACCGTTATCGTTAACCGCATCGCTAACATCGTAAAGTACGGTAACGCTTATAAGAGTAAAGAGGTAGCCTTCGAGCCAAGTGAAAGAGATATCCGCCTTATGAAGGCTTATCTCGACGGGGATGAAAGTGCTCTTTTTGATATTGAGGACCTGCTTTCCGTTGATCCGGCAAGACCCTGGCAGATTCTTGCAATCACCTTTACCAATAAGGCAGCTAACGAGCTTAAGGAAAGACTCGAAAAAATGCTTGGCGAAGAGGCGAAGGAAATCTGGGCATCGACCTTCCATTCAAGCTGTGTAAGAATACTCCGCCGTGACGGCAAGGTTTTAGGCTACAGTAAAAGCTTCACAATTTATGATACCGACGATGCAAAGAGACTTATCAAGGAATGTCAGAGACAGCTCGGAATAAGTGATGCAAACCTTCCTCACAAAACCATTCTCAACGAAATCAGCCACGCTAAGGATAGTCTGATCTCTCCTGACGATTATATTGCTTCAGCAGGCAAGGATGCCCGTAAGGCACAAATCGGCAAGGTTTACAAAATGTATCAGAAGGAGCTTAAAAATGCCGATGCAATGGACTTTGACGATATTATCGTAAACACCGTAAAGCTCCTTGAAGAATACAGCGATATAAGAGAATATTATCAGAAAAAATTCCGTTACATTATGGTTGACGAATATCAGGATACCAATCACGCTCAGTATAAGCTGACGGAGCTTCTTGCAGGCGGACACAGAAATATATGCGTGGTCGGTGACGATGACCAGAGTATTTACCGTTTCCGTGGCGCTACCATAGAAAACATTATGAGCTTTGAGCACCGCTATGCTGAGTCAAGCATCATCCGTCTCGAACAGAATTACCGTTCCACCCAGACTATTCTCGATGTCGCCAATGAGGTTATCTCAAACAATAAAAAGAGAAAGGGCAAAAGCCTCTGGACCGCAAACGGCGGCGGAGATAAGGTGGTTATAAATACCGCCTACGATGAAACCGACGAAGCAAAGTTCATCACGGAAACTATCGAAGAAAATGTCAGCTCGGGCAAGTTCACCTTCAGTGACCATGCAGTGCTTTACAGAATGAACGCCCAGTCAAATACCATCGAAAATGTTCTCGTAAGAGCAGGTATTCCTTACCGTATCATTGGCGGTCACCGCTTTTATGAAAGAACAGAAATCAGAGATGCTATTGCGTATCTTACGATTCTTAACAATCCTAACGATAACATTAAGCTGCGCCGCATTGTCAACGTACCCAAAAGAGGCATCGGTGACACTACGGTAAATAAGGCCAGTGAAATAGCATCAGGACTCGGCATCAGTCTTTTTGAGGTCTTTTCTCATGCCGATGAATATGAAAGTCTCAAGCGAAGCGCAAAAAAGCTTATGGAATTTACCTCGACTATCGAATCCGTAAGAGTAAATGTTGATAAGGTTCCTCTTGATGAGCTTTTTGAGGATATAATACGCAAGACGGAATATATGGCACATCTTCGCCTTGACAAGGAAAAAGGCTCTGAAAGAGTCGAGAATATCTATGAACTTGTAACCAACCTCAAAAATTATCAGTCAGAAAATGAAGAGGCCACCCTTTCAGGCTTCCTTGAAGAGGTTGCTCTTATGACTGATATTGATAATTACAACGCTCAACAGGACGCAGTTGTTCTTATGACTATCCACTCATCAAAGGGACTCGAATTCCCGGTAGTCTTTCTTCCCGGTATGGAGGAGAGCATATTCCCCGGTGTACAGAGTATGTTCAATCCCGATGATGTCGAGGAAGAAAGACGCCTTGCTTATGTAGGCATCACCAGAGCAAAAAGAAAGCTCTTTATTTCTCACGCGAATTCCCGTATGCTCTTTGGCACCACCCAAAGAAACCTGCCCTCCCGCTTTGTTATCGAAATTCCCGATGCTCTTACTGAAAGAACGGGAAGAAGACCCACCTCACAGATGTCCTTTGAGGCAATGGCAAGAGGCGACTATGAAAGAGAAGACAGAAGCTCATTTTCAGGAAACGGATATCTTTCCAGAAACAGAGCTCAGGTTGCAAAAAAAACTGCTCCCGTTTCCACAGAGACCTATGCTGTGGGTGACACAGTTATTCACAAGGTCTTCGGCAAGGGTGTGGTTGTTTCGGCAAAGCCGATGGCAAATGATTTTATGCTTGAAATAGCCTTTGAAGGCGGAAGCACGAAAAAGCTTATGGCAAACTTTGCAAAATTACAGAAAGTGTAAGGTGCGGTTATGAAAATATTCAATGTAAAAGATTTCGGTGCTGTCTGTGACGGAAAGCACGACGACGGTGACGCAATACAAAGGGCAATTGATAGCTGTACCGCTGAAGGCGGCGGTACGGTTGTTCTCGGTGCCGGTGAGTATTACAGCCATTCAATTCAGATAAAAAAGAATGTTGAGCTTTATCTTCAGAAGGGTGCTCACCTTAAGGCAAGCGCCGATATCAATTCTTATATAAGACCCTGCGAAACGATTAACGATCCGAAAACCGCTCTTGTGGGCAATCCCGTAACGGGTAAGCCCTCCTTTGCCTTCATTTACGGCTACGGAGCTGATAACGCCGCCATAAGCGGTGAGGGTGTCATTGACGGCAACTGCTATGCCTTTGTGGAAAGAAAGAGTCAGTATTATGTTACGGGTAATTTCTATCCCAGACCGACGGTTATTTACATCGAAAACAGTCACCATATAACTGTTAAGGATGTTACTGTCAAGGATGCTCCCTTCTGGACTCTGCATCCGGCAGGCTGTGATGATGTGCTTATTTCAAACATCCGTATTCTTAATCCCATCGATGTTGCAAACAGTGACGGAATTGATCCTGACCATTGCTCAAATGTGAGAATTGTCGGCTGTCACGTGGTATGCGCCGATGACTGTATTTGTCTCAAGGCTTCAAAGGGTAACAGCGAATACGGTCCCTGCGAAAATATTGTTATTACGGGCTGTACTCTTACTTCTACCTCTGCAGCTCTTAAAATCGGCACCGAGGGTGTCGGCGATTTCAGAAATGTTATCGTTGATAATTGTGTTATTTCCAAATCCAACAGAGGTATTTCTATCCAGATAAGAGACGGCGGAAATGTCGAAAATGTAAGCTTCTCAAACATTATCATTGAAACCCGCCGCTTTTGTCCCGACTGGTGGGGCAGTGCTGAGCCGATAGCAATCACAGCCTTCAGAAGAGACGAAAACACAGTCTGCGGACACATTAAAAATATCCGCTTCAGCAATATCACCTGCAAGGGTGAAAACGGTGTGCTTATCCACGGCACAGAGAACAATCCCATTGAGGATGTTACTCTTGAAAATGTCAGGGTGACTCTCGACAAAACATCCAAGTGGAACTGCGGTATCTATGATCTTCGTCCCGCAATCGATTTCGGAATTACCGAAAGTAAAAATTCCTGCATATTCATAAAGAATGCAAGGGATGTCACATTGAGAAACACAAAAGCCGTATTCGGTAATGTCTGCTCCGATTATGCTCACGGACTTTACTGCGAAAATGTGGAAAATCTTGCAACAGAAGGCTTTTATGCCGAAAGTGCCTTCGGGAATTATGAAAAAATAAAAATAATCTGAGAAAAAATCTAAAAAGACTTTACACTTTATCTTATATTTAGTAAAATATATAGTAACAGAAAATAACGGAGGTACATTTATAATGGCAAGTAAGTATAAAAGAATACTTCTTAAGCTCAGCGGTGAGGTTTTAGCCGGTGAAGAGGGTAAGGGTATTAATTTTGATATTGTAAACGATGTCTGTCAGAGAATTAAAAAATGTACAGAGCTCGGCACACAGATAGGTCTTGTTGTCGGCGGCGGCAATTTCTGGCGTGGCAGAAGCAGCGGTGAGATGGACAGAACAAGAGCTGACCATATGGGTATGCTCGCAACCTGTATCAATGCTCTCGCTCTTTGCGACACTCTCGAGCAGATGGGCGTAAAGGCTTATGTCCAGACAGCAATTTCAATGCCCCTTGTTGCTGATCCTTACACCAAAAGAGGCGCAGTTGAGCACCTTGAAAAGGGTGAGGTTGTAATTTTCGGAGCAGGTATCGGCTGCCCCTTCTTTTCAACCGACACCACAGCTGCATTGCGTGCTGCTGAAATCGGTGCAGAGATTATTTTCAAGGCAACAAATGTTGACGGTGTTTATGATAAAGATCCCAATAAGTTTGATGATGCGGTGAAGTTTGATACTCTCACTCACTCAGAGGTTCTTTCAAAGGGACTTAAGGTTATGGATGCCACAGCCGCTTCTCTTTGCAGAGATAACAACATCGACATTCTTGTTTTCAACCTCAACGATTACGACAACATCGTAAGAGCAGTAGAAGGTGAAAGCATCGGCACGGTAGTCAAGGAGTAAGCTCCTTAGAATATAAAAAATAATTTTTCACATAAGAGAGGAAATAGTTATGAAAACTGTATATGAAACCGCTAAAACCAAAATGGGTAAAACCGTTAATGCACTTATCTCTGAATACGGCGCAATCAGAGCCGGCAGAGCAAATCCCCAGATACTTGACAAAATTACCGTAGATTATTACGGCACTCCCACTCCCATCAACCAGCTCGCTTCCGTTTCAGCAACAGAAGCAAGAGTTCTCACAATTCAGCCCTGGGACAAGAGTGTTCTTAAGGCAATCGAAAAGGCAATCCAGGTTTCCGACATCGGCATCAATCCCCAGAATGACGGTTCGGTTATCCGTCTTACCTTCCCTCCTCTTACCGAGGACAGACGTAAGGAGCTCGTTAAGGATATCCAGAAAATTGCCGAAAATTCAAAGGTTGCTGCACGTTCAATCCGCCGTGACTGTCTTGAAAAGCTCAAGAGCATGAAAAAGAACAGTGAAATCACAGAGGACGACCTTAAAGACGGTGAAAAGGAAATTCAGAAAATCACCGATAATATTATTAAGGAAATTGATGAAATCAGTGCTGCAAAGCAGAAGGAAATTATGGAAATCTGATGATTTTATAAGTGGCTGTTTCTATGGGACAGCCACTGACTGTCTTTATAAACGGCAATAAAAAAGCAGGAGTGAGATACCATGGAAAAGAAATTTGAATGTCTCCCTGAGCATATCGCCATCATTATGGACGGCAACGGAAGATGGGCAAAAAACAGAGGCTTGAAGCGTACGGAGGGACACAAGGTCGGTGCAAGGGTTTTTGAAGAAATCTGCGAATACTGTGCTGAGATCGGTGTTAAATATGTAACCTTCTATGCTTTTTCCACAGAAAACTGGAAAAGGTCAAAGTTTGAGGTAACGGCAATAATGAACCTTCTCAGAGGCTATCTTGACCGTATGCAGGAAAGAGTTCTTGAAAACGAAAAGGCAGGCTATCGCATCCGTTTCATCGGTTCAAGAGAGGGGATGCCCAAGGATATAGTCAGCCGTATGGACGATGTTGAAAAAAGAAGTGCCGATAAGGACAGAATAAACATAAATATTGCTGTAAATTACGGCTCAAGAGATGAAATTGTTCACGGTATAAAAGATATTGTCCGTGAAATACAGACGGGAAAAATCAGTATTGATGATATCGACGAGGCACTCGTTTCAGCTCATCTTTATACTGCAGGGCAGCCCGACCCCGACCTTATCATAAGACCGAGCGGTGAATACCGCCTTTCAAATTATCTTATGTGGCAGGCGGCATACAGCGAAATTTATATCGACGATGTCCTGTGGCCTGATTACACTCCGGCTGATCTGGACAGAGCTATAGAAGAATATTCAAAAAGAAACCGTCGTTTCGGCGGAGTATAAAAAAGGAAGATTAATTATGTCAAAAGATACAAAAGAAAAGAAAAAGCTTTTTAAGGGTGAGCGTACCGCTTCCACCATTATCATTATTATCGGTCTTGCACTGTTTCTTGTAACGGTTGTTATGAACTGGGTTCCCGTTATGACAGCGGTTCTTGCCGCTATTGCAGCCACCGCAACCTTTGAGGTTGTAAGAGCTGTAGGTAATAAGAGCAAGCTCCTTTATATCATCGCCTGCACCGTCAGCCTTTTTACTGTTCTGGCAGTAGGCTTTGATATTCCCGTGCCTTCAGTAAGCATTCTTTACAGCTTTTATGCTCTTATACTTCTTTCCCTCGGTGTGTTCGATAACAAGAACATCCAGTTTGTTCACACAGTAACAGCATTCTTTGCTTCTGTGGCCTTACCCTATGCTTTCTCCTGTTTTATCAGACTTAATAATATTGCTGACCTCAATCCCGATTACACTCATCAGGAGGGTATTTATCTTGTAGGTCTCGGATTTGCCGCTTCCTGGCTTACAGACTCCTTTGCCTATCTTGTCGGCAGAAAGTTCGGTAAGCATAAGATGGCACCCGTAATCAGCCCCAAAAAGTCAATTGAGGGTGCAGTAGGCGGTGTTGTAATTACTGCCGCTTTCAATGTGCTTATTCTCTTCCTTTTCACCGTAGGCTGTAAAAATCTTTATGATTACACTCTTTTCGGTGAAAGTGCAATGAAGTATCTTTATATTATTCCTATTTCCGTTGTTCTTTCTCTTGTAAGTATGGTCGGCGACCTTTCCGCCTCCGTTCTTAAGAGAAACTTCGGCATCAAGGATTACAGCCAGCTTCTTCCCGGTCACGGCGGTATAATGGACCGTTTTGACAGCTGCACCTTTGTTATTCCCGTGCTTTACGGAATTATTGCACTTATCTCTCTTTAATAAGGAGTGACCCATATGACAAAAAAGCTTTCCATTTTAGGCTCAACAGGCTCCATCGGCACACAAAGTCTCGATGTTGCCGAGATGAGAGGCTATGAAATCGTTGCTCTTACCGCTGACAGAAATTGGAAAATGCTTGAAGAGCAGATAAGAAGATGGAAACCGAAATATGCTGCTCTCAACGATGAGGAAGCGGCGAAAATGCTGAAAATTGCAGTAGCCGATACGGATACGGAAGTGTTTTCGGGTGCAGAGGGTGTGTGCTTCTGTGCCGCTGCAAAAGAGGCAGATACTGTTCTTAATTCTGTTGTTGGTATAGCCGGTCTCAAGCCTACTCTTACCGCCATTGAGGAGGGCAAGGATATTGCTCTTGCCAATAAAGAAACCCTTGTTGCGGGCGGTGCTCTCGTTATGGGAAGGGCCAAGGAAAAGGGCGTTAAGATTTTACCTGTTGACAGTGAGCACAGTGCAATTTTTCAATGCCTTGAGGGTATGAATAAAAAAGAGGAGCTCAAGTCAATTATATTAACAGCATCGGGAGGCCCCTTCTTCGGCAAAAAGAGGGAAGAGCTTTATAACATAACCGTTGCTGAGGCGCTCAATCATCCTAACTGGAGTATGGGTGCGAAGATAACCGTTGACAGCGCTACGATGATGAATAAGGGTCTTGAGCTTATTGAAGCTGTGTGGCTTTTCGGCGTGGACCCGGATATGATAGACATTGTGGTTCACAGAGAAAGCATAATTCATTCCCTTATTGAATATACTGATAACTCGGTGATAGCTCAGCTTGGTGTGCCCGATATGAGAATACCCATACAGTATGCTCTTACCTATCCCGAAAGATACCCCTCTCCCGTTAAAAAGCTCAACCTTTGGGATTTTGAAAAGCTGAGCTTCTATAAGCCCGATTATGAAACCTTTGCCTGCCTCGGTATCTGCCGTGAGGCTATCCGTAAGGGCGGACTTTATCCCTGCGCGGCAAACGGTGCCAATGAAAGGGCAAACGCTCTTTTCAGAGAGGGTAAAATCGGGTTTTTGCAGATTGCCGACTTAGTTGAAAGGGCGGCTGAAAAAACTGCAAGCAAAACGGCATATACCCTTGATGATGTTCTTGAGGCGGACAGATATGCAAGAGAGACCGTTGACAGTCTTTTATAAATCAAATCGGATAATTTTTCAGAAAGGAAAGAGACTTTTCTCTTTGTTTTACGATGGATTTTTCTACAGTTTTATCTAAAGCATTACCCTTTGTAATTGCTGTGCTTTTCTTTGGTCTTATAATTTTTATCCACGAGTTCGGCCATTTTATCTTTGCCAAGCTTTTCGGAGTAAAGGTCAACGAATTTGCAATCGGTATGGGTCCGACAATTTTTAAAAAGCAGGGCAAGGAAACAAAATATGCTCTTCGTCTTTTACCCTTCGGCGGCTTTGTAAGTATGGAGGGTGAAGAGGAAAAAAGCGAGGACGGCCGTGCCTTTTGTAATCAGAAGGTATATAAAAGAATGATAATCATAGCTGCAGGTGCTGTGTTCAATCTTATTTTAGGCTTTATCGTCTGCATTTTCCTTGCTTCAAGCAGTGAGCTTGTCGGTACTAATCAGATTCTGCAATTTTATGAAGGCGCAGTAAGCTCACAAAGCGGTCTTGCTGTAGGAGATAAGATAGTTGAAATTGACGGGAAAAGAGTTTTTTCCGATTATGATATAAGCTATTTTATGCAAAGAAACAACAGCGGTAAATATGAATTTACTGTTGAACGTGAGGGCGAAAAACTTACTCTCGAAAACGTGACCTTCGCCAAAAGAACAAGCGGAAACTTTTATTACAGAGAGGATCGCTCTGTTTATGAGGTTTCGGCTGCTCTCAAGGACCAGGGAGTCAAGGACGAGGATATTATTCTTTCCGTCAACGGTACGCCTGTCGGCACAGCCGAGGAGATGATTGCTCTCATAAGTGCAGATACAGATTATACTTATGACCTAGTTCTCAAAAGAAGCGGGGAAGAGATTTCTCTTTCTGATGTAACTTTTGCTACGGCAACGGTTTTTGATTTTTCAATTTTAGGCGAAGAAAAAAATGTCTTCAACGTTTTAGGCTCTGCCTTCGGCTACAGTCTTTCAATGGGAAGAATGGTTTATCTCAGCCTTTTCGACCTTCTGAGAGGTCAGTACGGACTTAATGACCTTGCCGGTCCAATCGGAACAGTAACCGTAATTGCCGATATTGCTCAAAGCAGTATTGCAGCCGTTGACTGGAGCGGTCTTTTCATGATGATGGCGATGATTACCATCAATATCGGTCTTTTCAATCTTCTTCCCGTTCCGGCACTTGACGGCGGACATCTTTTCTTTATGGTTTTCGAGGTTATATTCCGTAAACCCGTACCCCAGAAATATGAATCCTGGATTCATGCGGCGGGACTTATCCTCCTTCTTGCCTTTATGGCACTTATCAGCTTCAGCGATATATGGAAGCTGGTTTCAGGCAGAGGATTTTATTAATTAAAACAGATATCAGGTGAAGCTTATGATTAAAAAGAGAGAATGTAAAAAGGTTAAGGTCGGTGATATTTTCATCGGCGGTGACAGTAAAATTACCGTACAGTCAATGCTCAATATTCCCGCTCACGATATACAGGGAAACGTAAGCCAGGCAAAGAGGCTTGAAGAAGCAGGCTGCGAAATCATAAGAGTAGCCGTCCCCGATATGGAAAGTGTAAAAACCGTAGCAGCGCTCAAGGAAAATATCGGTGTACCCATCGTGGCAGACATACATTTCGATTATCGCCTTGCTCTGGCAAGTCTTGATGCGGGAGTTGATAAAATCCGTATCAATCCCGGCAATATCGGTGCTGACGAAAACGTGAAGGCTGTGGCAGAAAAATGCCTTCTTCACGGTGTACCCATACGCATCGGTGTGAATTCCGGATCTGTAGAAAAGGAAATTCTTGCCCGTTACGAGGGTCCTACTCCTGAGGCTATGGCACAAAGTGCTATGTACCATGTAAGACTGCTGGAAAAATATGACTTTGACGATATTGTTATTTCGATAAAATCATCCAATGTATCCAATATGATAAGCGCCTATGAAAGAGTAGCTGAAATGTGCTCTTATCCCTTGCATTTAGGTGTTACTGAGTCGGGCACAGCAAGAATGGGTCTTATCAAATCAAGTGTGGGTATAGGCTCACTTCTAACGAGGGGGATTGGTGACACTATCCGTGTTTCTCTCACCGATGACCCGGTTAATGAGGTTTATGCAGGCTTTGATATACTTAAAGCAATCGGCATAGACAAAACAACACCCTCTCTCGTTTCCTGCCCCACCTGCGGCAGAACAAAAATCGACCTTATTTCTCTTGCGGGTAAGGTTGAAGAAAGATTGCGTACAGTCAAAAAGAACATCACTGTTGCCGTTATGGGCTGTGTTGTAAACGGCCCCGGTGAAGCCAGGGAAGCGGATATCGGAATTGCCGGCGGTGACGGCTGTGCGATTATTTTCAAAAAGGGTGAGATATTAAGAAAAGTCAGTGAAGAAAATATACTTGACGAATTAATGAAAGAAATAGAATTACTGTAAAATAATCAGGACAGCGGAGTTTTCTGCTGTTCTACGGAGAAATAAATGAACAATGTATTTGAAGAACTGTTCGGTCCGTTTAACTCTGACGAGCTGCGTGAAAGGTTTACGGACTGTAAAATAGAAAATGTGGCAATTTCTATGGAAAATAAGCGTGTTGAAATAAGAGCTTATTTTTCCTGCCTTGTCACGGATAAAGTTATCGAAGATGCTCAGACGGAGCTCAGAAGCCGTCTGGGTGTTTCTGATGTTATTATAATACCACGTATGCCTTCGGAATGCTTTTCTGAGGGCTATTTTGCCACTCTTATAAGAGAAACCAATGCTGCACTTGCCGCAACAAACGGATTTTTCGAGGACAGTAAGGGCTCTTTTGACGGAACAACTCTTTTCGTTGAGCTTTCACACGGCGGCGCAAGCATTCTCGAAAGTGTAAAGGCAGGGGAGTATATGTCCCGTCTTATAGCTGAACGCTTCGGAAGAAAAGTTGAGGTTCAGTTCACCGGACAAAGAGAATTGAATATAAGCGATGAGGAAATAGCCTCATTTCACAAAAAGGCCGAGGAAGAAAATCTTCGTGCCAAGGGCATTGATCCCGCTGAATATATGGCTCCGAAGCCTAAGGAGCATAAAATTGTGGAGGGAATACCTCTTTACCTTGAAACGGTGAAGCCGATTTACGGAAACAAAATCACAAAAAATCCAAAGCCTTTAAACGAAATTTCCGTCGAGGATGGCTCCTGCGTTGTGTGGGGTGATGTTTTCGGTTTTGAAAGCAGAGAGACAAGAGACGGCAGAAGATACATAATCTCCTTCAACATTACCGACAATACCTATGCCTATACCTGTAAGGTTATTGAGCTTAAAGAAAACTGCGATGCCATTATGTCAAAGGTAAAGGACGGAGTCACTCTTATGATAAGAGGAGATCTGACCTTTGATAAGTTTTCGGGTGAAAATATTATTTCTCCCCGTGCAATCTGTCTTGTTGAAAAAATACAGAAAACCGATGATGCTGAAGAAAAAAGAGTCGAGCTGCATCTTCATACGAAAATGTCTATGATGGACGGTATGACCGATGCTTCCGTTCTTGTGAAAAGAGCAATTTCCTGGGGCCATAAGGCAATAGCCATAACTGACCACGGCGTTGTTCAGGCATATCCCGAAGCAGTTGCAGCTGCAGGCGGTAAAATTAAAATCATCTACGGTATGGAAGGATACTTTATGGATGATACGGATATAAGCTTTGAGGACTGGAAAAAGAGCAAGAATAAATACTTCCACCAGATTATCCTCGCAAGAAATCTTACGGGTCTTAAAAATCTTTATAAGCTTATAACCAAGTCCAATCTTGAATATTTTCACCGCAGACCGATTATTCCGAAAAGTGAGCTCATAAAGCACAGAGAAGGTCTTATTATAGGCAGTGCCTGCGAAGCCGGTGAGCTTTACCGTGCAATCGTAGAGGGTAAGAGCGATGAGGAAATACTGAAAATTGCCTCCTTTTATGATTACCTTGAAATTCAGCCCTGCGGCAATAATGAATATATGATAAGAAGTGAGAAATTCCCTCACGTAAATTCCGTAGAGGATATACGCAACTTCAACCGTAAGGTTATCCACGTTGCTGATGCTCTCGGCAAGATGGTGGTTGCCACCTGTGACGTTCATTTCATTGACCCTGAGGATGCACGCTACAGAGCAATTCTTATGGCAGGTCAGGGCTTTTCCGATGCAGATATGCAGGCTCCTCTTTATTTCCGTAATACGGAGGAAATGCTCGCCGAATTTGATTATCTCGGCGAAGATACGGCAAAAGAAATTGTAATAACAAACACAAATAAAATTGCCGATATGGTTGAAAAAATTATTCCCATTCCCAGCGGCAACTATCCGCCATCACTTGAGGGTGCCGACGAAGAGCTTACACGCCTTTGCTGGGATAAGGCAAAAAGTCTTTTCGGTGATCCCGTTCCGGAATATGTTGCCAAAAGACTCGATAAAGAGCTTACCTCAATTATCAAGCACGGCTTCGGCGTTCTTTATATGATCGCTCAGAAACTTGTTAAAAACTCTGAAGACCACGGCTACCACGTAGGCTCACGAGGCTCCGTTGGTTCATCTTATGTTGCCAATGCTTCGGGTATTTCCGAGGTTAACCCTCTTGCTCCCCATTACCGCTGTCCCAACTGTAAATATTCGGAATTCTTCCTTAAAGGTGAGGTAGGCTCAGGCTATGACCTTCCCAAAAAGAACTGTCCTAAATGCGGTACTGATCTTATAAGAGACGGTCATGATATTCCCTTTGAAACCTTCCTCGGCTTCAAGGGTGACAAGAGCCCTGATATTGACCTTAACTTTTCCGGTGAATATCAGTCAAGAGCGCACCGTTACACAGAAACCCTTTTCGGTGACGGCCACGTTTTCAAGGCGGGTACAATTGCCTCCGTTGCGGATAAGACAGCTTACGGCTATGTTAAAAAATATCTTCAGGAAAGAGATATTGTTGTCAGCCGTGCCGAAGAGGACAGACTTACAAGAGGCTGTACGGGTGTCAAGAGAACAACCGGTCAGCATCCCGGCGGTATGGTTGTTGTTCCCGATTGCTTTGATGCATCGGATTTCACCCCGATTCAGCATCCTGCCGATGACTCGAAAAGCGATACGAGAACAACGCACTTTGACTTCCATGCTCTTCACGATACAATCCTCAAGCTTGATAATCTGGGCCATGATGTTCCTTCACTTTATAAGCATCTTGAGGATCTTACGGGTATTCCCGTAATGGAAACGGATATATGTGACCCCAAGGTTTATGAGCTTATTCTTTCTCCTGAGCCTTTAGGTGTAACGGCAGAGGATATTGACTGTCCGACGGGTACTCTTTCCATTCCCGAAATGGGTACTCCCTTTGTTATCCAGATGCTTCTTGATGCAAGACCGCAGAACTTCTCTGAGCTTTTGCAGATATCCGGTCTCTCCCACGGTACGGGCGTGTGGCTGGGAAATGCTCAGGATCTTATCAAGGAAGGTACCTGCACTATCGCTAATGTTATCGGTACACGAGACAATATTATGGTTTACCTTATGCATAAGGGCGTTGAGCCGAGTATGGCCTTTAAAATTATGGAAATCGTCCGTAAGGGTAAGGCAACAAAGCTTCTCACCGATGAGCACAAGCAGGCTATGAAGGATAACGGCGTTGAACAGTGGTACATCGATTCCTGTATGAAGATTCAGTATATGTTCCCCAAGGCTCATGCGGCGGCTTATGTTAGTGCTGCGCTTCGCCTCGGCTGGTACAAAATTTATCATCCCCTCGAATACTATGCAGCTTTTATGACCGTACGAGGCGGAGATATTGAAGCAGTTACCGTTCTTAAGGGCAGAGAGGCCATAAGAAGACGAATGGCAGAAATCAAGGCAAAGGGTAAGGACGCTCAGCCGAAGGAAATCAATATGTATCCGTCTCTTCAGGTTGTCAATGAGATGATGGCAAGAGGCATTGAATTTTTGCCTATTGATATTTATAAATCCGAAGCAACGGTTTACAGAATCGAGGACGGAAAAATCCGTATGCCCTTCGGCGCTATGGCCGGTGTCGGCGAAAACGCTGCTATTGCTCTTGCGAAAGCGAGAGAGGGAGTAACAGAATTTGTTTCAATTGACGATTTTGCCCAAAAGGCATCAGCCTCTTCGGCAGTTATCGAAGCTCTCCGTCAGGTAGGTGCTTTCGGTAATTTGCCCGAAACGAGACAGATGAGTTTATTTGATATGTAATTAATCAAAGAAAGGAAGAAAAGATTATGAGTAAGATTTTTGCACACAGAGGCTTCAGTGGAAAGTACCCCGAAAATACGATGCTCGCTTTTGAAAAGGCGGTTGAAATCGGTGTTGACGGTATCGAGCTTGATGTTCATCTTACAAAGGACAATGAGCTTGTCATCATTCACGACGAGGATATAAAGCGTACCTGCGACGGTGAAGGTCTTGTAAAGGATATGACACTCGAGGAGCTCAGAAAGTTTGACGCTTCTGCTACCTTCAGAGGTGTTTACGGCTTTTGCGGTATACCCACATTAAGAGAGTATTTTGAGCTTGTAAAGGATACACCCATAATCACAAACATTGAGCTTAAGACCGGTGTTTATGAATATCCTACCATCGAAAAAAGAACAGTAGAGCTTATAAAAGAATTCGGACTTGAGGGTAAAATTATCTTCTCTTCCTTCAATCACTTTACTGTAAAACGCTGTGAGGAAATTGCTCCCGAAATAAAGAGAGGCTTCCTCACAGGTGATTGGCTTTACGATTTCGGCAAGTACACAGCTGAAAGAAATGTGCAGTGCTGCCATCCATGGCATATAACTCTCAGTCAGGAGGTAGTTGATGAAATGCACAGCCAGGGCAGAGAAATCAACACCTGGACAGTCAATGAATATGAAGATATTGAAAGACTTGCTGCAATGGGAGTTGATTCACTTATCGGTAACTTCCCTGACAGAATGATAGAAAAGCTGAGATAAACTAAAAGAGCAACCGTTTTAAATCGGTTGCTCAATTTTTTTATATTAACTTATATTCTAATCTTGTATAATCGCCTGTTTTGTATTCACCGCTGATAAATTTACGGGCCTTGAAAATTACTCTGTCCTCATAAACCTCGCAATAATAACCGACACCGCAGTCAGTGATTCCGAAGTTGTTTTCTTTTCTGTAACCGGGAATACTGATGGACTGCACATTGTTTTCTTCGTTTATTACTTCAGCAAGCTTTTCAAATATACCGCCGTGAAGATGGCCGTTGATGAAAAATACATTTTTATATTTTTCCATAACAGCTCTTACCTCGTCATTCTGCTCACCTATATCTCCTGTTTTCCATACCTCGGGAAGACCGTGGGTTTCTGCAAAGGGCTGATGGCACATTACAAAAACAGGCTTGCCGTCCTTTGTACCTCTTGCGAGCTCTTTGTCAAGAAACGCAATCTGCTCATCGGAAATATGTGCTTTTTCAAGTATTCTCTTTTCGGTGCAAAGAACGATAAAGGTGTAGCCCTTGATGTCGCAGGAATAATAAACCTTGCCTGTGTCTATACCAAGATAATCCTTGATTTTCTTAAGGAGAATTTTTGTGTTTTTCTTAAAGAAAAAACGTGCATCGTGGTTGCCCATAGTCACAAGAATTTTATCGACAACGGTCTGTTTATCAAGAACTCTGAAAAATCTTTCGTATTCGTTATCTGTGCCGTAATCTGCAATATCGCCTGCCATAAGGAATGCATCAAAATGCTCCTTTGATGCGGAAAGATCCTCAAAGGTGTTTGCAAGGTTCTTTTCTGCACTTTCTCTGTTGGGAAGGTGAGTGTCAGCAATGATTGCCATCGAAAGCTTAACATTTTCGCTGTCCTCAAAGGTGATAGGATTATCCTTTGATACGGTGTATATCGTATCGTATTTAGGATTCATAGCTTTGAACTGCTTGATATATTTGTCAATAAAGATTTTGGCTGACATAGGTTTTCTCCCTTCGGAATTTTTATCCCTACGATTATAACAGCATTTATCCTTTTTTTCAAGAGGTTACGGGGTGATTATCTTTTCAGCGTTTAGATTAAAGCTGTGCATATCAACTTTATTGACTTTGTAGCTGTTGCAACGTTTATAATAAAAAATTCCCTTATCTGTATTGCAGCAGCAGGCGTAACGAGTATAGTGGGGCTTACCGTTTTTTAAAACACATCCTTCGGGAACACTTACGAGGGACAGCATTCTGAAAAACTGACCGACACTTTCTTCTTCGCCCTTTTTGGGTGAAGATTTTTTCTTCAGGTAAGCAGCACGGACAAATCTTGACTCGGAGGAAAAGTCACCGGGCAAGGGTTCACCCAAAAGCAAAGTCTTTTCTGCGTTAATTCTATGAAAGTCAAAGGCAGGACTGTTGGCAAGAACACCCCATTCGTTTTCATAAACCTTAAGTCCTTCTTTGGTGCTTTCGAGCGTAAGAGAGGTGTTCCTGTCGGAAATAATCCAATGAAGAGGGGAAAGGGGAAAGCTTTCACTGAAGGGAATATCGATAATATTAAGATTTTCGGTAAGTGCTCTTACTTCAGATATACTGCCGCATTTTCCTAAAATCCACGGTATCAGCTCATAGGGTGCGAGATTGAGCTTACCCTGCGCAGGTTTTCTGTAAAAAGCATTATTGGGGAAATTGAGCCCTGCCATAGAAAGACCTTTTTCGTTTGTGCCTTCAAAAAAGAGGGGACAGCCTTTTGCTGTTACCGCCATTCCTATGATGGCATAATGCGTTTCAATGTCATCCGTACACCTCATCGGAAATATAAAATTGCGGGGCATAATTGTTACTTTTTCACCGTACTCAATGTCGAGATCAAGGTTTCTGCCGAAATAAAAGCAGTCGCTGTTATAAGTCAGGGCTGTGCACATAAAAAATCTCCTTTTTAAAGAATATTCTGCCCTTTTTGTTTTATTAAAATACAGATGGATTAATTATTAAAAAGAATTAAGAACGCGAACATTATTCTTAATAATTCTTTATTGGATGTTAATTGCTTATAGGTACTGTATAAGGTACAATATTCACAATAGCGGACGTGTGCGCTCTTTTTTGTCGTGCCCTGTGGTCAGGAGGTGAAAACGGCAAGCCTTTCGGGGGTAAAAAAAGCCCCTTTAAGGAAGGTCGGAGAGAGTGCATTGAACCAATATTAAAGGTTCCTTTTGAGGAAATAAAAACTGTGCTTTTTTCCCGAAAAGGCTAAAGCACAAAAACCTTTTGCCGTTTCGGCAGAAAAGACAGATTAAATTTTTAAATGGAGGAAAAAACATGAAAGTTACAAAAAAACTTTTATCCGTATTTCTGGCAGTCATTATGATTGTGTCCAGCATGAGCGTATGCTTCGGTACAGTTTCTTTCGCTGCTGCTACCGGTGTAAGCGAAGCACAGTGGAATGCTCTTGCTTCAGCACTTGCAAATGATACTGTCAAAAATGCAAATTTCTCAGGCACATCACCCAACTACACAGTTGATGACCCTGACGGAAAAATCACTGCAGCCGTTGATGCCTATTATGTGGTATTTAACGCACTTGCAGACAGAAGTCCTTCAGGCTCATCGGCAGGAAACAGAACAATCAATCAGATTAACAGCTCCATTATGTCTCAGATGAGTTCAAGAATGGGGGATAACTATTCAACCTACGAAGTTAAGAATTTTCTTACCGGTCTTACTTCCGGTGCCAGTGTAACTGCCACAGGTGCACAGCAGTCAACTGCTGAAACCACATCCAGCACAGGAACACCTCCCGGAGCAAACTGGTCTGTTCCCTCATCTATTACATTGAAAATCAATATGGTATCCTCTGTTACGGATTACACACTTGATAATCTTCCCGATACTGTGTCCTCAACAAAGACATATACAGTAACGCATAAGAATGACAAGTACGATTACACTTATACCGAACGTACTACAGGTGCACTTTTCTGGAAAAAAACCTACTACACACATAAGTACACATACTATTCATATGTTTCTGCTGCAGTTTCAGGTGTTACCGGCAATGCAAAAAGCACAGAGGTCATTAAAGACGCCGACACTTATTTCACCGCTGACTCCTATTACAATGCAGCTGATGTAAATGCTGTTCTTGCTATTTCAAAGGATGAGACAGTTCTTTCTGCAGCTAAAACAGCCCTTGAAGCCGAAAAGAAAAAGGTTACGGATGCTTATAACGAATATGTTTTCAAGCACTTCTTCGGTACACAGTACGATAAGGCAATCAAGAACATTGAGGATGCCATAATTTTCCTCGGTTATGAGGATACTGTTGATGAAATCAAGGAATACTATGCTGAGGACTACACCCGTATGGGTAAGGACGAGATAAAGGCTCACTATGATGCCTTCACAGCTACCTATGCCACCTTCACTGCACTGGAACCTGCCACACAGGCTCTTATCGCATCCACCTATGACCTTGATACAGAGGCTGTTGAAACCAGAATTCAGGAAATCTTTGACAGATATGAGGCTCTTTGTATTCTTGAATATAAGGCTGCAGCCGAGGCTGATGCACAGGTATATAGAACCTGGGATATCGACGATGTTGATAACGGAGATGTTAACTCAGGTGACATCACAACCGCAATTGCAGCTCTTAATACCCATATCGGCAATCTTGAAAAATACCGTGCAGACCTTCTTGCCGAAGTTATCGGTGCCGATTATGTAAGCAGTCTCTACACCCTTAAGGCTAATCTTCAAGAGCTCGGTGTGGCTGCAGGCTATAACGAGGAATTCCTTGCTGAGTATGCAAAGTTTGACGCTCAGATCGAGGACGTTACAACAACAAATTACGATAAGCTTTATAATTCTCTTAAGAACTATGACAGCTGGTACACAGGTCTCAGAACTCTTATTGACGAAATGAAGGACGAGCTCGGTGAGGAGAATGCAAAAAAGCTCTTTGATGACCTCAACACAAAGATGGTCAATCATATGAATGCCGCTTATGCAGAGCTCAACACCAGAACTGAGGTACAGATCAATGTAGCTTATGACCTTTATGAGGCACATAAGGCTGCTTACGGTGCAACCGTACACTACGTATCTCTCGAATCCTATAATACTCTTAAGGATTCTATAGGTCTTATTGACACTACTTCCTATAACTTCCTTAACAATTCAGGCAACTTCACAGTTCCCGCTGAAACAGTTAAGAAATATAATGAATTACAGGCTATTCTTGTCAAGTATAACGATTTCGTAGCTACAAAGGGCTTCGGTTCTTACGGCACACTTGAAGAAGCTGATGTTGTAAGAGAAGCAGACGCAGAAAACGAAATCGTCCGTGATAAGGATTACACCGTAGACGATGATATGGTTGAGGATGTAATCGATACTCTCGAAGCTGCCCTTGCTAACGAAGAGATTAAGAAGGTACTCGGCTCTCTTATTAATAAAGAAACAGGCGAGTCCTTCGATATCGCAGGTCTTCTTACTTCTCTCATTGAAGAAAACGTTTATTCTGATGCTCTCATCAACACTATTATTCAGTTCATCTATCCCGCAGTAGCAAACATCTTCACAGAGGTTTGGATGGGCATTGATCCTGTTATCGATGATCCCGCTATGGATGTTATGGGTCAGAAGGTTGATGTTTATGCTGACCTTTACCTTAAGACTGTTGAGGAAGCAACCAAGGGTCTTGATTTACCAATCTTCCCCACAACACTCGCTGAAACCATCAGCAGCAAATATTCTCAGTTCAGCGATGTAGCTACGCTCCTCAGCAAGGCAACTACACCTTCAACTATTTCAAAGGATTCTGACGGTAACTGGGACGAAAGCACACGCAAATCACCCTGGAACGATGCTGTTCTTTTCAAAGATAAACTTGATAAGGACGGAAAAGTTGTTACTGATGATGAAGGTAACGTAACAAAGGTTCTCGCTCTTGACTGGGGTATTGATAAGCTTACTGGCGCAGCAAAGCGTGAACGCTTCCTTCAGGCAGCACAGGCTGCACTTATCGGTCTTGAGCCTATCCTTCTCGCTCTTCTTTGTAATCAGGAAATGGATCAGTTCAATCCGAAAATCGGTACCGGTTACGGTGAGGACGGCTTGAATAATTTCTATGTCGGTGACGTACTTTTTTGGGACGATGTTACATTAAGCGGTATTGAGCTTGATATTCATACCATTGACCTTCGTCTTACTGCTACAGCCAATGACGGCTACAATAATGTAATTGCTCCTCTCTTTGAGCTTTTAGGTGTAGCTGCTCCTGACGGTAAAACCTTCAAGTCAACAAGAGATGTAATTGAAAAAGGCCTTCTTATTCCTCTTGATGCTGTTATTGCCAAGCTTTCCGTAAATCCCATTGAGACAATTCTCGATATCCTTCCCAACCTTGCTTATGCTATTGAAGCGGACCTTCTTCTTCCTAAGCTTGATTATCTCTCAACTACAATTGATTATTCAGCAGGTGCCACAATCAATGCCGACCTTAATGACTGTACATCGAATGTCGGTGTTATATCAACTCTTCTTCCCTATCTTGACGGTGTTGTTGAAAGCATGACAGGTTTGACCTGTGAGGGAGGTATTATCAAGAATGTCCGTGTTGATGATGTTGTTGCTGATACACTCCCCGTTGAAATCTCAACCTTCCTCGATATCGGTGAACTTCTCGGCGGTGCTGACCTTTCCTCAATGGCAGGTATCTGGGAATTCGTTGCAGGTCTTGTTCCTGCACTCGAAGGCACACAGGCTCCCGATGCCGCACGTATTGCTCTTCTCGGTACTCTTATCAAAATTGATACAGTAAGATCAATCAAGGGCTATAACTGGGGCGAAGCAGGTAAGGCAGCTCACATCAAAGCAAACAGAGCTGATGTACTTGTTTACCTTCTCAGATATGTTCTCAGCAGCGGTATTCTCGGCGGTATCGTTGAAGATCCCGACGAAATGATTGCCGATATCTTCACTAACCTTGCAAATAACTCCGATGAAACCATCGCAGCTATCGTTGAGCTTCTCGACCATCCCGTTGAGTACAACAAGTTCAGAGAATTCACCTGGTTCGACGGTATCATCAACGGTGAAAGCGTTGTAGGTAACTCAGCTAACGAAATTTACCTCAACCCCGGTAATGACTGGACAGAGGATAAGGCTGAATACCTTTACAATAACATTGATGATATTGTAGCTGCTGTTCTCACTCTTGCAAAGGTAGACTTTGACAAGGAAACCGAAGAAATCGAAAACGATATCGGTGCTCTTATCGGCGGTCTCTTCTCCGACGAAACAATGACCGCAATTGCAAAGCTTCTCGGTAATCTCGGCGACATCAATGCTCTTATTGAAGAAGCAGGTAAGACAGAGACAGAAACCGAAGGCGAAGGTGAAGAAGGCGAAGAAGAAACAGAAGCTGCAGCTCCTGCTCTCGATGTAGAGTCTCTTCTCAAGGGTCTTCTCGGCCTCGATTTCAGCTCCTACAAGGCTTATGCAAATCTTGCTGAAGATGCAGTAGTTGATTTCGGCATAGAGAATACAGATGAATTCGTTGCTGAGCTCACAGCTCTTCTTGCTCCTCTCAAGAGCGTTCTTGATTTCATCCTTGCAGGTGAAAATCTTGAAATCACTCTTTCCGAAAGCGAAAAGATTACTCTTATCGGTTATGACGGCTATACCAACGCAATCGTTCCTCTTCTTGAGGCTCTCGGCTGTGAGGTAGAGGCTATGGGCGCAGACGATGACGCTCTCACTCTTATTCTTGAAGCTCTCGCAGGAAAGATTGACTCAATCAAGGATGAACCCGTCAAGGGAATCATTGATATGCTTCCCGGCGTATTCTATTTCATCGCAAGTAAGGGCCTTTCAGTTTCCGTAAGAAACCTTCTCCAGCCTGTATATGTAATTCTCGATACAATCAGACCCATCTATGATCTTGACCTCAATGAGCTTATCAACGGTCTTCTTCCCGAGGCTTGGCATCTCAGCATCAACATCGATGATATCGGTCTTGACTTTGTATTCGATCTTCTCGGCGTATTCGCTCCCACACTTGACCTTGCAGAGCTTAAGGATGTAATTTATGACCTTCTTAACTCCACAGCAACAACCTATACCTCAGTATCTGCTCTTGCAAATACTACTGTAGATGCAGAAGGTAAAAAGGTTGCTAAGACAGCCGCATACAACGACAACTTCACTCAGGCTGACCTTCTCACAGTTGTTCTTTCCTTCCTTCTCGAATGGGCAACTGTTCCCGAAAACGGTGCAGCTCTCGACGAAATGCTCGGAACAGACGGCATAGTTGAAAACATCGGCAAAGTATTTGAAGATGTAGATATTACCTACGGTACACCCGAATGGTACTACTGGTTCGATGACAATGCAGCAGCCTTTGAGGAATACCTTGCAACCGGCGAAGGTCTTCCCAATACTCTTGATTCTCTTACCTACCCCAATGACTGGACAGGTGAAAAAGCAGCATATCTTGCTGATAACCTTGATGTACTTGTTGATGCAGTTATCGGTATGATTGAAATCGACGGTAAAAAGTATGAATCTGTTGCCGAACTTCTCAATAGCCTTGTTTACGGCGATATGAATATCACCGTACAGGAAGCAGACGAAGAAAAGGGCACAAAGGAAGTTGTTATCAACTATCTCTTCTCCGACGAGACAATCAATGCTCTCATCGGCATGCTCAAGGAAGTTCTCGCAAATGTTGACGATGTACTTCTCGAAGCAGGCTATATCCTTGATGTTGACCTTGTTGGTCTCAAGAACTACACCTGCGATAAGGAAATCGAGACAATCGGTGCATTTGTAGAAGAGCTCGGATACGTTCTTGATACCTATGCAAAGGGTCTTGTAAACCTTCTCTTCTTCGGCGACGACTTCAGAATCGCCAAGAAGTCCGATAGCACAGATACCATCGTTATCAACGGCGGTCTCGGCTATGAAAAGGGTCTTGCACTTATTCTCGAAGCTCTCGGCTGTGATGTTCCTGACGTTAAGGATGCAACGGCTTACAATGTGCTCAAGGCTCTCGGCGATAGAGTAGAAGCTATTCTTGCTGCTCCTGTAAATGAGCTTCTTGATCTTCTTCCCAACCTCATCTATTTCCTCAATGCAAACGGCTTAGGCATTGCAGTTGACAACCTTCTCCAGCCCGTATATGCACTTGTTGAAAAGATTAACGGTCTCGGTATTCTTGAGGAAGAAATCAGTATCGCTGATCTTATCAAATTCGAGAAAGAAGACGGCACAGAGGTTAAGCTTAACCTTGCAGCACTTTCACTCGGCTATATCATTGATAAGGTCGAAGAAATTACTGACCTTGATCTCACCGTTGCAGAAGATATTCTTGTTGACCTTTGTATCGGCAAGATTGAGAAGGCAAAATACACCTATAAGATGACTGCAGAAAGAAAGGATACAGTTACTGTTCTCCTTACAACTGTACTTAATCTTTTAGCTGATGAAGCCTTTGCAAACAAGCTCAGCGAAATGCTCGGTATGGACGTTATCGCTGCTATCAGAACAGTATTCGAGTCAGTTGAAATCGATTACACAGCTCCCGAATGGGATTACGCTCTGGCTGATAACGGAACAGTTGATACAATGAAGTATGCAATTGTATATCCCAACAACTGGAACGAAAATGTTGCTAAGTATGTAACTGACGCTCTTCCTGAAATCGGTGATCTGGCTGCAGGTATGATCGATGAAAATTACACATCACTCAGTGCACTTCTCAAGGATAAGGTAAATGTATTTACAACAGAAAATCTTGACAGCCTCGTTGGTGCAATCACCAAGCTTCTTGAAGGCATTGACGTTGAGCTTCTTAAGGCAGCCGGTCTTCTTCTTAATGTAGACATCGCCGGCCTTAAGGAATACAAGGCTCCCGAAGGCATTACAACTGTTGAAAACTTCGCTCTTGAGCTTGCTAATATTCTCAATACCTATGCTGAAGGTCTTGTTGAGTGGCTCCTTCTCGGTCAGGATTATGCATTCTTTGTTGCTGAAGACAGAGACATTGAAACTCTTCCCGAAGACCTCATCGTAATCAACGGTGCATACGGTTATTCAGAAGGTCTCGCTCTTATTCTTGAAGCACTCGGATGTCAGAATCTTCCCGAAATTTATGACGAGGAAGGCAATGTAGTTGCTGATACGAAGCTTGTCGTAACAGCAGTACTCAAATCTCTCGCAGCACGCATTAACGAAATTTTCGAAATGCCTGTTGAAAGAGTTCTTGACATTCTTCCCAACCTTCTTTACTTCCTCAACACCAACGGTGTTGCCGCAGCAATCGATAACCTTACCGCTGCTCTTACAGCTCTTCTTACAAAGCTTGAGGCATTCGGTCTTGAACTTGATATCAATTCACTTGTCAACATTCCTGAGCTTATGGGTATCGCAGACAAGTATGAAGAAGGCGACGATGTAATCAGCCTTGACAATATTACAATCAAGTCTATTCTTAAGGCAGTTTCACTTATGGTTGACGGTCTCGACCTCACTCTTGTTGAAGATGTTCTTGTAGGCTTTGCACTCGGTAAGATTGAAGAATATGACTCAGTGAGCAGATATGCCGGCACAGCCAAGAGAATGGTTTATGCTGATGAATTTGATAAGTATGATATGGTAACAGTACTTGTTACTCTTGTAATTATCACTCTTACTGATGAAGCTAATGCAGACTTTGTAAAGGGTATTGTCGGCGAAGATATTTATCAGCTTATCGTAAATCTTTGCGAAGCAGATGAAGTAACTGTTCAGGAATTCTCCTGGATGTTTACAGACAGAGTCGGTGAAACCTTTACTGCAATTGAGACATCAGAAATTTTCGAAGAGCATATGTACGGACCTCTTTATACTGAAGAAATGGCTCAGTACATTGCTGATAACTTCGGTGAATTTGTGGATAATATTCTTTATCTCCTCGGTCTCGAAATTGCAGGCGTAAGCGCTGACAATCTTACTGACCTTATCAACGGCTTACTTAACGGTTCAGTTTATAACAGCAAGAATTTGGTTGCAATCCGTGATGCACTTGCAGGTATTCTTGACGGAATAATCAATCTTGAGGTTAACGGCAAGGTTGTAGGCGGACACATTGCTGCAGTTCTTAAGGAAGCAGATATCGCCGACATTGCAGCGGTTGCAAAGGTAAAGATTCCCGAATTTGACAATGACAGAGTACAGTTTGTAACTTATCTCTGCGACGTGCTTGAGCCGCTTAACGGCTTGCTCAGATGGCTTCTTGCAGGTGAGGATATAGCCCTCTTTGTAAGTGATGTTGATACTGATGCCCTTACACTTAAGGGTGCTCACGGCTATTCCGACGGTATCATTCCTCTTCTTGAGGTTCTCGAATGTGATAACATTCTTCCTGCAGTTTACAAGGAAGAGACAAGCGAAGACGGTGAAGTTATCCGCAGCTACAGCGGTGCTTACTATGACGCTATCGCGAACGGTGATAAGGATGTTATTGTTACATCAATCCTTAATCCTCTTCTTGACAGAGTAGAAGAAATCATTGCTGATCCCGCAAATGAGATTCTCGCAATTCTTCCCAACCTCTTCTACTTCATCAACTCAAACGGTATTGATACAGTTGTAAAGAATACAGTCAATGCAGTATTTATGCTTCTTGCAAAGATTGAGCCTATCGCAAAGGTTGATCTTTACGAGGTTATCGGTATTGATCTTGCAAAGATTAATATGAACTGGATCTTTGATACTGTTGTTGAAGCTATCTATAATGCAACAGGCTATGAATTCACAAGTCTCAATGCTGATGCTATTGCTGAGCTTACAGTAGGTACCCTTGAAGAGTACACCTCCAAGAACGGCAGAACAGCATATAAGATGGCTTACACACCTGAAGGCAGCCTTTCCGGCGGTCCTGCAGAGCTTGTAACAGTTGTTCTCAGACTTATTGTTAAGTTCGTTATGCACGAAAACAATCAGGAAATGCTTGTAGGTCTTCTTAAGGATAATCTCGGTATGAATGCTGATGCTGAAAAGTATCTCCGTGGTGTTCTTAAGGTTATCGCTGAATGCGCAACAGACACATATCTCGGTATGGATATGGCACTTTCAACACTCTACTATCTCTTCTACGGTGTGGACGAAGCTGTAGGCGGCGTTGCAGGCGGTATGAAGGATATCAACAAGCTCTGGAAAGAAGCTATTGCTGATCTCAGAGAGAAAAATCCCGTTATGGCTGATATGCTTGAAGAAGTTCTCGGATGGGAAGAGTTTGACGATGTTCTCGATATGGAAGAGGGTGTCGCTCCGAACGGTCTCGTTGCATTCTTCCTCAAGATAAAGGCCTGGTTCGAAAAGATTGTTGCCTGGTTCAAAAACCTTTTCAACAAGGATGAACCTGCTCAGGTAGCAGTTAAATAAGACTGGAAAAATTAAAACAGCCGGCAAATGTCGGCTGTTTTTGTGTGTTTTTTAAACTTCTTTAAGCAGGAAAATATTGGCATTTTTAAAAAGTTGTGATAGTATTACAATGAAAATAAACCGTGTTTTGTTTTGTGAAGTCAAACAAGTTAGGAGTTGATGTATTGGCGAATATAAGAAGTGAAAAAGCAACCGCTGAATTGCATAGAAAAATTCTCAAGATGCGATTATGCCGTAACTTCACAGAAAGTTCCTGCAACAGGACATACATACGACGAAGAAAACGGTAAGGTAATTTCTGAGCCTACATGTCTTCCCGGCCTGACAGAGTACAGCTGCTCAGAATGTGGCGATACACTTCTTAAGGAAATTGCTGCAACAGGTGAGCACGTGCTTGAAACAAAAACAGTTACTGAGGCAACCTGCAAGGAAAGAGAAACAACTGAAACAACCTGTAAGAACTGTGAATATTATGTTGTGACAACAGGTGACTATGCCGATGAACATAAGGATATCAAGGTAAGACCCGGTGTGGAAGCAACCTGCATCTCATACGGATATACTGATGAACACTATTGTGCATACTGCGGAGTTGTTACAAAGCAGAGGGAAAGTATTCCTATTGGCGAACATAAGGAAGAGATTATCCCCGAAGTGCCTGCAACCTGCACTATGGGCGGATATACAAGCGGTATGAAGTGTAGCCACTGTGGCACTATCATAGACCGTCCCGCTCCTGTTGATCCGATGGGTCACGAGTTGATTGAAATCGAACCCATTAAGCTTCCTACCTGTAACGAAACAGGCCACGCAGCTGTATACAAATGTAAGAACTGTGATTATGTAAGCCCAAAAATTGAGTTTACCAATTTGGGTGATCATACATATGATACCGAGCTCATCCGCCCGAGCGACTGCTTTAATCATCCCCTTTACCGCGGCGTATGCAAAGTATGCTCTCACACAATTGAATATGAGGATACAAGATTCGGCAATGATGGCACAAGCCATAACTTCGTCGATAAAATAGGAGCTCTGCCCTACGAATATGTATCAGAAACACAGTGCGGAGTTCGTTGTAATTCCTGTAATAAAATGGAATATACCGTAAATCACAGCGTATTATTTAACGCCGACACCGTGTATTCCCATAAAGGAACTTACGGCAACTATACATATTATGTAACAGGTAAGTGCGGTTTATGCTATCAGACAGTTACATTACAAATTGATAAGGAAGAAATTCGCGGCAATTATCAGGAATGCGACCATATCTGTCATAAGACAGGATTTATGGGCTTCTTTGCAAAGATAGCAATGTTCTTCTGGAAGCTGTTCAAGACCAATCCCGTATGCGAATGCGGTATGAAGCATTATTAATGCAAATATATTTAATTAAATAAGCTTTAAACTTCAACTGCCGGGACATTCCCGGCAGTTGGCTTTTACTGAAAGAAACCACCCGAAAAGCTTTTTCGGGTGGTTTTGAGCTGACAGATAATAATTCAGTTTTGTTCTCTTATTCCTCTTCGAATACGTCCTTACCGAGTCCGCACCAGGGGCATACCCAATCCTCGGGTAAATCCTCGAAGGCTGTGCCTGCCTCCACTCCGTTTTCTGTGTCACCGATGGCGGGGTCATAAACATATCCGCAAGGACAAATATACTTTTTCATAATATATACCTCCGTTTTATAAGTATGATGCTTTGAATTTTTTCAATTGATATAATTATAGTCAATAAGGGCGGCGTTTAGTCATTATTTCGGAAATTGCATCCAATATCTTGTCGTGGCAGCCTCCGCAGCCTGTTGAGCATTGAGTGATTTTTTGCACACTCTCAAAGGCTTTTTCAACATCCTCAAATTTATCGAACTTATTAAGTGCATCTTCCACATCAAAGAAAGATACCTGCTTGCATTTGCAGATTGTATAATCAAACATAATTTCCACTCCTTATTATAAAAGAGGGGACACGGAAACCGCATCCCCTCATATATGATTTAAATCTTTTTTTGTCACCTTTGAACCGGAATGTCAGAAAGTGACAGAGGGGTTATCAGCCAAAATATCTCTTAAGAAGACCTTCGAATGCCTTACCGTGTCTTGCTTCGTCACGAGCCATTTCGTGTACGGTATCGTGGATAGCGTCAAGACCGTGCTCTTTTGCCATCTTAGCAAGATCGAACTTGCCCTGTGTAGCGCCGTTTTCAGCAGCAACTCTCATTTCGAGGTTTTTCTTTGTGCTGTCGGTTACTACTTCACCGAGAAGCTCAGCAAACTTTGCCGCGTGTTCAGCTTCTTCATAAGCTGCCTTTTCCCAGTAAAGGCCGATTTCGGGATAGCCTTCTCTGTGAGCAACTCTTGCCATAGCAAGATACATACCTACCTCTGAGCATTCGCCGTTGAAGTTGTCACGAAGACCCATAATGATTTCTTCGGGAACATTGGCTTCTTTGCCTACGCCGAGGATGTGTTCTGCTGCCCAGGTCATGCCTGCGCCTTCTTCTCTTTCCTTCATCTTAGCTTTGCAGATGGGGCATACATCAATCTTTTCGTCACTTTCATAACCGCATACGGGGCAATAATACTTTTTCATTTTTCTTTCCTCCAAAATAATTATTTTTTAGTTTGTTTTTTGCAATCGGGGCAGATGCCGTAGAACATCAATGAGTGAGATGTTACAGTGCCTTCAAAATCACAGGGGAGAGAATTGAGACTTACTCCCGGATCAATACTCAGGTCAATAACCCTTCTGCAGTTAAGGCAGGTCAGGTGGTAGTGACCGTGAGTGTGACCGTCGAATCTGTCGCTGTCACCGGTGGGGATTTTCAGAATTAATCCTTCGCTTTCCAAAAGCTTCAGATTTCTGTAAACCGTGGCAAGACTGATTGAGGGGATCACATCTTTTACCGCAAGAAAAACATCTTCGGCGGTAGGATGATCGTACCGTGATTGTAAGTTTGCCAGCACCGCATCCCGTTGCTTACTGGATTTAAGTGTTGACATAAGTCCTGCTCCAATCATTTGTATTTAATAATGATAATCATTATCATTATCGTGGCTTTATAATAGCATAAGATTTTTCGGTTGTCAATAGGTTTTTGAAAAAAATTTTGGAAAATTATCGAGACCTCTCAGTTGTGCACCTCTCCGTCAACCTTCGGTTGCCACCTCTCCTCACCGAAGAGAGGCTTTTTATCGCTCTCTTGAAAATTTAATCAGCCTAAAGAGAGGTGTCACGCTTTGCATGACGGAGAGGTTGCTCCACCCCAACATTACAATTCCACCGTAGGGACACGGCGTGTGTTCGCTTTTAAATCGACTACATAAAAAAATAACCGCCTTTATAACGGTTATTTTATACTATATTCAATCATGAGGTTGATTATTCTTCCTCGTGTTTTTTATATTCAAGCAAATCTCCAGGGTTGCAATTTAAAACATAGCAAAGACGTGCAAGAACATCAAGGTCAATTCTTTGGATTTTTCCCTTGCAATAATTATTTAACTGCGTTCTTTGTATCTCGGCTTTAAAAGCAACCTTGTTTTTGCTTAATCCGCTTTTTTCAATCATTTCGTTAAGATGCAGAGTAACTTCTCCGTATTTTTCATCTAACATCATTTGTATCACCACCATATATAATTATAACTGTATATTTTATAAAAATATAGGTGCAAAATATTGTTAATTATATTGACACTTAATGATTATTATGTTAGTCTTTTATCAGATGTATATATATACAGGTGCAAATGGGTAGGGGATATAAATGAGCAAGAACCCACCGTACAGCAGAATTCTTTAAAAAAATATTTTACAGATTCAAACAGAGTTGTAGTTCCCGGAAGGACAAGGGTTTTAACAGATATACTTTTTAGGAGATGCTTATGGAATGTTATAAAAAACCTATAAATATATTTAAGCAATCTAAATTAAGTTTGGAAGAATATGCAATTTATAAAAGAGATATGCGAGAATATCACTTGAAAAACAATATTCCCATAAGAGGTATTCGAATTAGAAAAATGATATATCCGGTTGCTTGTTTTGGTGTTAAGCTGTTTCGTTTAGGTAATAAGCATACTCTTGAGGTTATAAATGATAAGAGAAGGGCTACTAATAAACCCTGTATATTTGCTGTTACTCATGTTGGTGTATATGATATTGAGAGAGTTTTTGAAGCTTGTAAAACATCTTGCTGGGTTTTTAATGGTGATCCGGAAACTGTTTATCGTAATTTTGATGGACTAGGCTTATCTATATCGGGCGTAATTTTAATAGATACAGATTCAAAATCAGACCGTAAGGTTGCATTGGAAACTGCTGTAAAGTTGTTAAATGCAGGTGGCAATTTAATGTTTTTTCCAGAGGGCATTTGGAATGTAGATGTAGAGACACCGGTATTGCATCTGTTTCCGGGTGTCATTGAAATTGCTTTTCGTACAGGTGCAGATGTTGTGCCGATTGCAATTGAACAGTATGATAAGCATTTTCAAGTAAATATCGGAAAAAATATTTCGGCAGAAGAACTATGTAATATTTCTAAGAAACACGAAAACATTTCAATTATTAAAAGAAATGCACTAATTTATTTAAGAGATATAATGGCAACACTTAAATGGGAAATATTTGAACTACATAAAGAAAACCGTGTAAACCTGAAAGATATTAATATCATACAGGCTAGCAGAGTTAATGATAAGCTGTACGAGTGGACGGATAGCAACGGACACCCGTTTTATTCTATCGATATATTAGATTCAAAAAAATACAAACCGAAAGATCAGGTGTCAAAAGAAATAGCTTTTGAACATTTAAAAAAATTGAAACCAAGTATGCAAACTGCATTTTTGTTTAATAAAAGATTAGAATAAGGTTGAGTTTTATAACAATAAACAAGAGGATTTGTCATAAAAAGGTTATATTAAGGAGAAAAATACTATGTCAATGCAAGATGATTTTAACAAAAACAGTTTGGAGAAAATAATTAGAAAGTATGAAAAAAATATAACTGGAATCACGGATTTAACAGCAGAAAGAGAGCCTTCACTCATTTTTTTTGTTCTTATAAATACTCTTGGTTATCTACTTAAAAATGAACCGGAAGCGGTATTGTCTAAAAATGGAGTAAGGTTAAGGCGAAGCGTCAATGGTATAATAAAAAAATTAGGTGTGAATTTCTTGAGTTGTCCACAAATAATTGAAAATAGACATGTTTTAAAAGATCCTGAATCCAACTTAAAAGACAATGGGATTGTTTTACCTAAAGAACCTGTTATTTGGGCACCTAATCATTATTTTAAAGATGACACATTGGCTTCAATAATAGCGTCGTACAGGCATTCTTATATATTATTTGGAAGTTTGCCTCAGTTCTTTAATACTTTTGATGGGATAACGGCTTGGTTAAATGGTGTTGTTATGACAAATAGAAAGGTGAAGGAAAGTAAAAAAGCATCTGTTGCTAAAGCGGTAAAAGCAATGGAATACGGAGCAGATTTGTTAGTTTTCAGTGAGGGTGTGTGGAATAAATCTCCAAATCGGTTGCTATTAGATTTTTGGCCGGGAATTTATCGAATAGCAAAAGAAACGGGTGCATATGTCGTTCCAATGGCACATTATATCGAAGATTTTACAAATCAAAGAGAGAATAATTTAATACATACTGTAATAGATGATCCTATCAGAATAGATGATTTGTCTGAAAAATCAGGGCTAGAATATTTAAGAGAAGTTATAGCTACTTGGTATTATCTGATGATGGAACGCTATGGACAAAGTACTAGGCAACAAGAATTAAGTACTATTACAAATAGTATGGTTGCCTGGGAAGGAAAATTACATGATTTAGTGCGTACTACAGATAGATATGATAAAGAAATAGAGCTTTGTGCAGATTTTAGACCAAAGAATATTTTATTACCGGAAACAGTTTTTGAACCAATAGCAAATATCGAAAACATAACACTTGAAAATATTGCTCATATGGTATATGCTGACAAATTAGTTGCATTAAGAAAAAATATTGATTATCAAAGAAACTTTTAATTATAAAAAAACAAAAGATTATAACCGATAAAATTAAAAACTAATAGGGGACAGGCAACCTGTCCTTTTTTTGTTCGTGTCCGCCGTAAGGCTGACGGATAGGTTTTAAACACTTGAAATTATAGTCATACTGTAATATTTTTTAATATTCCTCTTGACAATCCTGTTTTGTTGTGCTAAAATACTCACAATTTAAACTTTTAAAACTTTAAACCAATAAAGCGTCGTTGCGTAAAAGTTTTTCTCGTATCGAAAGAAAGTGGAAAAATATACTTGAATTACCTGCTTTTTTATAAAATTACAGTATTTTTATTGACGATTTAATTTCACAGGTGTATAATTTATCATTATACACTTTAGCGCGGTGAATTTCTAATCTATTAAAGACGGTGATAATTATGGTAAATGAAAAAATGTATGACCTCGGTGCTAAAAGCTCTGTAATAAGAGAAATATTTGAGTACGGTAAAAAGAGAAAGGCCGAAATCGGTGCAGAGAATGTCTATGACTACAGCCTCGGTAATCCCAGTGTTCCTGCACCTGAAATAGTGAATGAAACTATTCGTGAGCTTACGGAAACTCTTCCTTCAACAGTACTTCACGGTTACACCTCTGCTGTGGGAGATAATGATACAAGACAGGCTATAGCCGATGACCTCAACAAGCGCTTTGGTACTGCTTTTTCATTCAAGAATTTTTATATGACAGCGGGTGCTGCTGCTTCTCTTTCTATCTGCTTTAAGGCACTTACAGAAAAGGACGATGAAATTATTATCTTCGCCCCTTATTTCCCGGAATATAAGGTTTTTATTGAAGCTGCAGGTGCAAAGGCTGTTGAGGTAAAGTGCAGGGCAGAGGATCTGCAGATTGATCTGGATGCTTTTGAAAAGGCGGTTACACCGAATACAAAGGCTGTGGTTGTTAATTCACCCAACAATCCTTCAGGTGTTGTTATCGGTGAGGAGACAGTTATTGAGCTTTGCCGTATAATGAATGAAAAGCAAAAGGAATACGGAAAAGATATTTTTCTTATCTCCGATGAGCCTTACAGAGAGCTCGTTTACGGTGATGTGAAAGTACCTTATCTTACCAAATACTATGACAATACGCTTGTTTGCTATTCCTATTCCAAGTCTCTTTCTCTTCCCGGTGACAGAATCGGATATATTCTTGTTCCCGACGAAATTTGCAATTTTGAGCTTATTTATAAATCAGTATGCGGTGCAGGCAGGGCTCTCGGTTATGTTTGCGCACCTTCACTTATGCAGTTCCTTATCCGAAAATGTGTAGGCAAGACAAGTGATGTTTCTGTTTATAAGTTGAACAGAGATTTGCTTATTTCGGCATTTGACGAGCTCGGATTTAAAACTGCCAAGCCTGACGGAGCATTTTATCTGTTTATGAAATCGCCGGAAGAAAGTGCAGAGGCTTTTTGTGAAAAGGCAAAGAAATATGATCTGCTTTTAGTGCCCAGTGATTCTTTTGGATTTCCGGGTTATGTCAGACTTTCCTACTGTGTTTCAACTGAAATGATAAAGAACTCTCTTCCGTCATTCAGAAAGCTTGCGGCGGAGTACGGTCTTGTATAAGAGGACGGAATTACTGTATATCTGAAACAGGCTGTTATTTAAGAAAAATATGGCTTTTGCACCGAAAAACGTGTAAAAGCCTTATTTTATACACGACGGACAAAAATGTTTAATACTTTCTTTAAATATTGTTGACATACTTCCCAACTTGTTATAGTATTATATTATCATTAAAATGGGAAAGGAAGGATATAAAATATGGATCTCATGTATATAATTATACTGTGGCTTAAGAGATTTATTGAGCGTATGGCTCTTATTGCTTCCTTTATCGGTGACGGTTTTCTACCCGAAGAAGATTATGATGATGACGATCTCGGTGTTACCGGAACACATCATCAGGGCAGGCCGGGAGGAAATTAAAAATTCTTTGAAAAAATTCAAAAATACCATTGACAAAAGGGTTCTTTTCTGTTATAGTATACAAGCGCTGTAAGAAATGCCTTGCGGCGACTGATGGGAGCATAGCTCAGCTGGGAGAGCATCTGCCTTACAAGCAGAGGGTCACAGGTTCGAGCCCTGTTGTTCCCACCAATGGCCCGGTAGTTCAGTTGGTTAGAACGCTAGCCTGTCACGCTAGAGGTCGACGGTTCGAGCCC
>JAZUMO010000070.1:0-14537 GCA_045603665.1 Acutalibacteraceae bacterium
TTGTCTATTCTCATTGTTTTTAAACCTCCTTTTATTTTAGTAATGCGGCTGCCAAACCGTTACTATTATATATGGAGGTTTAATTTATTGGCAAGTGACTTGGGCTTGCTTTGAGCTCGCCCGTTTTGGCTTTGCTAGAAGCCTTCTTCGCCCCCAGTAGAACTGGGGGTTTGTTTCCACGCATAAATGCGCCAATCAAAGCTATAACACCCCTGTCATTCAGGGGTGTTATTTTTTTGTTTTCTTTTAAACTTTTATACCTAAAACCCTTGATATTTTCTTTGAAATTTGAGATAATAAAATGAAATATACCCATTTGATTGGAGGGATTTATTTGACTGACGATTTCAAGCTTGCAGAATTACTTTTTCCCGATATAAAAGACACACCCGAAACTCTGGAAGAAAGATTTCCCGAAAGGAATCTTAAGGAAGGTACAAAGGTTACCCGCCTTGCTCCCTCCCCCACAGGCTTCCTTCACTTCGGCAATCTTTTTACAGGTACCATCGCCTATAAAACAGCAAAGACGACCGAAGACGGTATATTCTTTGTAAGAGTCGAGGATACCGATCAAAAGAGAAAAATTGAGGGCGCCGTTGAGGTTATGCTCGGCGGACTTGAAGCCTTTGATGTTATTGCTGACGAGGGTGTTATCGGTGAGAATAAAGAAAAGGGCAATTACGGTCCCTATTACCAAAGTCACAGAAAAGAAATCTATCATACCGTTGCAAAAAAATTAGTTCAGGACGGTTATGCTTATCCCTGCTTCTGTTCGGAAGAAGAGCTCACAGCCTTAAGAGAAAAGCAGGAAGAAGAGAAATGCGACAACAAAGGCTATTACGGCAAGTGGGCAAAATGCCGCGACCTTTCCTTTGAAGAACAAAAAGCTCTTATCGACGAGGGCAAAACCTATACCTTACGTCTCCGCTCACCCGGAAGCACAGAAAAGAGAATCACCTTTGAGGATATGATAAAAGGAAAAATCGAAATGCCCGAAAATATTCAGGATGTTGTTCTTCTTAAAACCGACGGTATTCCTACATACCACTTTGCGCACGCCGTTGATGATCACTTTATGAGAACGACACACGTCATCCGTGGTGACGAATGGATTTCCTCCGTTCCTCTCCATATCCAGCTTTTCAAGCTTTGCGGCTACAGAGTGCCTAAGTTTGCTCACGTTGCTCCCATTATGAAGGAGGAAAACGGAGGCAAGAGAAAGCTTTCAAAGAGAAAGGACCCCGAAGCAGCCGTTACCTTCTATCAGCAGGAGGGCTATCCCAAGGAGAGCGTAAACGAATATATTATGACTCTTGCCAACTCAAACTTCGAGGACTGGCGCAAGACAAACAAGGATGCAGATATCTCCGCATTCCCCTTCAGCCTCAAAAAAATGAGTGTTTCAGGTGCACTTTTCGATATGGTAAAGCTGGGTGACGTAAGTAAGAATGTTATCTCTCTTATGTCCGCTGAAACTGTATACGGCTATACCCTTGCCTGGGCAGAAAAATATGACAGTGATTTTTATGCCGTGCTCAGCCGTGATGCTGACTTCGGAAAGGCTATACTGAACATCGACCGTGAAACACCGAAGCCGAGAAAGGATATTGCCTGCTGGAGCGAAGTAAAGGATTATATCAGCTATTTCTTCCCCGAATATTTTGACGGCTCCTTTGAAATGCCCGAAAATATCAGCAGCAAAGATGCAAAGGCTATTCTCGAAGCATATCTCAAGGTGTTCAATGCAAAGGATGATAAGGACACCTGGTTCTCAAAAATCAAAGAGCTCTGTGAGCCCCTCGGCTTCACACCGAATGTCAAGGAATACAAGAAAAATCCCGACGCTTTCAAGGGTCATGTCGGTGATGTTTCCACAGTTATAAGACTTGCTGTAACAGGCAGAAAAAATACACCCGACCTTCATTCCATTATGGCTCTTTTAGGTCAGGATACAGTAAAAGAAAGACTTGTCTCGGCTGCAGATAAAATCTGATGCCCGACAGAAAGGATACAGTTATGGAAGAAGAAATCAAAGTTTCCAATTTTATTCACGATTTTATTGACGAAGATCTGGAAAAAGGAGTCTACACCCACGTGCAGACCCGTTTTCCGCCCGAGCCTAACGGATATCTGCATATCGGTCATGCAAAGGCAATACAGATAGACTTCAGTACAGCCGAAAAATACGGCGGCACCTGTAATCTCCGTCTTGATGATACCAACCCCTCCAAGGAGGATGTTGAATATGTTGATGCCATTAAAGAGGATATTCTCTGGCTTGGCTACAAATGGGACAAGGTGCTTTATGCTTCAAGCTATTTCGACTTCATTTATGAATGTGCAATAAAGCTTATTAAAATGGGCAAGGCTTATGTTTGCGACCTTACTGCTGACGAAATCAGAGAATACAGAGGCACACTCACCGAGCCCGGCAAAAACAGTCCCTACAGAGAAAGAAGCATCGAGGAAAACCTTGACCTTTTCAAGAGAATGACCGACGGTGAATTTCCCGACGGAGCAAGAGTTTTACGTGCAAAAATCGATATGGCTTCACCTAACATAAATATGCGTGACCCGGTTATTTACCGTATCGCTCACATCAGCCATCATCAGACCGGTGACAAATGGTGCGTTTATCCCATGTACGACTTCGCACATCCCATCTCTGACACAAGAGAAGGTGTTACACACTCTCTCTGCTCTCTAGAATTTGAAAACCACAGACCCCTTTATGATTGGTTTCTCAAAGAATTAGAGTTTGAAACTCCCTCGAGACAGATTGAATTTGCCCGCCTTAACCTTAACTATTGCCTTACAAGCAAGAGAAAATGTCTTGCTCTTGTAAACGAAGGTATCGTAGACGGCTGGAACGATCCCCGTATGGTCACCATCAGCGGTATGAGAAGAAGAGGCTATCCAGCTGAGGCTATCAGAGATTTCATCAATCGTGTAGGTGTTTCAAAGGCATACAGTGTTGTTGACTACGGTCTTCTTGAGGCCTGCGTAAGAGATAACCTTAACCAGAATGCACCCAGAGCAATGGCTGTTTTGCGTCCTCTCAAGGTAATCATCGACAACTTCCCCGAGGGACACAGCGAAGAAATCGAGCTTCCCATCAACCAGGACAAACCCGAAATGGGAACAAGAAAGATTTTCTTCTCAAAAGAACTTTATGTTGAAAAAGAGGACTTTATGATTGAGCCTCCAAAAAAATACTTCCGCCTCTTCCCCGGCAATGAGGTGCGTCTGAGAGGTGCATATTTTGTTAAATGCACCGGCTATGATACCGACGAAAACGGCGAAGTTACTGCAGTACATTGTACCTATGACCCCGAAAGCAAGGGCGGCAACTCACCCGACGGAAGAAAGGTTAAAGGCACTCTTCATTGGGTCAGCGCAAATCACAGCATCGATTTTGAGGCAAGACTTTACGACCGTCTGTTCAAGGTTTCCAACCCCTCCGACGAATCCGAAGGCTCCTTCAAGGATAATCTTAATCCCGATTCACTCACAGTTCTCGAAGGCTGTAAATTAGAGGGTGAAATCAAGGATCTCAAGCCCGGAGACACTTTCCAGTTTATGCGCCAGGGCTACTTCTGTGTGGATATTACAAGCACCGAAGATAAGGTAGTCTTCAACAGAACAGTTGACCTCAAATCATCTTGGAAATAAAAGGAGATAAGAAAATGAAAATTGCTTACCGTATTATTACACCTCTTATTGCAATAGGAGCAGTTGTTATGGGATTTTTCCTTAAGCTCTTCTATTTTGCAATCGGCGGTCTTACAGACGAAATCAGTTCCATCGTAACCCTTGCTTCACAGTTCGGTGTGGCAACCAATTACGAATTTTCCGCTTTTGAAATCATAAAGCTTTTGCTTTCCACAGACCTTTCAGGCTCAGCAACAACTGAAACTGCAACCGAAAGCACCAGCTTTCTTGCAATCATCGAGCCCGTTCTTCCTCACATAGTTGCCTTTATCATCTTCTTTGTTCTTACCCTGCTTCTCTTCCTTGCACTCGGTGTCGTAGCAGCAGCAACAGGCAAAAGAAAGACAGTTATCGGCATGTCACTCGGCGGTCTTGTTCTTTGCTTTATCTGTATTATCATTTCAAGACTTGCTTTTGACAAAATCATCGGCGGTGAAATTCCTCTTACCGATCTCGTGGGAATGTTCTCTGACAGCGCATGGATCAAGCTTCTTACAGCTGTTGTAACCATCTCTACAGCAACTCTTTCAGCCGGCTTCTATGCTGTATTCGGTATGTATATCCTTGTTATTTTATGGACAGTGCTTACCAATATGCTTATCAATACTCCCATTGAAATAAAGAAAAAGCACAGAAGAAAGAAGCCCATGAAGAGACTTTCAGCTATATTCAGAAAGTAATCAATAAAACAAAGCGTACACAGAAGGGCGACCCTTCATAAGGATGTTAAGCCTTAAAATTCGTTATTTTTGCGCACAACTGCGTTAAAAATGCTCGAAATCCGAAAGGATTTCTGTGCTTTTCGCCTTGTTTTGCATCAAAAGTATCTGAATTTTAAGGTGCTAAGCAGTTTTTATTGAGAAATTTTGCGTTTAAAGGAAATGATATAACTCTCGTAATACTCGCGTATTTCGGGAGTTTTTTATAATGTTTAAGCGGAAAAGAGCCAATAAAAACCTTAACTTCCTTGTGAAGGGTCGCCCAAATGTATCCGTTTTATTTTGTCATTCCTATCTCATATCAATCAGTTTAACTGTATCTTTTGTGCCTATTAACATTTTATTCATTTTCATACATTAACTTCATCCTATTTCTGCTTTAATATTAAACTACAGATATACTGAAAAAAGGAGTTTTTTATGATGAAAAAGATTGTTTCCCTTCTTTTATGCTTTGTTATGGTTTTTTCTTTTGCCATTCCTGCTATTGCTGCAGAAGAAACAACCGAGTACCCCACTGTGTATGTAATCGGTGCTCACAAAAACGATATCTATAACTCAAAGGGAGAAACCATTTACCCGATTGATGTGGATCTCGGCGAATCAATCAAGGGTGCTCTCCTGCCCTGCCTTGAAAAGCTTGCTGTCGGTATGCTTACCGATGATTATACCGCATATGTCGAGGAATTCAACAGCACAATGGCACCTGTTTATGAGGAGCTTATACTTGATAAAAACGGTAACGTAAGCAACGGTAGCTATACCCGTTTCCATTACACCAAAGAAAACTTCCCCAAAAAGAGCTCAGGATACGGTGTGTGGGATTACCGCTTCTGGTATGACTGGAGAACAGCTCCGACCGTAACCGCCAAAGAACTTAAGGATTGTATCGACCTTGCTATGACGGCAAGCGGAAAAGATAAGGTTCAGATTATCGGCCGTTGCTACGGCGCAAACGTTGTTGCAGCCTATCTCGAGCTTTATAAGGATCATGCCAAAGCACACGTTTCCGATGTCTGCTACTACTCATCCTCAGTTATGGGAATAGATTTTATGAGTGCTCTCTTTTCAGGTGATATTCACCTTGATGAAACTGCCATAAATAATTTCCTTAATTACTATGTAAATGAAAAGAATGTAATAAAAGACGAAGCAGCAGGCGAACTCATAGTTACTCTTGCTGAACTTCTTCAGCAGGTAAAAATGCTCGGTCTTACCGGCGATACTCTTATGTCTTTTATAGGAATGTTCCTTGATGATCTTTTACCTGTTCTTCTTCGCAGCTCCTATGGCGGATGGCTTTCCTACTGGTCAATGGTTACCCCCGAAAAATATTTACAGGCAAGAGACTATGTTTTCGGCACTGATGAGCTTAAAGCAGAATATGCCGGCTTTATCCAAAAAGCAGACGATTATTACTACAAAGTTCAGCTCAATGCAGAAAGCACTATGAAGGAGCTTCAGAAGGCAGGCGTAAACTTTTATAATTTCACCAAATATAATTTCCCTGAAATTCCTTTATATGAAGGTGCTGTGACTCAGGGAGATTCAGACACCTCAGTATACAGACAATCCTTCGGCGGTACTGCTGCAGATTATAACACAGTTCTTTCAGAGGATTACCTGTCAAAGGTTGCTCCTGAAAACAAGAAATACATTTCCCCTGATTTGAAAATTGACGCGTCTACCTGTCTTTTCCCCGACAGAACCTGGTTTGTAAAGGACCTTCATCATGACTTCTTCGGCCCCTTACAAAGCATTTCAATGGAGCTTATGAGATATGATCTTACTGTCGAAGACGAAAGATTGCCTCAATTTGTAACCTTCGTAGGTGAAACCGAAGATACAAACGGTGAAAATCTTATACCTACCGTCGGCACAGACGAGGATTTCAATCAGCCTGAAAAAACCGTCTTCCTCTCTGCTTTCCGTTTTATTACGGCACTTATCAGGCTCTTTACCAATATCTTAAAAGGCAATTTCAACTTTGATTTAGGCAATCTTGTCTGATTTGATAAAAAGGTGATGTAACTGCATCACCTTTTTAAATTATAAAAAACAGAGGCTTTTTCAGCCTCTGTTTCTTATTTATCTGAAGTTAATTAAACACCGCCGCCTACGGAGCCATCCCATGTATCAACGGTAGTAGCCTTCATTTCTTCTTCGTCAAACCAACGGGTTGTAACAGCCTTTGTTTCGGTGAAGAAACGGAAAGCATCCTTACCTAAGCAGTGAAGGTTACCGAAGAAGGAGAGCTTGTGACCGGTGAAGGGGAATACACCGACGGGTACGGGAATACCAACGTTGACACCCACCATACCGCCGTCTGTTCTCTTTGCAAACTCTCTTGCATAATAGCCGTTCTGTGTGAAGATAACTGAACCGTTAGCATAGGGGTTACGGTTCATAAGAGCAAGACCCTCTTCAAAGCTCTTTACTCTCTTGATGCAAAGAACGGGTCCGAAGATTTCCTGTGTACCTACAGTCATATCCTCAGTAACATTATCAAGAATTGTGGGACCGACATAGAAGCCGTTTTCACAGCCGGGAACTACTGCGTTTCTGCCGTCGAGAACGAGAGTTGCACCCTCTTCAATACCCTTGTTGATCCAGTTGATAACTGAAGCCTTATGCTCAGCAGTAACAACGGGGCCGAGAGTTGATTCGGGGAGATATGCGGGACCTAGCTTGAGCTCTTCAGCGTACTGCTTGAGAAGAGCAACTAATTTATCTGCGATGGTTTCCTGAGCAACAACAACGGGAAGAGCCATACATCTTTCGCCTGCGCAACCGAATGCAGAGTTGATAATACCTCTTGCGCTTCTTTCAAGTGCAGCATCCTCAAGAACGAGAGCATGGTTCTTTGCTTCGCAGAGAGCCTGAACTCTTTTGCCTGTGGCTGCAGCTTCCTTATAAACGTGAAGGCCAACCTTTGTTGAGCCTACGAATGTGATACCCTTTACATCGGGGTGCTTGAGAAGAATGTCTGCTTCAACTCTTGAGCAGGTTACAAGGTTAACTACACCCTTGGGAAGACCTGCTTCACAAAGAAGCTCATTGAACTTCATAGCAGTCATCGGTGTCATTGAAGCGAGCTTAAGAACGATGGTGTTACCGGATGCGATACAGCAAGGAACCATCCAGCCCATGGGAATCATACCGGGGAAATTAAAGGGAACGATACCTGCAAAAACACCTACGGGCTCATAGTAAAGAGTGGTGTCATAGCCGTTGGAGGTATCTCTCATAGCATCACCTAAAAGAGACATGGGAGCTGTAATAGCAAGCTCAACGGGTTCCTTAACCTTGAGGATATCACCCTTTGCCTCGGAAAGAACCTTACCGTGCTCTAGAGCGCAAAGCTCTGAAAGCTCGTCAAGATGCTCGATAAGAAGCTCACGGAATTTGTAAAGCACCTGAACTCTTTTCATAACGGGTGTATTAGACCAAGCAGGGAAAGCCGCCTTTGCACTTGCAATAGCCTGTTCAACTTCTTCTGCAGTACAGCAGGGTGTTTCAGCAATAACGTCACCTGTGCTGGGGTTATAGACGGGCATATATTTTTCGGTTTTTGATTCTAACCACTGACCGTCAACAAAATAGCGCAATCTTTTAATCTGTTCCATTTTATGTAACTCCTTTATATTTTATTGTTACCTTATATTAAGCCATAAATTTGAAAATAAATCAATATTTTAAGGAAAATTTTTCAATTAAAAGGCAAAAATTATACTATAAGTCCGCTTATGCTGCCTATGACTTCCGCTCCGGTTTTTTCTAAGGCAGATTTACTGTTATGTCCCCTTGCAATAAGAACACATTCACAGCCGATGCTCTGCGCCACTTCAAAATCATGAGTTGTATCTCCGACAAAAAGCACCTCATCTCCGGAAACGCCCTTTTCAGCCATCCATTTTTTTGCTATTTCCACCTTGCTGCGGGCATATATATCCCCCGTTCCGAGAATATCGGAAAAGAGATGGTCTATGCCGTGAAAGGCAACCTGAGAAAAAAGCCATTTATTTTCTGTCATAGAAAGAATAATATTCTCTATTCCCGCTGTACGGAAATATCTTATTACCCTCTCAGCATCCTCAAAAATTTCAGCCTCGTGAAACCTCTGTTCATATTCATAAACATAATCACGGGCAATATCCTCAAATCTTTCATTTTCGAGATCGAAGCCCATTTTCTCATAAAAGCGGATAATCGGAAAAGAGAATATCCGATGATATTGCTCTATGCTTTCCATTTCCTTAATCCCTCTTTTTCTGAGAAGGGCATTTTCGATTTCAAAATTAATCTGCAGATCGTCAAGAAGTGTACCGTTCCAGTCCCACAATATATATCTTGTATTCTCTGTGTTTATCATTTTTTACATCCCTTTTTTCATTTTTACAATTTCAACAAGCTCTCCGAGGGTTCTTAGAGGCTGCAGCTCTTCGTCCTCAAGCTGTATATCCATAACATCCTCAATGTTCATTATGCAGTCCACTACATCAAGGCTGTCGAGCTCCATTTCGCCGAAGGTCATTTCCTCCGTAAAAACAACATCCTCATCAAAGCCCATATTTTCTCTGATTATATCACAAACCTGCTCAAAAATATCCATAAAAAACTCCTTTTTTCTGTTTCAATCATATTATCTATTATGCCCTTTGTCAAGAGCGATAAAAACTTTTTCTGTTCCTTTTTATGGCAGAGAGTATATTTTCTTAAAACCTTCCCAATAATTTACAACAGAAGCATTATATCCGGGAGGTTAATAAATGAAACTCAAAGCCATAGAAATATCTGCCCTCATCGCACTTATTTTCACCGTTATTTCCACTCTTTCCTTTGAAAACAGCTGTGAAGGCATAAGAGAAAAGGTCCTACGTCTTCACGTTATAGCTGCCTCTGATTCTATTACTGACCAGAGCATCAAATATGCCGTCAGAGATGAGCTTTTGCGGGACGGAGAAAGTGTTTTCCGCGGCAGTGAAACAGTAATCGAGGCCACAGAGAAAATCGACTGCTCTCTGCCCTTCCTCAAACAAACCGCCGAAAGCACCGTTAGAAGTCTCGGCTGCGATTACCCCGTGACAGTTAATCTCGGAAAAGCATACTTTCCTACCAGAAAATACGGAGACATAACTCTCCCCGCCGGATACTATAATGCAGTAAGAGTTATTATCGGCGAAGGCAAAGGAAAAAATTGGTGGTGTGTGATGTTTCCGCCTATGTGTCTTCCTGCCGCCACAAAAGATAGTCCTGCCCTAACGGATATTCTGAACGAAAACGAGAAAAAAATTATCAAGGGCGACAAAAAATATGAAGTCAGATTCTGGTTTGTTGAAAAGTACTATGAACTGAAGGAAAAATTCATTCATTAAGTACAAAGGGAACTTATGTGAAATTATTGTCAATTCTTTAAAATAATGTTATGATTAATAAGGATAAATTATTATTTTAAGGAGTGTTATATATGAAGAATTGCGATATTCTTATTGCCGGTGCATCAACCACAGGCTCTTACTTTGCTTATCAGATGGCAAAACGAGGCTTCAATGTGGTTGTAATTGAAAAGCAGGAAAAGGACAACATTTCCCGTGAATACGATATTTTCCATATGGGAAGAGAAGATATGGAAAAGTTCGACCTCGAAATACCCGACAAGGATAATGAAAAGGTTTACGGCTTTGAATTTGCTTCAACTGCCGTTGTTTCCCCTTATGGCAATTACCCGAAAAGAACCCACGAGGCAGTAGTCGGTATGCACAAGCATGAGTACATAATGACTATGATTGAAAGAGCCGAAAAAGCAGGGGCAGAGTTCATTTACGGCTCACCCTTCAAGGATTTCATTTATGATGAAAAAGGAAATATAGTCGGTGCAAAATACGAAACCAAAGACGGTATTCAGCAAATTTATTCAAAGCTCGTTGCCGACTGCACAGGTATTCCCGCTGCCGCAAGAACCAAGCTTCCCGACTCATCCTTCGTCGAAAACTTCAAGCTTACTCCCAGAGATATTTTCTATGTTGTCCTCTATTATGCCAAGTATACCGACGAAAGTGTCGATCCAAAAAAGCTCCACGGCTCATTTTTACAGTATAAAGCCTGGTCTGCTCCCTCCGGTGATGACCACGGTGCCATTCTCGGTGTCGGCGGAAACTATTCCTACGATTATGCTGAAGAGGTATTCAAGGACTTCCGTAAAAATGTGCCCTGGCCCGAATATACTATCGACAAGGTAGAAAAGGGTATGACCCCCTATCACAGAGGAATTTACTGCTTTACCGAAAACGGCTTCATCGCCCTCGGTGATACCGCCTGCCTTACCAAGCCTAACTGCGGCGAAGGCTGTACCTCCTCTCTTTATCAGGTGGAAATCGCCGTTGACGTTATCTCAAAGCTTTTAAATGAAGGTAAAGAGCTCAACCAGAAAAATATGTGGCCCATCAACAAGCGTTATATTGATGTTCAGGGTAAGGCTTTCGACTCAATGCGTCCCCTTCTCACAGGCATCGTTCAGGCCTCCTATGACGAAGCAGAATATCTTTTCAAAAAGGATATTATCTTCAGCCAAAAAATTCTCGGCGGTATGGGACAGGATCTCGCTCTCAGTGCAAAGGATATCGCAGAGCTTGTTTCCGGCATCGCATCAGGTGTTGCCACAAAGAAAATCAGGCCCTCAACCATTAAGAAAATCCTCAAGGGTCTTCTCGACAGCGACAAGGTCGGTAAGCACTATGATGCCTACCCTGAATCTCCCGAAGGCTTCCCCGAATGGAAAAAGAAGGCCGACGAAATCTGGGCAAGCACAACCTTTATGTATGAGACAGCCGACAAAGAACTTCTTAAAAAGCTTAATCTCGGCTGATCGGTGTAAAATATCAAAAGCACAGAGCTCATCACTCTGTGCTTTATCTTTTACTATTTAGTGTGTCTTCCAGTTCTTTATACCGTTGCCCCACTCGAGGATATAGATATCTACATTTCTTCTGCCGAAGTTGCGGCAGGTTGAGTATCCACGCATATAAAGGTCAACAACGGTGCTGCTATTATAGATGAATCCGCCCGTGTCACTGGCGATACAGTAGCCGTAATTCCATCTTCCGTCAGAGGAAACTATGTACATTTTTGTTCCGTAGGGTATTTCCCTCGGGTCAACGGCAACTCTGCCCGGCATTGCCGGTGCGCCCGTGGAGCAGGTAGTTCCGGTACAATATGCGGTAGCCTTGCCCGTAATTACCTTTTTATAATTCACCGGTCTGCCGTTTTTGTTAAGAGGAATTTCAAAGGGCGGCTTGAGCTCCGAAATAACCTTGCCCGATTTAACCGATGCGCCCGTAAAGCCCGTTGACCTTACCTTTGTGCCTCTTATAAGAATCTGCGTGACGGGCTCTTTGATTGTCTTGCTGCTCAACACCTCAGTATCAACCAGCTTACCGTCAACATATTTATACTTGAATTCGTTTATGCTTTTACCCTTGACGCCCTTGCGTTTGACCTTTCTCTGGTCCTCATACATAGAGTCATCATATTCAATCTTTGTCTTATAATCTGTTTTTACAGTTTTGGTTTCTGTTCTGTAGGTGATTCTCTGAATAGTGATGGATGTCTTCGCACTGACCTTCTTTGCCATATTTTTCGAAATTTTATCGAACTGGCCGAGATTTATACCTGCCTGCTTTATAACATCCTCAACGGTACCGCCGGTAATGTTGACAGTCTTTTCTTCTCCGTCAACGTTAATTTTAACGGGAAATGCACGGTCAATTTCGATTTTCATATCTGATGTAATGCCGACATCCTCACCGAAATTAAGCTTGTCACCGTTTTTAAGCTTCACTCCCGCTTTATCAAGAGCAGACTTAACCGTTCCTGCCACATTGACAGAAGCCACAAGCTTACCCTCATCATAAATAACAACATCGTGAGGCTCGGCAACTATGATTACCTTGCCACCCTCCTTCGGATTATAATAATCCAGCACAAGACTGTTTTGTTCGTTAAGAGCGATACCCGCCTTAGCTACGATTTCTTCGGGATCTTCCGAAAATGTTACTACCTTGTGCTGAACACTGTCACAAAAAACATAGGTAACCTTAAAATCCGACTTATGAAGAAGATAGCCCGTAAGCAGACAGAAAAGTATAACAGCCCAGGCAATAAGCTTGGTTTTATTTATTCTTCTTATGAATGCAGTAGCGTTAATAAAACGCATCACATATCTGCCCATATCCGCTTTGTCTCCTTTAAAAATTTCAACAAAATCCTTTGTATTATACAGAATTCATCATTTTTTGTCAAATCGGACTTGTTTTTTTCTTTAGTCAAGACTAATAAAAGTTGACAGGTTTTTTTGTTGGAATAAAACAAAGGCACAAAGCAAACAACCGATTATAGGCCCGTTTTCACCTTTATCTTTCGTCAAAAGAAACAAAAATCACAAAGCCCTTGACAAGTGACCTTTTTTACCCTAAAATTATATATAGTGGTTCCGCAAGCCACTTAAAATTTAATAGTCACTCACAGCTTTTCTGTGAGAAATCAGGCTGCAGTTTTCTTCTTTTTCAAAGAGGAATAACGGCAGTTTTTTATTTTCAGAAAGGAGAAATCATTATAAAAAACTATCTTATTTACCCCTGCAAAACAATGAGGATAACTCAATCCTACATAGGAACAACATCTCATCTTCCTCATACTACGGGAATGCCGAAGGATTACCCCATCGATGAAGGTTGCAAGGATACGGGAAGAGATTACATTTACTGCCCCTGCAACGGAATGAAAATCAAGCGCATTTACGGAGTCGGCAATAACGGCACAAATACAATCTGGCTCGAAAGCACAGAAAAGGTTATTTTTGCCGACGGAAGCAAAAATTACTGCACTATGCTTATTACCCACCCCGACGATGCTGACCTGAAAAAACTTAGGGAAGGTCAATGTTTCGTCCGCAAAGAAAAAATATGCCGTGAGGGGAAGGACAGCGCTACAGCTTATCACTTTCATATTTCCGCAGGCAAGGGCAGATTCAAAGGTAACGGCTGGATAAAAAACAGCAAGGGCAAATATGTTCTTGCCTGCACTTCAGGTGCAGACAAGCCTGAAAATCTTTTCTTTATTGACAAAGGCTTCACCCTGCTTGTCGAAAGCAAGGGGCTTTCCTTCAAAAATCTTCCCGAATATACCGAGGGCATATATAAGGTGAACACCTCCGTTCTCAATGTCAGAGAGGGCGCAGATGTTTCCTTTAAGAAAAAAGGTGTTCTCATAAAAAACAAAAAGGTCACCGTGAACAAAATCTCAGATAATTGGGGCAGAATCGGAAAAGAAAGATGGATATGCCTCGACTACTGTAAGAGGGCGAAAAAATGAACGAAGCTATGATCGTCGCCGTCATAAGTCTTTTCGGTACTCTCGGCGGCAGTCTGCTCGGTGTTCTCGCCTCAAACAGACTTACGGTATACCGCATTGAGCAGCTTGAAAAAAAGGTAGAAAAGCATAATAATCTTGTTGAGCGTACCTATAGAATTGAAGAAGAGCAGGAAGTAGAAAAAGAAAAATTCAAGGTTATCAACCATCGTATCGATGACCTTGAAGCCCTGCATAAACCCAAATAAGCTTTAACGAAAGGAATCTTTTTATATGAAAAATATCGACTTAACGCCTGTTATTCAGGCCCTTATTACTCTGATTTCAGCTTTTATAACTCTTTTTATATTGCCGAAGCTGACGCTTTATCTCAAAAAGAAGCTTTCAGCCGAACAGCTGTCCGTCCTCAGAGAATGGGTGAAAATCGCCGTTTCTGCCGCTGAACAGCTTTACGGAAGCAAAACGGGTCAGCAGAAAAAGGAATATGTGGTTTCCTTTCTGCTTTCAAAAGGAATAGTAATAGACATCGATGAAGTCACGGCACTTATCGAAAGTGAGGTATATAAGCTGACGGCTGAGCAGTAAAATTTAAAGGGTATCCCAAGGGCGACCCTTCATAAGGATGTTAAGCCTTAAAATTCGTTATTTTTGCGCACAACTGCGTTAAAAATGCTCGAAATCCGGCAAGGATTTCTGTGCTTTTCGCCTTGTTTTGCATCAAAAGTATCTGAATTTTAAGGT
>JAZUMO010000071.1:0-36442 GCA_045603665.1 Acutalibacteraceae bacterium
AGTCGTTACACTTCTGCTCTTGACAACTCAACATTCTATGCTGTGTATAAATTACGAGGGCGTAGCCCTCAATGTATAACCGATTTGGTTATCAAAAAATACAGCAAGTTGGTGTAAACCACTTGACTTTTTATAGGAGAATTGATATGGTTGTTAATAAAACTTTATCCGACGGTACAGTTGTTGAGGCTTATCCTATTTCCACTTCTCAGCAGATGATGTATCTGATGTCGTTGAAATACGGCTCAGGCTATCCTGTAAATAACATCGGTATGGGTTACTACTGGAAGGGTTCAATGGACAAAGAGATTATGAAGGAGTCCATATATGAGGCTATCTCTCGCTGCGATACTATGAGGCTTCGCTTTGTTATGGGAAAGAAGCTTAAGCTTTTGCAGTATGTAACGGAAAAGAGTGAGCTTAAGGTTGAAGAATGGAATTATACTCATCTTACAGTTGATGCGGCTGAGGGGCAGCTTACTGCGTTCTCAAGAACCAATATTCCTATGTTTGGCTGTGAGCTTCACCGTATTGCACTGATTGATTTTGCTGACGGCTATACAGGTATTTTTATGAGGATACAGCATCTTGCTATGGATGCCTATTCACTTAAGGTGTTTCTTAATGATATTTTTGAAATCTATCTTCATAAAACAAAAGGAACACCGTTTCCGAAGCCGATGCGTCCCTATATTCCTGCTCTGAAAAAGGAGCTTGAATATGAAACAAGTCAGCAGAATGCTGACGACAGAAAGTATTGGTATGATTCCATTGCGAAGAATACGGAACCGATTTTCACTGATTTTATGCTTGAAAGCAGATTGAAGGATCAGCAAAAGAAAAATCCGTCTCAAAGATATGCTGATATACATTCGGGTCTTCCTGATGCTTCGATTTTTAAAATGAGCATGAGCGGCGAAGACAGTAAAAAGTTTCTTGATATGTGCAGTGAAAGAAACCTTTCTGTTTTCTCAGCCGTTTCAATGGGTGTACGTACCGGTCTTTCCTGCTTAAATGATAATCAGCAGGATGTATCCTTTAAGATGATTATCAATCGCAGGGGAACGATTGAGGAGAAAAAATCAGGCGGTCTTCGAATTAATTTTCTCCCGATGAGAAGCATTGTTTCATCCGAAGAAACTTTTGCTGAGGCAACAGAGAAAATTTCTCAGATACAGAATGAAATGTATCTTCACGCAAGGCTCGCTTTTCTTGATACTCTTAAGGAAAGACATAAATCAATGCCGAAGGAGGCAAAGTTTGATTCAACCTATGACAGTTTCGGTCTTTCCTATCAGCCTCCGGTGAAGGTTACGGCAATTGATGAGGATATGGCGAAGACTGTGAGAAGCATCTGGTATAATAACGGTGCGACGATGATTCCTCTTTATGTTACTGTTCTCCACCGAAGCAGTGACGGTGGCCTGGACTTTATTTTCGAGTACAGAAAAGAACCTGAATGTGAATATGACCTTCGCGTTCTTTATTCTAAAATCAAAAAAACTCTTATCCTCGGTTCAAAAAATCCGGATATAACTGTCGGAGAAATTCTTGAAAAAATAGTGTTGACTGATGAAGAAAGGAAGGGAAAACCTGAATGTGTACAATCGAAAAGTTTATTGAAATCCTTGAAAACTTCGTGGAAGCTGACGAAATCAAGGCTGAAGACAATTTCAAGCTTGATCTCGGCATGAGTTCATTTGATACTGTTTGTCTCGTTGAAGAGATAAATACGGAGTTCGGCACTCAGATTAAGCCAACAGATTTCATAATGCATAAAACTGTTGGTGAAATGTGCGAGTATATTAAAAACGGAAAATAATAACAACAAAACCGACAACTTAACAGCTGTCGGTTTTGTTGTTATGAAACTATTATATTCAATTTGTCCTCGTGGCTCAGATAAATATGATATGCACTTAACTGATATCCGTTATTGCCGGTAGAAAGGCTTGTTATGTATTCTCCGTAAAATTCCATTCCGTCTTTACCGTAAACAGCCACTCTGAAGCCGTTTTGGTGAATCTGGCTTATTGCTATGTTATCATAAGGGTTTACAACATATAGCCTTCCGTTGTTCCATACGGCTTTGATCTGGTTGTTATCATATATATCAGTGCCGATATATCTTGTCGATCCGTTTTTATCGCTTGTCTCTATGTATTTTTCAGCTGTTATTTCTTTTACGGTATTTCCGCCTTTGTCAAAGGTAAAAACAGAAAATTTCGATTCTCTGTTTGGGTGATAAATACTGAAGACAAGATAATCTTTTTCAATATATTCAAGATAAACCGATTCATCCTTATCTTCAGAAAGAACAGTTCTTTCTTTTGTTTCGAAGCTTTCCGAATCGATTAAGTAAAAGACACACTTGTTTTCCTCGCTTGTTATTAAATATAAGTTTTTTTCGTCTTTGCTTAAATCGAGATCCAGAACGGTATATTCGCTTTTAATAGGATAGATATTTTTTATGTTTTCGTAATCGAAATCGGTAACATCCTTTTTTACGGTATAAGGCAAACGGTAAATACCGTATCCTCCCGGAATAAGACTTGTATCAACCTTATAACCAAGCTCCGTTGTATTGTCAAAATAGATAAAGCATTCTTTATCCGTTACAAGGCTGTCAGCGTTGAATCCGAAGTTATCTTCGTCCTCACTTAAACCTGTGCCGGATGTTGTTCCGCTTGAATAAATATCGCCTTCCTCATTGACTGTCACACGAAGCTCGATTTTATGACCTTCAATAATCGGAATTTTGAAAAAATCTCTCATTGACTCTACTAATTTTAAATCATTATCTTTGATTTCACGGGTTGATAATTCATCAATATATTTTCCGGGGAATGATAATTCCGTCTGAATGGGGTAGTAGTCGAGATAATCGGAGAGCAGAACTGTTTTCTTGTTCTCGACGTGAGGGACAGCAGTTGCGACAAGCTCGCTATATGCTTTTTCAATTCCCGAATAATGCTCGGCTGTGTGCGGGCCTGAAACACTTTTTAATAAACTTGTAAATAAGCGAAATGTTTTATGATCCTCATATTCTCTTTTAATTCGGTTTTTATATATTGAAAAGTCTGTATCGGCTGTGTTGTCTTTGATTCTGTATGTTGTATCCCAAAGAAGATTTTCTCTGTAAAAGCTTTTAAGATTAACACTTACATTGTCAGCAGCGGATTTATCTCCGTAATAAAAAACTTCATTGATGACAACATTGTCCTTTTCTTTATTGGTCAAAGCAAAAACGGTGCAATACAAAGATAGCATTAGTATAATTAACGCAAGAAAGAGCACAATTGTTTTTCGCATAATTTATTCCTCCTTACAGATCAAAAAGTCAATTGCTTTGCTTACACGGTCGCTGTGATAGTCATAGGTGGATTTGATATAATCGACAAGATTGCCTCCTTCTTCCTGTAACTGAAGAATATTTTTATCACCAACAATATGGCCGTTGTGAATGAGTACGGCTCTGCCGATAAAATCGGAAACCTCCTCGATGAGATGGGTGGAAAGGATAACTGTTTCATTATCCTCGAGTATACCTGAAAGCACCTTATAAAAGTCCTCTCTGTTGAAAATGTCGTTACCGGCGAAAGGTTCATCCATAAGAATGTAATCTGCTCCCTGCGACAAAGCCAATATAACCTCGAATTGGTTTTTCTGACCCATAGAAAAGCTTTTTATTTTTTTGCTTTTATCAAGGCCAAAGAATTCCATAAGTGCATTAAATCTTTTTTCGGAAAAGGCAGGGAAGTGAGCTTTGTAAAATTCCATATGTCCTTTTGCGTTAATATCAGGAAAAAATGAATGCTCGCTTGTAGCAAAAGAAATTTTTGCAATATTTTTATTTGTGATTTTATCTCCGTCAAGAGTTATTTCACCGTCATATTTTATAAATCCTAAAATGGATTTCATCAGCGTAGTTTTACCTGCACCGTTTTCACCGAACAGTCCGACAATTTCACCTCTGGGAAGTGCAAGGCTAATATTATCCAATGCAATCTTATCTGAGTATTTTTTTGTAAGATTTTTGATTTCAATCATAATGTTTTTCCTCCGTAAAGTATTTCTGTCCAGAGCCTTTCCCATTGGTCAGGGTAAAGACATTCGGGTGGTGTTTTTGTTATATAGAAGTTATAAAATATCAACAGAAGGCATGATGCGAGAATTAAGCAAAATATAATTCCTGCCAGCGGAACTGTAAGACATCTTATGTGAAGCTCGCTTCGTCTCGGCAGTCTTTTCATCGTATAAATACTTTTGCTGTCCTTGTAATGATATGCATAGTGATAGATTGTAAGACAGATAAAAGCAAAGAAAGCAACAATAAAGCCGTCGAAGCAACCGTTAATTATTTCGTAAAAGTCAGCAATGCGTGTGGTCGGTCTTAAAATCTTTTCACCGTAAACAAATTCAAAGAGATTGTTATATTGTATTTTATAATTGTAAAAGAAAAGCAGTGCTCTTGCTGTACCGACAGAGATAAGCGATAAGAATATCCATGCTTCGTTTTCCGATTTAATTCCGACCGGAATAAATTTTCTTATTTTATTTGTCATAAGCCTGTCCCTCCACAGATAATCTTGCTGTTAAGCTGCCGATGACAAAGAGACTCATACCGATAATAACAAGTTCATATGTCAGCTCTGTCCAGTCGGAAGCAAAATTTATAATAATTACAGGAACAAGCAGTACTGTTTCAAAAGGAAATTTCTTTCTTCGTGAAAGATAGGAGAATGATGCGGTAGAAAAGCCTAAAGCAGTTATCATTATTAAGTTACTGATATGCTTAAAAATATCATCGAGAGGCATAAACGCATGCAATAAATTACTTCTGTAAAAAGCGAGCAGAATTGTCTGATTGCTTATTAAGCCTTCAAATGCATTTTCGTGACCTTCAGCAAAGCTTACGTAGATATTGCAAAGGATATAGAATATAATCGCCTGAAGCATCATAAGAAGACCGTACACAATGGCACCGTAGACACTCTGGATTAAGAGAAGCTTTTTTTCTGTTACATTAAGTCTTCTTAATGTATACCCTTGTCTGTTTGAAAATTCGCATCCGGTTAAGCAAAGTATAAGCGTTAATAAAATAAAGCTTAATACAAGTATAACGGTAAGAGATTTATTTTGCTTTAAAATATATTCAATTCCAAGAAGATATTCATTGCCGAAGCCGCTCATTAATTCATTTTTTGTAATGTTTCCCGAATTGAGATTATGTATAAATACAGTAAACTCACATGCTGTCATAATTAAGAATAACGCTGAAATTTTTCCGAAGCTTCTTTTTATGAAGAGTGTGAATAAGGATAAATAATTTCTCATTTTACTCTTCCTCCTTCCATAATCTGTCGATGAGTTTAAAGGCATCTTTTTTGTTAAGTCCCATTTGTTTTAGAGTTATAACAGCATTTTTTGCATCATTTTCTATCAGCTCGTCTCTTATTTTGTTTTTTGTTTCCTGATCGAAAATGACAAGACTTTTTACTCCTGAATGTGACTGAATTATGCCTTCGTCCTCTAAGATTTTATAAGCCTTTTGCACAGTGTTCGGGTTAACTCCCAAAAGTGCGGAAAGAACTCTTCTTGACGGCATCTCATCGTCTGAATAAATTGTTCCGGCAGATATACCACGCTTTATGTAAAGAATAATTTGCTGATAAATCGGACCGTCACCCGGGACAAAGCTATTGAATGAAACCAAAAATATGCACCGCCTTTCCTTGTAAAAGTGTATTATTCGATTAATACGGTTTACAACTGTATTATACATATAGTACAGTTTCTTGTCAAGGGGGATTTATAAAAAAATAAACCCCTCTGTCTCTTTTGAAACAAAGGGGGAATCTATGATTGCACAGGACTTTCTCCGCACAACCGACGGAGAAGCCACAAACGCAATCGACTTATCCGCTGATTATATTATGTGAAAATCATTCTTTTATATTTATGGAAAAATGTGTTATTTAAGCTTTTTAACCATCATTTGCGCTGCTTTATAAATATCTCCGCAACCGAGAGTGATGATAATATCGCCGCTTTTCGCGTTGGCCAGTACATGGTCGCACACTTCTTCAAAGGTGTTAAACCATGTGCTGCCGGGGATTTTGTCGGCAAGGTCTTTTGTATAAATACCGATGGTGTTTATTTCTCTGGACCCCATTATCTCTGTCATAACGCATTTATCGGGAATTTGTAACACTCTTACGAAATCATCGAAAAGAATTGAGGTTCTCGAATAGGTGAAGGGCTGGAAAACTGCCCATACAGTGTTATAACCCATTTTCATAACAGCTTCAAGAGTTACCTTCAGCTCGTTAGGGTGATGTGCATAATCGTCGGCAACGGTGATTCCGTTGATTTCACCTAAGATTTCAAATCTTCTTCCTGCTCCCGAAAATGCTTCGATACCTTTTTCGCATTCTTCGGGTGTACAGCCTGCATTGATTGCCGCAGCAAAGACGGCGAGTGAGTTTAGTATATTATGCTCACCGGGAATTTTCAATGTGAGGTGAGCAATTTTTTGACCCTTGTTCATTACATCAAACTCAGCAAATGAGCCACGGTTATATGTAATATTTTCGGGGTAATAGTCGCTTTCGCTTGTTTTGCCGAAGGTAATTTTTTCTCTGTCAACATTCTCTACAGCTCTGACTGTTTCGGGGTCACTGTTGTTGTATATGAGAGTTTTTGAAGTGAGGTTTGCAAATTTTTCAAAGGATCTGATTATATTATTGAGATTTTTAAAGTATTCAAGATGGTCCTCATCAACATTGAGAATAACAGCAACATCGGGCGAAAGATCGTGATAATGGTCGCAGTATTCACAGGCTTCACAGACAAAGGTTTCGTTTTTTCCTACTCTTGCGTGACTGTCGATAAGAGGAAGTCTGCCGCCGATAAGAGCTGAAGGGTCTTTGTCGGCCATAGTCAGCACCTGGGTAAGCATGGCAGTTACGGTTGTTTTACCGTGGGTGCCGCAGACACTGATACAGTTATTGTATTTTCGTGTAATAGCACCGAAAATCTTGCTTCTTTCGAAGCAGGGGATACCGCTTTCTTTTGCAGCGACAAGCTCCGGATTATCCTTTAAAATTGCTGCAGTATAAATAATCATTTCAGCACCAGTAATGTTTTCAGCTTTCTGGCCGAGAACGACATCGATGCCCATCGAACGGAGCTTTGTGATGTTGTCTCCTGTGTTATTGTCGGAGCCGGTAACTGTGTAGCCCCAGCTATGCAGAATCTCGGCAATGGGGCACATTCCTGAACCGCCTATACCGATGAAATGTATTCTTTTTACTTCAGTCAGTAATTTATCTATTTCGTACATTTTTAGCACCTCTTATAAATATATCACCATATATTATATTGCATAGATGAAAAATAGTAAACACTTTTATGAAAATTAACAAGAAAAAATTTACGGCATATTATATTGTGTATATGTTATATCGGAGGTTATTATGAGTAATATTATTATTTTCGGTGGAGACAAGCGACAAGAGGAGTTGTTTAAAATTTTTCTTAAGAAAGGACTAAAGTGTCGTCGTATTTTTTCTTCAGAAAATGATTATAAAATTGACACAGAAGACATTGTTATTTTGCCTTTGCCGATTAGTAAGGATGGGATAAATGTTTATTCATCGGATGACACATTTAAAATTAAAACAGACACCATAATCAGAAATCTTGACAGTACAAATATTCTTTTCGGCGGAGGGATACCGGAGTCGCTGAGGTCTTATCTTAATTCGATAGGTGTTGAATGGTTTGATTACCTTGAATGTGATACTTTTGTTGAATATAATGCGTATCTTACGGGAATCGGAGCTGTAAAGCTTCTTTATGAACAAACTGACGAAATTCTGTCTGACAAGAAAGTGCTTGTTACGGGTTATGGCAGAGTGGCAAAATATACTTCTGATGCACTGAAAAATTCTGGCTGTGATGTTTATGTAACGGCAAGAAACAGTCTGCAGCTTGTAAAGGCTCAATGCAAAGGATATAAAACGATTGATTTTGAAAATAAAGACTCTTATTTATATTTATTCGATTATGTGTTTAACACTATACCTGAAAATATTTTTACTTCCGATGATGTAATTCATATTAAGGGTAAATATGTTGAACTCGCATCATATCCTTTTGGTGTGTGCAAAGAGTATTTTATGGGCGGAGAGTCCTCTTATATAAACGGCGGGGCATTGCCGGGAAGATATCTTCCTTATTCCGCCGCTTTGAAACTGGCAGAAACAACTATTGAAATAATCAATTTACGAAATGGGGGAGATTGATGAAAAAGCTTACATTCGGTTATGCGCTTACGGGGTCGTTTTGTACTTTTGAAAGATCTGTCGCGCAGATGGAATACATCATATCTGAAGGAATTGATATTTTACCTGTTATGTCTTTTAATGCATCAGGAATTGATACTCGCTTCGGAAAAGCAAAAGACTTCATTGAAAGAATTGAGTTTCTTTGTGGAAAAAAGGTTATACGAACACTTGAGGATGCTGAACCTATTGGACCTAAAAGAATGACCGACCTGATGATTGTTCTGCCTTGTACGGGGAACACTCTTGCAAAGCTGGCTTCGGGTATATATGATACACCTGTCACTCTCGCCGTTAAGTCTCATCTTCGAAATCAGAAACCGGTGCTTATCGGTGTCTCGACCAACGATGCTTTGTCTGCTTCGGCAAAAAATATCGGTACACTTCTTAATTATAAAAACTATTATTTTATTCCTATGCGGCAGGACGATTGCAATAACAAGCCCTTTTCAATTGTTTGTGATTTCGAAAGAACATTGGAGGCGGCATTTGATGCGCTCGACGGCAGACAGATGGAGCCTATGATATTTTAAGGTTTTACTTGACAATGAAATAAAATGAATGGTAAGATGAAGCATATAAGGAGGTTTAAATATGAAGCTTTATATTAAACAAAATTTCTTTTCGGTTGACGGAAGCTCTAAGGTGCTTGACATTAACGGCGCAGAAAAATATTGTTGTGAAGCAGAATCGGTTTATCCCGGCAGAAAGGTACATCTCTATGATTTGTCAGGAAAAGAGATTTCTGTTGTTGAAGAACGATATTCTGATATGGTTAAAGAGTATTTTATTCATATAGACGGCAAAACAGCAACTCAAGTAGACGAAAGGTTTTCTCTTTTTAAAGAAAAGTATCAGGCTGAAGGCTTCGGATGGGAAATTATCGGTGATTTTTTTGCACGCAGATTTTCGATTATCAAAAACGGCAAATGTCTTGCTTCAGTAAGCAAAAAATTGTTGTCTTTGGGCGATTGCTATGAGATTGATATTGAGGATGAAAAAGATGAGACCAAAGCAATTGCTATTGTAATTATCATTGATTTCATTCGTGAGTCGCGCGAAGTCGGTGGCGGTTAATCGCAATAGATCGGCTGTTTGCAGCACTACATTTAAGTTCATACAAAACAACAGACTCGGCTTGTTTATTTGCCGAGTCTGTTGTTTAAATGGATTTGAATTTTTCTTTGATTTCAGAGGATCTTCCGCAGGTCATTCTTCCTTCGGGACAGGAACCGGTAGCATAGCAGCTGGGTCCGTATAAAGAGAAAAGAGAAGGAGCAATTTTGCGAAGCTTTTTAAGAAAGTCAATGGCAAATTCCTGAATTTCCCATTGAGCTCTGGTACAGCTTCTGAGCTTAAAGAAAAGCATCATTTCTCTTGCGTTCATCGTGGTGACAAAATCGAGAGTGTTGCCGCTGAGAACAAGATAAACAAGAGTAGAAACATCATAGTTCTTTTCCTTGAAAATATGATACAGGTTCTTCATCTTTTCAAAACAGTTACAGTAAATTTCAAGGGAATAGCTGTCAATTTTAACGGTTTCGGGGATAACGTAAGAATTTCTGTCAGTATAGATAAGCTCGGGGATTGATATGCTTTGCATTCTGTGTCTTGCAAAATGTGTCAGACAAGCAAGGGAAACGTTATTGAATCTTACTGTACAGTTGAAGTTTTCGAGAGCTCTTGCTCGGGATGATTTTGTAACTGCGGAGAGGATTTTTGCAACATTATCCTCATCGCTGATAATTCTCTCGATTTGATTTGAAGAATAGTTGTATTTTTCAATCAGAGCAGCTCTTGCGATATTCTTCTCACCGTCGCAGGTATATGAAAGTATTTCGCAAAGCTCTGCAGAATCGCAGGGCTCTTTTTCTTCGGTAAATCCGAAATCAACAGTGTCGTTATATCTTTCTCCTCTGAGCTCGAAGTCGGAAAAAATACCAGGTGTCTTTTCTTTGCACTGTGCATAAAGAGACAAGCCTAGCTCATAAATTTCTTTGATTTTTCTTCCTCTGCCGTAAATCATGGCATTAAGAAGATTAATAAGCTCTCTGCCACCGAGCGAGCAAAGGAAATTGCTGTAAAAGCAGTAGGGGAGAACGAAACGTGCATCTTCTTTAGGAATGCCGTTTTCAGTTAATGAAACATATGCCTTGAAGAGACTGTCGATAGTTTCTTTATATAATTTTTCATCTTCGTCGTTTTTGAATTCCGGTACATAATATCCCGCTGTTGCGAAGTCAACGTAACGGCGCGACTTAACCGTAAACGATGCAAGTCTGAATTCGATTAAAAACTGCTCAACGACAACAGAGACATTTTCAAATGCAAGATTAAAAAAAACGTGCTCGATGGTTGATGTGTGACCGGATTTTGTAACCTTACTTATAAGCTTCTGGTTTTTTTCTTTATCCTGGGACTTATCGAATATTTCTAAAGCTGTTCCTTCCTGTGTGGAAATTCGGCCTGCTGCAGCGCAGACTTTCTCATCACAGTCTGATAATCCGATAAGATATACACCGGGGTTTGCCATATTATCACTTCCTATTTCAACATATTTTCTTATTTATTTTAAATTATTATTTGATTTTTGTCAACAATAAGTATGTTAACAATGATTTTAAGGCTAATAAAAGAAAAAAATAATAAAAAAGATTGATTTCAATATAAAACCTTGTTATAATATCAAAGAATGTATTGTTAAAATAGGGGTGGTATGAATTATGATTAAAAGAAATGCAGATATGACAAAGGATATCAAGGTACAGATGCGTGGCGGTAACGGACAAGCCGTTATAAATAATGTTCTTGATAAAGGTGAATATAAAGGCTCATCAAGACTTGTTGCAACCATCACTCTTGAGCCCGGTTGCTCAATTGGCGCCCATGTTCATGAAAACGAAGAAGAAATCTTTTATATCATAAAGGGTACTGCAACCTATAATGATGACGGCAAGATTGAAATTCTCAATGTCGGCGACAGCTGTGTCTGCCTTTCCGGACAGGAGCATTCAATTGCAAATGAGAGCAGCGACGAAACTCTTGAAATTTTTGCGGTGATTCTTACATATTAAGAGGTGACTTATGGGGAGAATGGTTGTTATTGAAGGTCTTGATGGAAGCGGTAAAGCTACTCAGGCAGAGCTGCTTTCGGCTTATCTCATAGAAAAAGGCTTTTCGGTTTATAATCTTGATCTGCCTTTTTATTCCGACAGCTCGAGCACTCTTGTAAAAATGTATCTCGGTGGTGAATTGGGTGACAAGCCTTCGGATGTAAACGCTTACGCAGCATCCACCTTTTATGCCGTTGACCGCTATGCCAGCTTTAAAAAGCATTGGCAAAAGGAGTATGACTCCGATAAAATTACTGTTGCCAACAGGTATACAACGTCAAATGCAGCACATCAAATGACAAAGCTTTCTGAAGATGAATGGGATGCTTATCTTGAATGGCTTTTCGATTTTGAATATAATAAGATCGGTGTGCCTGAGCCTGACTGTGTTATCTATCTTGATATGCCTGTCGACATTTCGCAAAAACTGCTTCTGAAGCGATATTCAGGTGATGAGAAGAAAAAGGATGTTCACGAAAGAGATGTAGGATATCTTGTTTCCTGCCACAAGGCTGCTGTATATGCCGCCGAAAGATTGAGCTGGGAAGTAATTAAATGCGGTGACAACGGCGAACCTTTTTCTGTTGAAAATATTGCAGAAAAGGTCAGAGCTGTAGTTGAAAGGAAGCTTCTTTTTAATGATTAATTTTCATAAGCCTGAAATTTCGGATAAGCCGTGGGTGAAGGAATGCTTGTCAAATCGTGACGACCTCACATGCGAATATTCGTTTTCAAATATATTTTCATATACAGCCAAAATGAGACTCGAAATTGCTGATGTCGAAGGGTTTCTTGTTACACGCTGTTTCACTGACGGAACAATAGGTTACTGTTATCCTGTCGGAAGCGGGGACATTAAAAAGGTTATATCTCTTATAATTGATGATATGAGAGTGCAAAATGAGCCTTGCTATCTTTTTGGTCTCGGGACAAATGAAGCCAAAGAGCTAGAAGGCCTTTATGACGGTTTTTTTGACATCCGACTTGACAGGGATGGATTTGATTATATTTACAAAAGTGAAGACCTTATCAATTTGTCGGGCAAAAAATATCAGCCTAAAAGAAATCATATTTCTTTTTTTAAAAAGAATTACAACTGGTCCTATGAAAGCATGTCTTCTTCAAATATTGAAGAATGCTACAATATGAATGTTGAATGGCTTCAGACAAGCGGAAGTCTTTACAGTGAAGATCTTGAAAAAGAGCTTAAGATAATAAGATGTGTTTTTGAAAATTTTGATGATCTTGAATGCAAAGGCGCCGTCCTCAGAGTTGATGGAAGAGTTGTTGCTTTTGCTATGGGTGCACAGATAAGAAGTGATACCTTTTGTGTGCATTTTGAAAAAGCTTTTTCATATATCAGAGGTGCATATCCGATGATTAACCAGCAATTCGTAGAAAATGAGCTCTCTGATTATAAGTTTATTGACAGGGAAGATGATCTTGGTCTTGAAAATTTGCGTAAAGCCAAGCTTTCCTATTATCCTGAATTTTTATCCGATAAATACGAGGCGTGGTTTAAAGATGCTCATTGATGTTAAACAGAATATATCATCTCTAAAAAAGCTTTGGTTTGATACCTTTGGTGATGATGAAGAATATGTCAGACTCTTTTTTGAGCGTGAATACTGTCCGACGGAATGCTTCGCTGAAATTATAGACGGTGAGGTTGTTTCGGCGTTATATCTGCTTAAAGGGTATATTTTTGACGGAAATGTGGCATATGAAGGCAGATATTTATATGCAGCCGCTACGGCAGAAGAACAAAGAGGCAACGGTATTATGTCTTCTCTTATTGAAGAGGCTAAGCAATATGCTCAAAGCAACAGCATTAGTTTTATTTCGCTTTTACCTGCAGATGAAGGGTTGTACGGTTATTATGCCCGCTTCGGATTTGAGGCTGTTATGAATAATATTGTTTCGAAGGTCGATGTTCTCGGTGAAAATACAGAAATAAAAGAAATTGATAGTGAAGCATATTTTGAGATAAGAAGAAATATATCAGTTCCGTTCTTTCATTTCGGGGAAAGTGAGTTGAGATATGCTGCTGAGTGCCTGAAATATGCAGGATACAGATTTATAAAAAATTCCGATAACAGCTGCTATATTATTAACGATGATGAGACAGAGGTGCTTGAATACATAAGCTCCGAAAAAAATTTTTCAGAAAATACTCAGGCTTTTGTTTACAGTATTCCTTATGAAACAGTGGTTACTTCGCCATATGATCTCAGTGATTATTGTGAATGTAAGGAAAATAAATTTGGTATGGTCTATTTTACTGACAGTGAAACAAAAAGAAAAATAAACGGCAGTATTTATATGAATATTGCTCTTGATTAAGGAGATATAAAAAATGATTTACTGTTTTCTTGCTGAGGGTTTTGAAGAAATTGAAGCTCTTGCTCCTGTTGATATAATCAGGAGAGCGGGCCTTGCTGTTAAAACTGTCGGCATCGGAGGAAAATATGTGACCGGAGCACACGGAATCAAGGTCGAAAGTGACGCTTGTGAGGATGAAGTATTATTAAATGATGATCTTCAGGCAATAATACTTCCCGGAGGTATGCCTGGTACGCTTAATCTTGAAAAAAACATTATTGTACAGAGAGCGATTGATTTTGCAGTTGAAAAGAACAGACTTGTCTGCGCTATCTGTGCAGCACCGTCTATTTTAGGACACAAGGGTCTTCTTAAATCAAAAGAAGCGATTGCTTATCCCGGGTTTGAAAAAGACCTTGAGGGTGCTGTGATAAGTAAAAATTATGTCGTTCGCGATGGACTTTTCATTACAGCCAAAGGAGCCGGAGTTGCAGTTGATTTCGGTCTTGAAATTGTTGCCGCTCTTGTTAGCACAGAAAAATCATCAGAAATCCGCGGAGCAATACAATGTCTTTAAACTATGATGTTTCACTAGTTAAATCTTTTTTAAGAGATAAATATCGCATGTACCGTGATGCGGCTAAAAATGCCGCTAACGACGCGAAAATATATGAGAATTTTATAAATAGTGATGTATATAAAAATGCAGGAGTTATTTTTACATATTACTCAATTCTTTCCGAAGTCGACACACATAATATTATCAGAAGGGCTTTGAAGGATAATAAAAAGATTGCGCTTCCAAAATGTATAAACAAAGACGGTTCGATGGAGTTTTATTACATAAAGGAAACCGTGGTTTCTTTAGTGAAAGGTATGTATTCTTTAAAAGAGCCGGATGACTCGATATGTATCAAAGCAGAACCTGAGCAGGGGGATTTGTGTCTTGTTCCCGGGCTTGCATTTGATATGAATGGTACACGTCTTGGTCTTGGTGGCGGATACTATGATCGTTTTTTAAGTAACTTCAAAGGTAAAATCATAGGATTATGCTATGAAGAATGTCTTGTACATGAAGAATTACCCTTTGAAAAGCATGATATAAAGGTTGAAACGATAATAACCAACAAAAAAATATACGAAATAAAATAAAGGAGGATTTAATATGGATGACCGTTTTCGTGATGAGAGAACAGCAGACGGAAAAAAGCATTCCGGTGGTGTACCTCCCCATATTTCAAAATCCAGTGCATTGGGCGACTTTAGTGAAAACATTCAATCTACCCGCGGAAAGAACACTGTCGTTTCAGGCGGTATGAGTCAGCCCAAGCCAGCTAAATTCCAGGTGCATTTACCTGAAGAAGCGGATCTTATACCTGACATTGTTCCGTTTGAGAAAACAACATCTGAATCTGTTGTTAAAGAGGTAACCGGAAAAGAGTATGTTGAATCCTTGCAAAGAAACAGCATCACACCTCCCCGTCCGCCGGTTGGTACACCCGCTGCAAGGAAGGTTCCGGTCGTTAAAACAAATGACGAAGCCAAAAGACCGGTCCAGACTCCCGTAAAAAAGCGATCCGCTCCGGGTTCTGCTCCGTCTTCAAGAAATAAAAGTAAGTCTGCACCGACTAAGAAAAGAAAATCTTCTAAAAAGAGAAAATATGATTTTATAAATTCAGTTCTGGTCGCTTGTGTGTGCATCATTTTTATTTCGATACTTACAGTAACTGCTTCCACGGTTGCGATGACAACAATAAATGATATCCTTGTAATTGACAAGGAAAACAGCGCCGGATATGTTTCTGTTTATATTCCTCCCGAAGCAACGGAATATGAGCCTGTTTTTGAAATTATTAAGAATGCAGGACTGATCAAACAGCCTTTAATTACCGATATTTTCTGCAGGTTCCGTCATTACGACGAGGTTCAGCGTAAAAACGACGAAACCGGTCAGTACGAAACGATAAGAATCAAGTATTCACCTGGTACCTATTTCCTTAATTCTGATATGGGTATTGAAAGTATTCTTGAAGAAATAATGGTTTCCAGCAGTGGTTATAAGGATACCGTGCGTCTTACCTTCCCTGAAGGCTGGACAGTTGCACAAATCTTCCAGAAGATTGAAAAATACGGTGTTTGTGAAGCTGAGAAGCTTTATGCAAACCTGGAAATTACAGGGGAGCAATATGATTTCATTAAGAAAATAGGTTCTGTTAACGGCAGATATCTCAATGCTGAAGGTTATCTTTTCCCTGATACCTATGATTTCTTTATCGGCGAAAACGCAAGCTCTGTAATTAAAAAGCTTTTCAAAAACTTTGAAAACAAGTGGAAAGATGAATATAACAGCAGAGTCAAAGAGCTCGGTATGTCTGTTGATCAGATTATGACTATTGCATCCATTATACAAAGAGAGGCAAAGGACACAACTCAGATGGATGATATATCCTCGGTAATTCACAACCGACTCAAGGATAAGGCGACATATCCTTCTATTGATATGAACTCAACAAAGGATTATGTTCTTTCTCTTAAGGAATTCAATCTTTTCTCTGAGTTTTATTACAATCTTTATCTTAATTCTTACAACACCTACAGTAATCCCGGGCTTCCACCCGGACCTATATGTAATCCGGGTGCAGCTGCAATAAGAGCTGCTCTTTATCCTGCAAAGACTGATTATCATTTCTTCTGCCATAATGATAACGGTGAAATTTTCCTTGCTGAAACCGCAAGTGAACATCAGGCAAATACAGAAAAGGTGCTTTACGGCAGATAATGGAGTTAAAGATGAATAAAACTATCAGAAAGCCTGAGCTTCTTGCTCCTGCAGGTGATATAGAAAGGCTGAAGGCGGCAATAAGATACGGCGCTGATGCTGTTTACCTTGGCGGAACAGTTTTTGGTATGAGAGCCGCACCGTCAAATTTTGACGAAAAGCAGCTGTGTGAAGCAGTTGAATATGCTCATGAAAGAGGCGTCAGAGTTTACCTTACATGTAATGTTTTACCGAGAAGCAATGAGCTTGAGCAATTACCATCATTTTTACAGAATGCTGTAAAAGCAAAGGTTGATGCACTTATTATTTCTGATATGGGTGTATTGGAATATGCAAAAAAATATGCTCCGGATATTGAAATTCACATTTCTACACAGACCGGCATAGTGAATTATGCCGCTGCCAATGCTTTTTATAAGCTCGGTGCAAGACGTGTCGTCACAGCAAGAGAACTGAGTATGAAGGAAATTGAAGCTCTCAGAGCTAATATTCCCGATGATATGGATATTGAATGCTTTGTTCACGGAGCTATGTGTGTTTCTTTTTCCGGCAGATGTCTTATTTCTAATTATCTTGTAAACAGAGATGCTAACAAAGGTGAGTGTGCACAGCCGTGCCGTTGGAAATATTCTCTTATGGAAGAAACAAGACCCGGGAAATTCTTTCCCGTATATGAAGGCGACGGGGGTACATATATTCTCAATTCCAAGGATATGTGTATGATTGAGCATATTCCTCTTATGATAAAATCAGGAATCACAAGCTTTAAAATCGAAGGAAGAGCAAAATCTGAATATTATGTAGCTGTTGTTACAAATGCTTACCGAAAAGCAATTGACGGATATTTTGAAAATCCCTCCGATGGCTATGTTCCTGAGCAGTGGATTCTTGACGAAATGCGCCGTGTCAGCTACCGTGATTATTGTACCGGGTTCTTTTTCGGTGATCCTTCCGAAGATGCAAATATCAGCTATAAAGGCGGTTATAACAGAGAGTGGGATGTTGTAGCAGTCGTTGACAGATACGAAAACGGAATTGCTTATTGCACCCAAAGAAACCGTTTCTTCAGCGGCGATGAGCTTGAGGTTATGCCTGTCGGTGAAAAGCCATTCATTGTAATTGCGAAAGGTCTAAAAAATGCAGACGGAGAGGAAATTGAAGCTGCAAACCACGCAATGATGAAATTTTCTTTTGAGTGTGAAACTCCTCTTGAAAAGGATGATATTTTGAGAAAAGAACGCGATGAAAAAGCACGTGTGATTATTTAACAGACAGCCTGAGTGCTGTCTGTTTCTTTTTTTGCGAAGAATTATTATAAAATTAATACTTTTTTTAAAAAATATTCTGAAAAAGTGTTGGCATATTCTTTTTTTTATTATATAATGTATGAGTATAATTATGTTCGGTCATTATATATATTGGTCGTATCATGAAAACAGCGGAGGTGGATTATGCCGTCAAATTACAGCGTTTCTCTCGCAAAATTTCTCAAGGATTTGCAGATGGAAACTTTATATTTACCTAAGGATCCCGATGAAATATTAATTTCATCTCCTGATGTTAACAGACCCGGTTTATTTATTTCCGGTTATGAGAATTTCTTTGATAATACCCGTGTGAATTTTTTCGGTAAAACTGAGATTGAATACATAAACAGCTATCCCGATTCCGAAAGAAGGGAAAGGGTAGAGCGTTTTATGTCAAAGGAGCCGGCTTGTGTCATTATAACAAGAACACTCCCTTGTCCTCCTGAAATTCTTGATTTTGCACCGAAGTACAATGTCCCCGTGCTTCTCAGTAATGACTCGACATCACGGGCGATGGCTGCGGTTATTGGTTATCTTAATGTTGAGCTTGCTGAAAGAATCACCCGTCACGGTGTATTCGTTGAGGTTTATGGCGAAGGCGTGTTGATTTTAGGAGATAGCGGAGTAGGTAAAAGTGAGACAGCTGTTGAGCTCATCAAGCGAGGACACCGTCTTATTGCTGATGATGCTGTTGAAATCAAAAAGACCGGTGCAAGAACAATCGTTGGCTCTGCTCCGGATAATATAAGACATTTTATCGAGCTTCGCGGTATCGGAATTATTAATGCGAGACGTATTTTCGGTATGGGCGCAGTAAAGCTTAATGAAAAAATTGATATGGTTATTGAGCTTGAGCCTTGGGACAGTGAAAAGGTTTATGACCGCATGGGTATGGATAACGAGTATACAGAAATTCTTGGTGTAAAGGTACCTCATACCATCGTGCCGGTTAAGCCCGGTCGAAATCTTGCAGTTATCATTGAAGTTGCGGCAATGAATAACAGACAAAAGAAGATGGGTTATAATGCTGCACGTGAGTTAATGCACAACCTTGGAATGATTGATGATATTATTCCGCAGGAAGAGGAACTCAAAATCTGGGGCAATTTTTGATTGCTGTAAAATAAAAAAGGAGTTTAATTATGTATAAAATTGGTGTTGATTTAGGCGGAACAAACATTGCTGTAGGTGTTATCGACAGCGATTATAAAATCATCGGAATTGGCAAGGCAAAAACAAACATTCCTCGTCCTGCTGAAGAAATTTTCGACGATATAGTCAAATGTATATTTGCTGCCTGTGAGGATGCAGGAATTAGCATCTCTGAGATTGAATCAATCGGAATCGGCACTCCGGGCTCATGTGATAAAGAAAACGGCGTAATTCTTTACGCAAATAATCTCTATTTTGACCATGTTCCCGCAGTGAAGCTAATTAATGACAAAATTCCCGGCATCAAGGTTTACATTGAAAATGATGCAAACTGCGCTGCTTTAGGTGAAGCCCTTGCAGGTTGCGGCAAAGGTAAGAAAAGCTTTATTGCAATCACACTCGGCACCGGTGTCGGCGGTGGTGTCATTCTCGACGGTAAGGTTCTTGCCGGCTGTAACGATGCAGGCGGTGAGCTCGGTCACATTACAATAAAATTTGATGGTGAACAGTGCAATTGCGGCAGAGTCGGTTGCTTTGAAAGATATGCTTCGGCGACTGCTCTTGTAAATCAGACAAAGGCTGCAATGGAAGCTAACAAAGACAGCAAAATGTGGGAGCTTTGCGGCGGTGACATCAATAACGCCGGCGGCAGAACTGCTTTTGATGCAATGAGAGCAGGAGATAAGTGCGGTAAGGAAGTTGTAGATAATTACATCAGATATATCGCTATTGGAACTACTGATATTGTAAATATTTTCCAACCTGAAATGATCTGCTTTGGCGGCGGTATCTGTAACGAAGGCGAAACATTGCTTGCTCCCTTAAGAGAGTATGTTGCAAAATGGCGATACAGTAAGATGCAGGAAAAACAGACAGAAATCTGCAGAGCTACTCTCGGAAATGATGCAGGTATCATCGGTGCTGCACTTGTTACATATTAAACATCGGAGGTAATTCTTTGAATAGATTGATAAGAAGTCTTGAAGAAAGAAAAATAGCTTATCGTTTGAATGAGCCTTTGAAATTATATACCACCTTCAAAACCGGTGGTCCGGCAGAGCTTTTTGTTATTCCGGGCAACGAGAACGAACTTAGGGATACAATTTGTCTTTGTGATGAGATCGGAATTGACTTATTCATACTCGGAAAGGGAAGTAATCTTCTTGTCAGTGATGACGGAATAAAAAACAAGGCCGTTATATTTATTGGTGAAGGCTTTGACTATATAAAAGAAATTGATGAAAACACCTTTGAGGCAGGTGCAGGTGCAAGCGTTGCTTCAGTTTGTAAGTATGCTCTTTCGAAATCCTTGACCGGACTTGAGTTCGCTTATGGTATTCCTGGATCGGTCGGCGGTGCTGCATTTATGAACGCAGGTGCATATGGCGGTGAAGTCAAGGATGTTATAAAAAGCTGTAATCATTTCAGCTTAAAAGGTGAAAAGGGTATATTTAGCGGTGAAGCTCTTGATTTTTCTTACCGTCACAGTGTCTATTCAAAAGGCGGTTACGTAATTACAAGTGTCGTTTTCTGTCTTGAAAAGGGAAAAAAGGATGATATTGAAGCAGCAATGCTTGATTTCATAACAAGAAGAAAAGACAAGCAACCTCTTGAATATCCGAGTGCAGGAAGTGTATTCAAGCGACCGGAAGGTTATTTTGCGGGAGCTCTTATTGAACAGAGCGGTCTTAAGGGTAAACGAATCGGCGGTGCGATGGTTTCTGAAAAGCACGCAGGATTTATTATAAACTATGACAATGCAACTACAGCTGATGTAATAAATCTCATCAGATTTTGTCAGCAGACAGTAAAGGAAAAATTCAGTGTTGATCTCGAAACGGAAATAAAATTTATCTGACGGAGAAAATATGGAACTTATAATTGTTACGGGTCTTTCTGGGGCCGGAAAATCGTGTGTTATGAATGCTTTGGAGGATATAGGTTATTTTTGTATGGATAACCTGCCTTCAAAGCTTATACCTGTTTTTGCCAAGCTTCTCAAGGAAACGCAGGAGCGCGAGAAGGTTGCCGTTGTAACCGATATCCGAGCCGGTCTGACAGGGGGAGATCTTAAGGAGGCAACGCAGCTTCTTGATGAGCTGTGCATACCGTTCCGAGTTCTTTTTCTTGATTGCAACGAAGATAAGCTTTTATCCAGATATAAGCAAACAAGGCGCATTCATCCGTTAATTGGCGATAAGGCTGACACTTTAAGTGGTGCTATTTTAAAAGAAAAATCAATGCTTTATTCCGTAAAGGAAATGGCTGATTTTGTTATTGACACATCAGAATTTTCAATTTCGGACTGCAAAACAAAAATTATTTCAATGTTTTCCTCTGATGCTCAGAAGCAAATGCACATTCATTGTATGTCTTTTGGCTTTAAGCACGGAATACCAAAGGATGCGGATTATATTTTTGATGTACGATTTTTACCTAATCCCTTTTACGTTCCCGAGCTTAAGGAGCTTACAGGTCTCAATAAAGAGGTCAGAGATTTCGTGACAAATAATCCATCAGCTGCGGAATTTGAAAAAAATCTTCATTCGCTGGTTTCTTTTATTGTTCCGGAATGTATAAAAGAGGGCAGAAGTCAGCTTGTTATTGCTATAGGCTGTACAGGCGGACACCATAGAAGCGTAACTTTTGCAGAAAGACTTTGCAATATGCTGAAGGATAAAAATTATAATGTAATTATTACACATCGGGATATAAAAAAATAATCAGTGAGGAGGGCATATATGTCATTTTCATCAGATATAAAGGACGAATTAATAAAAATTGAAAATATGCCCGATTGCTGCGCTCACGCAATGGCTTACGGAATGTTTCTTTTTGGCCGTTCTTTTACGTTGTCGGATATTTCTCTTATGACTGACAATAGTAAGGTAGCGGACAAATATCTTGAATTGGCAGAAAAAGCATGCGGTATCAAAGCTCAACTGAGTGTTTCACGTGCATCAAAATATACTGTTTTTTTTGACGGTGATGAAAACAGAAAAAATGTACTTTCTGTTTTTTCCTGCACAGGAACCGAAAGAACACACCGTATTGACAGAGGCAATCTGACAAACGAAGCGGCTGATTATGATGAAAATGTCAATTGCTGCGACTCGACTTTCCTGAGAGGTGTGTTTTTATCCTGCGGTACGGCGAGTGATCCGAATAAAAGCTACCATCTTGAGTTTGTTGTTCCTTACAAAACTCTGAGCCTTGATCTTATGAAGATTCTCAATGAGTATGGAATTAAAGCAAAGCACATGATCAGAAGATATGTTAATGTAATATATATCAAAGACAGCGAGTCTATAGAAGAGCTTCTGGCAATGATGGGTGCTCATAATTCAGCTATGGAAATTATGAGTATTAAAATCTATAAGGATGTACGCAATCTGACTAATAGACGAAATAATTTTGAAACTGCAAATCTCACGCGTACGGTTGATGCATCATTTGACCAGCTGAGTGCTATTAGAAAACTGATGGATCGTGGTGCGTTGGTTTCTCTCAGTGAAGATCTCAGACAGGTTGCTCTTTTAAGAGTTGAAAATCCTGACGCAAGTCTTAGGGAGATCGGTGAAATGTGTGAGCCTAAAATGAGCCGTTCTGCAGTTAATCATCGATTAAAAAAGCTAATCAGCATTTCACACAATATGGAAAAGGAAGAAAATTAAGTTGACGAAGAATAAATTTTCTGTGCCTCAGGCAGAGCTTGAAAAACAAAAAGAATATACTGAGCTTGTTAAAACTGTTCTTTCATCCCGTTATGCGAAAAATCCACCAAAGGCTTTCGTTCATACATACGGTTGCCAGGGCAATGTTGCTGACGGTGAAAGATTGCAGGGGATGCTTGTTGAGATGGGTTATGAATTTACTGATTCACCCGAAAAAGCAGATTTTGTCTTGTATAACACCTGCGCAATCCGTGAGCACGCTGAAGATAGGGTGTTCGGCAATGCAGGAGCACTCAAGCCGATTAAAAAGCTTAATCCGGATATGATTATAGCTCTTTGCGGATGTATGACACAGCAGGAGAGTATTGCTGAAAGATTAAGAAAAAGCTTTCCCTTTGTTGATATTGTCTTTGGCACACATGTTTCATATAAGCTTCCTGAGTTTGTTTACTGTGTTTTATGCACGGGCAAAAGAGTTATAGATATAACTGACAGTGAAGGAAACATTGTTGAGGGTCTTCCGATAAAACGCGATGGAGCATTCAAAGCCTGGGTGCCGATTATGTACGGCTGTAATAATTTTTGCTCTTATTGTATAGTTCCTTATGTACGTGGCAGAGAAAGAAGCAGAGATTTTAATACAGTTGTAGAAGAGGTAAAGGGTCTTGTTCAGTCAGGGTATAAAGAAATTACACTTCTCGGACAAAACGTCAATTCCTACAACAAGGATCTATCAGAGGATAAGCGTTTTCCTGCCTTGCTTAAATCTATAAGTGAAATTGAAGGTGACTTCATTATAAGGTTTATGACATCGCATCCGAGAGATTGCACAAAAGAGCTTTTGGATGTTATGGCTTCCTCCGACAAGATTGCAAAGCACCTTCATCTTCCCTTCCAATCAGGCAATGACAGAGTGTTAAAAGAAATGAACCGTCATTACGACAGAGAAAAATATCTCAGTTTAATTGATTATGCATATTCTCTTATGCCTGATCTCTCAATAACAAGCGATGTTATCGTAGGTTTTCCCGGCGAAACATATGATGAATTTAAGGATACTCTTTCACTTATTGATAAGGTGAAATATACCTCGTTGTTTACTTTTATTTTCTCGCCAAGACCCGGCACAAGGGCTTATGATATGCCTGATGAGGTAACCAGAGAAGAAAAAGGCAGATGGTTTAAGGAGCTGACAGATTTGCAGGAATCAATCGCAGGTAAGAGAACTGCAGCGATGAAGGGCAAAACATACCGTGTTCTTGTTGAAGGTCCCGCAAAAGGGGAAGGAATTCTTTCAGGACGTACCGAAGGTAATGTCATAATTGAATTCAAAGGCAACGAAAGCCTTATCGGAACCTTTGTCGATATTGAGGTTACCGAGCCGAAAACCTGGGTGGTATACGGTGAATACAAGGGATAATTTACACTTACACAAGTAAGCTGTATTTATTATAAAATTTTATTTAAGGAGTACGACAAATGGACGTAATCAAACTTACCCGCGAGCTTGGTGCAGCTATCCAGAAGGATGAACGCTATCTTGCATTCGCAAAAGCAAAAGAAGCAAATGAAAATGATAAGGAAATCAACGACCTTATGGGCAAGCTTCAGCTTGTTCAGATGAATTATCAGATCGAAGCATCCAAAGAAGAGCCTGACGCTGAAAAAATGCGTGCTTTTGAAGAAGAATTCAACGATGCATATACTGCTCTTATGGATAATGAAAAAATGCAGGCATATGACGAAGCAAGGACAGCTGTTGATGAAATGATGAATTACATCATGCAGATTCTCGGCCTTTGCGTAAACGGAGCAGATCCTGCTACATGTGAGCCTCCTAAGGCTGAAGAACACGAATGCAGCGGTTCTTGCTCATCCTGCAGTGGTTGCCACTAATTTTGAATTATTAACGTAAAAAACTCAGGAGGAAAAACAACATGTCCGAAATGACCCCAATGATGGCACAGTACTTTGAAATTAAAAAGGATTATCCGGATACGATTCTGTTTTTCCGACTGGGTGACTTTTACGAAATGTTTTATGATGATGCAAAGCTCGCCTCATCAGTTCTTGAGCTCACCTTAACCGGACGAGCCTGTGGCGGTGGAGAAAGAGCACCTATGTGCGGTGTTCCTTTTCACTCTGCCGATAACTACATAGCTAAGCTTGTAAGCCGCGGCTACAAGGTTGCGATATGCGAGCAGGTTGAAGATCCGGCCACAGCTAAAGGTATTGTAAAAAGAGATGTAATCCGCGTTATAACAAAGGGAAGCATCATTGAAAACTCAATGCTTGATGAATCGCGAAATAATTATCTTACATCCGTTTATCTTTATGAAGACGGAGCAGGTATTTGTTTTTGCGATGTTTCAACAGGTACAGTAAATCTTACCTTTATTGAAATCTGTAAAAATCTTGAGAATAAAATCATAAATGAGCTTGGCGTTTTTTGTCCGAGCGAAATAGTTCTTAACAGAACAGCGTCGGAAAATGCAAATATTTCAGCTTTTATCAGAAAAAAAGTTGATGCAATCTGTGAAATTCCTTCTGATGATTACTTTGTATTTGATGATAATTATGATGAATGTATAAAACACTTCGGAAGTGAAACTCTTGCTTCTGCAGGTGTTGACAAATGCTTCGGTGCAATTATTGCTCTCGGCGCAACAATCAGATATCTTAAAACTGTACAAAAAAATGATCTTGATAATATCCGTGAAATTAATTTTTACTCTGACAACCAGTTTATGAAGATGGATTATTCCACAAAAAGAGACCTTGAAATCACGGAAACTATGAGAAGCAGAGAAAAGAAAGGATCACTTCTCTGGGTATTGGACAAAACAAAAACAGCTATGGGTAAAAGACTTTTACGCTCATGGCTAGAAAAACCCTTGGTTAATTACAATCTTATTACCCGCAGACATAATGCTGTAGGTGAATTAGTCGATAACAGCATGAAGCTTTCTGATTTAACGGAGGCTCTTTCAGGGGTTTTTGATATTGAAAGACTTATGACGAGAATAGTCTTTGAAAGCGCAAACGGCAAAGATCTTAATTCTCTTAAACAAACCATATCTGCTTTGCCGCAGATAAAATCACTTCTATCTGATTCTGTCTGTGCTTATCTTAAGCAGCAATATGAAAACATCGACCTTCTTGAGGATGTTTATAACCTTATTGACGCCGCCATTGACTCTGAAGCTCCATTCAGTATAAGAGAAGGCGGAATTATAAGAAAAGGTTTTAATGAGGAGCTTGATTCACTCAAGGATATAAAATCCAACGGTGAAGGATATATAAAAGATATTGAAGCCCGTGAAAAGGAGAGAACGGGCATAACAAAATTAAGAGTCGGCTATAACAGGGTATTCGGTTATTATATCGAGGTTACCAATTCCTTTAAAAATCTTGTACCCAATGATTATATAAGAAAACAAACTCTCGCAAACGCAGAGAGATATATTACACAGGAGCTTAAAGATTACGAAAGCAAGGTACTTGGTGCAGAGGAAAGAATAGTAAAACTCGAATATGAAATCTTTTGTCAGATACGAAAGAGTGTTGCTGACGAGTTTAACCGTATTAAGTCTACTGCTGCCGCTATAGCAGTCACCGACGTCCTTTGTTCCTTTGCTAAAGCAGCAATCAACAATAATTATGTTTGTCCCGTAATGAACAACACAAGCGTAATTGATATTACCGAAGGAAGACACCCTGTTGTTGAGTTGCTTCTTGACGGTGCTCCCTTTGTGCCGAATGATACATATATGGATTGTGGAGCCGAAAGATGCTCGATTATAACCGGTCCCAACATGGCAGGTAAATCTACATATATGCGTCAGGTTGCTCTTATTTGTCTTATGGCGCAAATAGGCTCATTTGTTCCTGCAAAGAGAGCAGAACTTTCAATAATCGACAGCATATTTACCCGTGTCGGTGCATCAGATGACCTTGCAACGGGTCAGTCAACCTTTATGGTTGAAATGAACGAGGTTTCAAATATTATAAAAAATGCCAATAAAAATAGTTTGATTATTCTCGATGAGGTCGGAAGAGGTACATCCACCTTTGACGGAATGAGTATTGCAAGAGCAGTGCTTGAGTATATTGTTGATAAGAAAAAATTAGGTGCAAAAACGCTGTTTTCGACCCATTATCACGAGCTCACAGAGCTTGAAAATCAGATTGACGGAATAAGAAATTATAATATTTCAGTTAAGAAAAAAGGCGATACAATTACTTTCCTGAGAAGGATTGTAAGAGGGGCAGCTGACGGCAGCTACGGTATAGAGGTTGCAAAGCTTGCAGGTATTCCCAATTCTGTTGTTTCAAGAGCCAGACAAATCCTCGCAGAGCTGGAAGCAATAAATCCTGAGCATAAGTCTCTGATGAAAAACGTTACCGTCGAGGAAGAGGAAGAAGAGCTTCAGATTTCCCTTAAATCCACCTTTGACGACGAAATTATTGACACAATAAAAAATATAGATATCAATACTCTGACTCCTCTTGAAGCTTTGACAACTCTTCACGAGCTTGTTACGAAAGCAAGACAGTCAGGTATGTAAAAAGAAAGGAAGCGATAACTTTATGGCAAGAATTAACGTTTTATCAAAGCATATAGCAGAATTAATTGCTGCCGGTGAAGTTGTCGAAAGACCTGCATCGGTTGTAAAGGAGCTTATGGAAAACTCTGTTGATGCCGGTGCAACAACCATTACTCTTGAAATAAAACACGGCGGTGTTTCCTATATCCGTATAACAGATAACGGCTGCGGTATTTGCAGAGAGGATGTACCTAAGGCCTTCTTGAGCCATGCAACGAGCAAGGTAAGAGATGTAAACGATCTTAATTCAATCTTTACCCTCGGATTCCGTGGTGAAGCGCTTGCTTCAATTGCCGCTGTATCACGCACAGAAATTCTTACCAAGACAATTGAAGAGGAGATGGGCACAGCTTATACAATAGACGGCGGAGTGCAAATTAATTACGATGCTGCCGGCTGCCCAAACGGTACAACGATTGTGGTAAGGGATTTGTTTTATAACACTCCTGCCCGTATGAAGTTTTTGAAAAGAGATGTTTCGGAAGCGAATGCAGTTGCTGATGTAGTTGATAAAATTGCTCTTTCACATCCTGAAATCAGCATAAGATTTATACGTGAGGGAAAGCAAGCTCTTATTACTCCCGGTGACGGAAAGCTTCTTTCCGCCATATATTCTGTTTTCGGAAGAACTTTTGCCGAAAGTCTTCTTGAGGTTGATTATGAGCTTGACGGCATAAAAGTAAGCGGTTATGTGTGTAAGCCGGTTTGCTCGCGTCCTTCACGTGCTATGCAGTATTTCTTTTTGAATAACCGTAATATAAAATCTCGTTCAATTATGGCCTCGATGGAAAATGCCTATAAAAATACAATTATGGTCGGCAAATTTCCGAGCTGCGTTCTTAATGTTTATGTCAGACCTGATACTGTTGACGTTAATGTACATCCGGCTAAAACAGAGGTTCGATTCAGCGATGAAAGAAAGGTATCTACAGCTGTTTACTATGCTGTAAAGGGAGCTTTAAGCGATTTTGACAGTGCACCTCAGGTTGATGCATCAAAAATGGCTAAATTAACCGAAAAAGCCAAGCCTGACTATGCACAGCTGCAAATGGTCGAAGAAGATAAGCCTACTGCTGTAAAGCAGGCACCAGAAAAGACTCTTGCAGGAAGCAGAGACAAAGCAGTAGTATCAGAAAAGAAATCCGAAAAGGATTTCTGGGGTAAGATGTCAAGCTCTGAATACAGAGGAGAAGCAAAGGTTTCAGCACCTGCACAAAGAAATATCGGTTATACAAACGCGGACGAACCTGACCTCGTTTCTGCATACAAAACCCGTTCTGCTGCAGTTAAGCCTGATGCATCAAATAATGCGGATGATAATGAACCTATAAAGTCTGTGCAGCCGTCGAATGTTAAACAAGCAGCTTATGATGAACATCAAAGTGAGAAAAAAACAAATACACACGAAACAAAAAAGGTTATAATAACCGATGAAAAACCTGTACCCAGGCCGTTGAGACTTTTGGGTGAGGCTTTCAAAACATATATTATATGTGAGTATGACAATAAGGTATGTCTTATAGATAAGCATGCGGCTCACGAAAGAATAATTTATAACAAAATTAAAAAAAATGCTCAGGAAAAAGTGTCTTCCCAGGTGCTTCTTACTCCTGTTACCGTAACACTTAATAAAAATGAATATAATGTTATTATTGAAAATCTTGATGTTTTCTTAAAAGCAGGATATCTTGTCGAAGATTTTGGAACCGGAACGGTCATTGTACGTGAATGTCCTATGCTTATTTCAGGCGACGATATTGAAGACACAATCGTTGAAATGGCTCTGTATTTATCGGAAAACAGAACAAATATAGAAACGGAAAAAATTGACCGTATTCATCATACATCAGCCTGCAAGGCAGCAATCAAGGCGGGCTATAAAAACTCGACGGCTGAAATGAAAGTTCTCGCTGAGGCTGTTCTTTATGACGACAGTGTGAGATACTGCCCTCACGGAAGACCGGTTCTCCTTGAGCTTACAAAGTATGAGCTTGAAAAAATGTTTGGCAGAATACAATAATTCAATCGGAGTATTTAAATGAAAAAACCTTTAATAGTTGTAGTTGCAGGTCCGACAGCATCAGGCAAAACCGCTCTTTCAATAGAGCTTGCAAGGTTGCTTGACGGAGAAATAGTTTCTGCGGATTCAATGCAGATTTATAAAAAGATGGATATTGCAACTGCGAAACCTACCAAAGAGGAAATGTCTGAAATCAGGCACCATATGATCGGATTTCTTGATTGCGACGAGCAGTACAGTGTTGCTATGTATAAAAAGGATGCTGTCAATGCTATCAAGGATATTCTTTCTCGGGGAAAGCTTCCTATAGTTTGCGGAGGGACGGGATTATACATTGATACTCTTGTAAATAATACTTTATTTTTAGATTACGAAAAAAACAACATTCGCTCTGAACTCGAAAGAGAAGCGGATGAAAAGGGGATAGAGTATCTTTTAGAAATGTTAAAGCTAGTTGATCCTATTACCGCTGAACGGCTTCACATAAACGATCGAAAGAGAATAATCCGTGCACTTGAGGTTTATTATTCAACGGGAAAGACAATTTCTGAACAAGAGGCGATTTCTCATCTTGAAGAAAGCGAATTTGATTGGTGTATAATTGGTCTTACAGCTGAAAACAGACAGTTTTTATATGACAGAATTAACCTTCGTGTTGATATTATGCTGAGAGACGGTCTGTTAAAAGAGGCTGAAGAGTTTTTCTCCGGAAAAATTTCACCAACAGCCAAGCAGGCTATCGGTTATAAGGAGCTGAAGCCTTATTTTTACGGTCAGACTTCTTTGGAAGAGGCTGTTGAAAGATTAAAGATGGAAACGAGAAGATATGCAAAAAGACAACTGACATGGTTCAGAAGAAACAATAGAGTTAATTGGGTATATATCGACAGAACAGGAGACAAGAGTATCGTTGATACTGCACTTGAAATTATAAAAAATCATTCAGGGGATTAAACTATGAATTCATCAAAAGATAAAAAAATAGTACTTGGCATGCTGATTAGTTTTATTATTCTTGTAGTTCTTTATTCTGCTCAGAATATCTATTCTAAAAGCACAGGCAAAATTGAATTTGAATATGCCTTGAAGTATACTCAGCAGGAAAAACTGAATGTAAGAGGCTTCGCTGTCCGTGATGAAAACAGAACCAAGAACGGAAAAAATATTTCCATTCTTTATAAGGATAACAATAAGGTTTATGTGCCTGTTCTTACGGACAGCACGAATGTCGGTAAAAAGGATACTATTGCTCTTACATTCTTGAGCGAAGAGGATGCTGAAAATTATCTTAAGGCAAAGCAGCTTCAGGAAAAGCTTGAGGACTTGCAAAACCTTAAAAACCAGGGAGATCTCAATTATGTAAATGTTGTTTATCTTAACTCAAGTATTTATAATTCAGTTGACGATTATGTTAATTCTATAAATGATAATAACATTTCTGAACTTCATTCATCTATAAGCTCGTTTGTTTCAAAGGTTTCAACAAAACAGATTGCTACCGGCTCAGGTTTTGACATTGATTCACGTATAAATCAAGTTAAAAAAGAGCTTAAAGCAGTGAAAAAATCATACAAAACTACCGGTGAAATCAAATCCTCTTATTCGGGATATTTTGTCAGCAGTGTTGACGGATATGAATCTGTGAAATCCTACGAGGATGTTAAAAGCAAAAAGATTTCTGTTAATGAAGGAAAAAAGCTTATTGAAAGCAAAAAAACAGTCGATGAAAACGCGTTTGGTAAAATTATTGCTCAACACACATGGTATTTTATTTTTGACACATCAATAACAGATGCTTCGGTTATCAAAACGGGATATTATGTAACTGTTGATTTTCCTGATAAAAGCATTGAGGATATTACAATGAAGGTCTACAGCGTATCTGAGCTTAACGGTGATACTATCACAGTAACACTTCAGTGTACATCAATGAATGAGGAGCTGGCAAATCTCAGAATTGAAAATGCTGCAATTACCGTAAAAGATTATAACGGCTTCAGGATAAGCAATGATGCGATAGTTGAAAATGAAGCAGGTCTCAAGGGTGTATATGTTGTACTTGGAAATTATGTAAAATTTACACCGATCGATATTTCTTATTACGGCGAGGATTACGTTATAGCAAACAAATATATTGTTTATAAAGAAGATAAAGACGGTAAAAAGATTATAGATGACGAAGCTACTGATAAATACCGTGCTTTGAATCTTTACGATAAAATCATAGTAAAGGGGATGCATATAACAGATGGAATGCTTATCAGTTGAAGAGCGGTTCAGTAATATTGATTACAATGTTGAGGCCATTAAGGAACGCATTGCACAAGCGGCTTATAAAAGCTCAAGAACATTTGAAGATATTGATTTTATGGCTGTAACAAAAACAGTTGAACCGATTTTCATTAACCGAGCACTTGAAAAAGGAATTAAATTGATCGGTGAAAATAAGGTTCAGGAGCTCCTTTCTAAAAAGCCTTATCTTAAGCTTGACAGCTGCAATGCACATCTTATCGGTCATTTGCAGAGCAATAAGGTTAAGCAAATTGTCGGAGAAGTATCTATGATAGAATCGGTTGACTCAATTAAGCTTGCTACCGAAATTTCTAAAAGGAGTCTTGCAAAAGAATTAACAACCGAATGTCTTATTGAAGTAAATATCGGCGATGAGGAAAGCAAAACCGGAATTCCATGTGAAATGCTTGAAGATTTACTGTATCGTATTGCAGAGCTTCCGGCGATCAAGGTTAAAGGTCTTATGACAATTCCTCCGATTTGTGAAGACGAAAAGAAGCTTAGTAAATATTTTTCAAAAATGCACAGGATTTTTATTGACATAAAGGATAAAAAGTTAGATAATACTGATATGTCGATACTTTCAATGGGTATGTCCGGCGATTATGAGCTTGCGATACTTTGCGGATCTAATCACGTAAGAATAGGCTCTGCACTTTTCGGGCCGAGATTATATTAATTTAAAAGGAGTTATTAAAATGGGTTTTGTAAAAAATATCAAATCAAAATTAGGCGAGCATTTTATTCCTGACGAAAAAGGTTATGAGGATGATGTCGAATACGAAGATGATGAATATGAAGACGAAGAGGCATATTACGATGAAGAAGAGGAATCTGCCTTTTATTCTCATGACAGCACAATCACACCCCCTGAATATATAAAGTACGGTGAAAGTGCACCAAAGCACAAAAAGACAGAATATTCAACATCCGGCGAAAAAAAATCTGCTCCTAAGCAGCAGAAAAGCAATATTTACAGTATGGGTAACTCCGCTGCGCCTCAAGGGAAATTTAAACTTAACTTTATAGCATTACATGACATTTATGATGCTAAAAATGTTGCAAATATTATGATTGATCAGAATGCGATGGTTGTTGTAAATCTCGGTCTTCTTTCTGATGAACAAAAGAGAAGAGCTATGGATTTCCTCGACGGTGCAAAATATGTAACTAATTCTATGTTTACCCGCTTTACTGAAAATATATGTGCTTTTCTTCCTGAAACCGTTGAGCTTCACGGTGATTTTTATGGTCAGGTCGATCTCGATGATTTTGGAAATTTCTGATTTAAGTTTAATTAAAGGAGAGATTAAATATGTTATTACCGAACCAGATCAGCAGTCAGCGTTTTTCCGCTGTTGGCAAAGGCGGATATCGTTCAAGCGAGGTTGACGCTTTTATTCAAAGAGTTTACCAGAATTACAGCAAGCTTTATAATGAGAATAATATTCTCAAGGAAAGACTTTCTGCAATTACTCCTTTAATTGACGAGTATAATGAAAATAAAAGATCCATTGCTGATGCTCTCATATGGGCAAAAACTACTTCGGACAAGACTGTTGAACAGGCTCAGCAAGAGGCTAAGGAAATAGTTGATGCTGCAACTGCAGAAGGCGAAAGAATTATTGCTGAAAAGGCTTCAGAAGCCCAGGCTGTTTATGCTCAGGAGATTAACAGTACTAAGGTCGAGCTTGAAAATGCAAAGACAGAGCTTGAAATGACACGCAATCAGGCAAAATCATTTTCTGAAAGATATATTGCCGAAATCAATGCGAAGGCAGCAGCAATCATCGAGGATGCAAATTCCAATGCTTCAAAGATAGTTGCTGATGCATATAAGGATGCACAAACTGCAAGAGAAAAAGCAGATGCTATCATCAAAAAAGCAAACGCAGAGCTTGCTGAAATCAAAGCTGTTGCTGCTGCCTTGAAGGCTGAAATTGAAAAGGCAACATCACTTGCAGCAGAGGCTGTAAAAGGCTTTACTGTTGAAGAAATTGAGCCTGAAGCTGCGCCTGAGGCGGAAATAATCGAAGCAAGGCAGATTGATGCTTCTGAAATCGAGGATTTTTCTTTTGATTTCAGCGATGAAATAGTCGATTCATCCTATGTGGAAGACTCTTATGTGGAAGAATACGCAGAAAAAACAATCTCTGACATTGATGATAACGAAGCTGAAGAAGACTCTGAAACATCAGAAGTCAACGAAGAAAAAGTTTCAGATGATAATGATTTTATCTCCGGCGGTTCAACTGTTTCAGCAATGCCCGATGTGAGTGCGTATATATCCAAAATTTTTGAGTCTGCCGGTAGCTCAGACGGTGACTTTTCATCCTTTGCCGACGGTCTTGATGAAGCGTTTGCTCAATCTCTCGAAGACAGTGATTTGAGCTTTGATGATCTAAAAAAAGCAATTGAAAATGCCGAAGGCGGCGAAACTGAAGATTCCGATGAAGAATAAAATTCGTATTGTATCCTTGGGGATTATTTTGCTGATGGTTGTTATTGACCAGGTAATAAAGTATTTTGTTGACATATATCTTAAAAACATTTCGGTCAAGATGCTTATCCCTGGGGTGCTTCAGCTTCATTATTTTGAAAATGACGGTGCAATGATGGGTTTTATGTCCGGAAAAACCGAGCTTATGACCGTTTTATCTATTGTCTGTATGGTGGGTATTCTTGCTGTTATTCTTTCCGGTAAGTTCAAGCCGGGTGTTGATTATTTTTGTCTTGTCTTTATGGCAGCAGGAGGCTTCGGAAACATTATTGACCGTATTTTCAGAGGATATGTTATTGATTATATTGAAGTTTTATTCATAAATTTTTATATTTTCAATTTTGCTGACTGTTTGGTTACATGCAGTGCATTTGTTATAATTTTTTATGAAACATATTCTGTTTATAATGAGTATAAAAAGAAGAAAGAGATTTAAGTTTGATGGTTGATGCGCAAATTTTTGTTGTAAATGAAGAATACAGCGGAGAAAGAATCGATAAAATTATTTCTCTTTTTTGTGACGGTCTCAGTCGGTCAGCGGTACAGAAGCTTATAGACGAGGGAAATGTCACGGTTAATTCATTTGTAATTACAAAAAACTATAAAGTAAAAGCAACAGATAAGGTTGCTGTAAGAATACCAAAACCGAGGGAATTGGAAATTGTTGCTGAAAATATTCCTCTTGACATAAGGTATGAGGATGATGACCTCCTCGTTGTTAATAAAGTAAAGGGTATGGTTGTGCATCCTGCTGCAGGCAATTATGACGGAACATTGGTCAATGCCCTTATGTATCATTGCAAAGACTCACTTTCAGGTATTAACGGGGTAATCCGTCCCGGCATTGTTCACAGAATTGATAAAGACACCAGCGGTCTACTTATTGTAGCAAAAAATGATTTCTCACATGTATCTCTCGCCGAACAGATTAAAGCACACACCTTTACAAGAGAATACCAAAGTGTTGTTTACGGTAAATTTAAAAATGAAGAGGGGATGGTTGATGCACCAATCGGCAGACATCCCGTCGACAGAAAGAAAATGACCGTTACGGTAAAAAATTCAAAGAATGCAGTAACACATTACAGTGTCATAAAGCAATATAAAGAATTTACACATCTCGCATTAAAACTTGAAACAGGCAGAACTCATCAGATTCGTGTTCATATGTCTTATATCGGACATCCCGTTGCCGGAGACCCTGTTTACGGGCCTAAAAAAACAATTGATTTTCTTGGTGGACAGTGTCTTCACGCCGGATTGATCGGCTTTAAGCATCCGAGAACTAAAAAGTATATTGAAATTCAAAGTGAATTGCCCGACTATTTTACGGGATTTTTAAGGAGGTTAAAGGATGAATAATGGAAAAACCTGCTTTTCGGATTGGCTTATCGCATCCGATATTGACGGCACGATTAATGATAAGTCAAGACATCTTGTAAGAAGAAATTATGATGCAATACAAAAATTTGTTAAAGAATATAAAGGTAATTTCACTCTTGCTTCCGGAAGATCACCCAACTCAATGCGCAAGCACTATAAAAGACTTGATATTCCCGACGGCATGGCTATCGTTATAAACGGTGCCGGTATATATGATTTTTCAAAAGAAGAAATGGTGTGGTCAAGTCCTCTCAATGAGTTTTGCATTGACCTTGTGAAAAAAAGTGTAAAAACTTTTCCTTTTCTTGCTTTTCAGGTAATATCTGATAAATATGTTCATATTTTCAGACCGACTCCTTCTGCAAGAGTTCTTGCAATAAATGCAAAATTACCTGTAAAGTACTATTATAAATTCGATGATATTCCAAAAGATAATTGGTATAAGGTTATTTATACTGCGTTACCTTTTCAGATAAAGCAAGTCGAAAAGTTTCTTAAAAGCAACTCAAGAACTCACGAAAATCTTATGGCTTCTTCACCCTTTAGCTACGAAATGGTTAATGAAGATACAAATAAGGGGAAAGCTGTTCTTAAGCTTGCGGAAATACTCGGTGTAAAGAAGGAACAGACAGCGGCAATCGGAGATTATTATAATGATTTTGAGATGCTTAAAGCTGTCGGATTTCCTGCTTGCTGCGGTCAGGCTCCTGATGATATGAAAGCAATATCAAAGCTTGTAACCTGCCATTGTAATTACGGTGCGGTTGCGGATTTGATTGAGCATATATTAGAAAACGGATAATATATAAGGAGGCATGATAAAAAGTAAGTGGTAGAAAAATCCGAGAACTTTGTTTATGTGTTATGATAAAGATAACAGGAAGACAGAGTAGAAACTAATTCGACATAGCTACTGGTCTACGAGATCGCTTAAGGAGAATGAAG
>JAZUMO010000072.1:0-3133 GCA_045603665.1 Acutalibacteraceae bacterium
ATATTTTCGGAAATGTGATTATTGATATATTCCACTGCGGTCTGCATAGCGCCAAAGTTTTTTTGTACTTTTATAGCTTTATCCTTGACAACGAGGATCATAAGCTGAATCACCGCAGAGTATAGCTCCGCTTGGAAATAGACGGAATCACGGTCTACGCGGTTCAGCTTGGACAAAACATCCTCGGCGCGCATAAGATCCTGCGAGGTCAACTGTGCTACCGCTATCTGATGACTGTTGAATATTTCCGTAAAATCGGGATAATTGTATAGCAACTGCATTATCTTATCCATCTCTTCCGAGGAAATAAATATTTTGCTTCTTTCGTATATATCCGGTTGGTCGGGGAAGGTATAATGGTACTTATCCGCTCCGATAAAGCACAGAGTACCGCTTCTCATCGGATAGCTTTTTTCTCGTGAAACGATGCTTCCGCTTCCAAGCTTTACAAGCATCAGCATATTTGAGTCCAGCTTATGCCAGACCTTGTGGTAGTCTTCACGTCCGATCTGTTGGTATATAAGTTCAGTCAAAAGGCTCACCTCCCTGTTTGTCCACATTATAACACATTTTTTTGAAAAAAGCAATAAAGTTAAAAAAATAGGTAACTGTCAAGTAAAAATTGGCGAACCCTTGATATAATGTTTGCGATATAATTATTCTTAATAAAATTATAAGTCCATCCGCAAAATTGTCAATAGGAAATGTGGAAAAAGTTGAATTTTTTTAAAAAATGTAAAAAGGGGAACTGCAATTCCTCCAAAAACCGACGGATGTTTGCTACAATATTACAGTGATTTGCGATAATATTGCAGAAGGATATTATGAAAACGAATTACGGACAACTCATTCACAACAAAAGACTATCGCTGAAGCTAACAGAAGAACAACTTGCTGAAAATACGGACATAAGTGACCGTCATCTACGCAACATCGAAAAAGGCAATACAATCCCCAGGCTGGACACCGTAATAAAGCTCTGCCATGCTCTGAATATGAATTTAGGGGACTTAGACGAGTTAAAAATAACAGGAGAAACGGTATGAAATATGTCTTAATTCAAGGAACGTACTCAACTGAAGAAGAGAGCTATATAGGCTACGGTATTGATTGCATTGAGGATAAGACGCTATCCTTTGAGAATCTGACAACCAAACAAGAACCTGTTGCAGAGTTAGTCAGACTTTGCAATAACTTGGATCTTTCATCCGTTCATATTATGGATGTGGTGGAGGATTTTCTCATTGAATCTACATAAAATTTAGGAAAGGATAATTTTATCGCAGATCACCTTCGGTCTAATAATGAGTATGACAGTATGCTTTATGCATGCTGCTTTTTATATTCTACCAATATTTCTAAGCCACTCATAGTTTGCCGTGGCCGGAAATGCTCCACCTTTTGTAAAGCCGTTATATCCTTTTCCTATGCGTAACGGTATCTTTGCGGCCGAAAGTGTGATCGTTTGCTCTTCCATATATTTTTCCGGCAAACAAACAGAGCTTATTGCCCTGATCCTATCAGAAAGTCTACCGGTCATCTTAAGACACAGTAGTTTCGCTAAATTGTTACCTCCATCAATACTCCAACACGCACGTCTCCCCTTCATTCGATTTCCGAGGATAGAAAATATATTACTCTCCATACATCCTAAATGGCGGTATTCTACAGCGTTATCTGTTTGTAGTAAGCTCATGCCTCTATCTTTAATGGCTATCAATCCCATTCTGTTTGCGGAAAAATACTTTTCCAACGCGCGCAGTCCGGCAATCTCATCTTCGTCTTCACTGCAATTTATATATCCCTCAATACAAGAAAAAACATCTTCTGTTCTGCCATCCTTTAAAAGTGCAAACAGTGTTGCGCGTTTCTTTCGATCCTTCACATTCTCATAAATTGCTTTGTTCCTATGAAAAGGATCCAATTGAAAATGCACACCTTCGTCCGTTATACTCTTTTTTATCCACCCGGCTCCATCACCGTTCAGAATACGTGTTTCTATCTCATCGACGTTATATGTACTCGCTATTACACCTTCTTTGCGCTCAACAAAAGCATTGGATCCCTCAAAATTTGCACATGCTACCTTGTTTCTCAACACATATCTGCCTTTTGCGCTTTCGTGGACTCCGTCATATGCTATGGCTAATCTCATTTCTTTGCTTACACCATACCTTTTGCGATCTTTACCTTGTAGCTTTAACCATATGCCATCCTGTTCTTCGAACAACACCTTGCTTACTATTTCTCCCTGTCCTCTATGCGCTTTTGCAAGAGCTGCATCCCGGTTTTCTTGCTCTTCTATTTCTTCTCCTACTTTTTGCACTATTGTCCATGCCGCCGTGTGGCTTAATTGTTGCCCGGTCTGTTCACTCACGGCTTGCGCCGCGCTTCGGTATGAGCTTTCGCAACAACGCTTTACTATCAGCTCTGCCATCAGTTCACTGAAAAAACCGCTTCTTCCCATTCCAAGGGCTTGATCTAACAGATATTCGTAGTGCTTCTCTCCTTCTTCGTTTACACTTTCGTATACATTTCTTTCAAATTCGACCTCACCCATTACTGTTTTTATTGTGCGCCTTCTTTTGCCTTTATTCCTATACACCTTCTTGTCTCTGCTTTCACGAATTTCTTCGTCGTAGCTCTCAAGTATTTCTTTTATTATCTCTCTCCCATATTTGCATACATATGCAAATACTTTTTCTTCTAACCTCTTGAATTCTATCCGATTTTCTGCTATACTCATTATGCACACTCTCCTTTGTGTTTTTTTGCTCAACTTCTATTATACCATAGGTTCGTGTGCCTTGGAACCCCTTTCGCGAAAGGGGTTCCAACCTTTTTTTACTTGCCAATTATTTTTTTACACTAAGGAAAAAACTTAATAACATTTTAATGCTTTATCAACCGAAGACCTCGAAGGCGGCTATCACCTTAAGCATTTCGGGGTCTACTTCTTCCCTTCCGTATGCGTCAAGGAAGCGTGAGGTATATTTATCCGTTCCGAGGTTGAAGAAAAGAGTCCAGACGCCCCAGAAGAGATCAACGTGACGGTCTCCGACACCGCCGTTACCAAGGTCGATAAATGCGCTGAATTTCCAACCGTTCAGAATGATATTGGGGAGGCAATAGT
>JAZUMO010000073.1:0-3323 GCA_045603665.1 Acutalibacteraceae bacterium
TGGCTGAGCCAATAAAAGTCGTAGTGAAGCAGTTTTGCCGCCTCGGTAAGACTGCCGTTTTTGTAATTTTCTTCTATGTATTTGAAAATCTGTAGTATGGCGGCTTCTTCCTTTGACTGATATGCGAGCTTGTCTGTGTGATTGAGAAGCTGCATAAAAAGAAGTCCCATAGTAGTCTGATTGATATTTCTTTTATTTGATGTGTTGTTGATGAGTGTCCAAAGTAAATTTTCAATGAGATTCTGTACAGGCAAAACATCCGAAACTCTGAAGTGGAGATAGCCTGCATTTTCTTCTTTGAAAAGAGACTCTATCAGAAACTTTTTAAGGGGCGTTTCTTCAGCACCTAACATTTCAAGTGTTTTGTCGAAAAACTGAGGAAGAATGATAAAATTTACGGCTATATCATTGCCTGATGCAGGTAGAATTTCCTGCTTAGCATTCTGTCCGAGAAATAACAACTCTCCTTCACACAGCTCGATAGTTTTTCCGTTTATAACATGTGTTGTTTTGCCTGAACACATATAGACTACCTCAACAAAATCGTGGGTGTGCTCGGGAAAATGAATGAATCTTGTGTGTGTTCTGATTGTAATGAGCTTTCCGTCCTTGAGAAGCTTTCTGGATGAAATAATATTATCATCGTTTTCCGTATAAATACTGCTGTCTACTGTGCTTCTTCCGTCTAATATAGACTGCTCCTCGTCGGTTATGGGAATCAATTCTTTAAGGATTTCACGGTTTATCATATAACCACCTCTGTTCGATTATACATTTTCATATCAGAAAAATCAATACAAATAAGGATACTTTTTTAAGCAAATAAGGACCTTTCGTTTTATGCTGATTCAGTGGTATAATTACAATGAAATAATTATATTAAGGTGGAGAAGATTTGAAAACATATTATTTAGCCATAGACATCGGTGCTTCTTCGGGCAGACACATTTTAGGTCATATTGAAAATGACAGGCTCTGCCTTGAAGAAATCTACCGATTTGATAACAACATTAAAAATGAAAACGACACACTTATATGGGACATTGAAAACCTTTTTGCTGAGGTGAAAGCAGGTATAAAAAAGTGCAGGGAAATCGGAAAAATCCCGAAAACAATCGCCATTGATACCTGGGGCGTTGATTATGTTCTGCTTGATGAAAGCAAAAAAGAAATTCTCCCTGCCGTTTCATACCGTGACGGTAGAACAGAGGAAAGTTCAAGAGCTGTTAATGCAATTATCTCACAAGCCGAGCTTTATTCACGCACAGGCATACAAAAGCAAAACTTCAACACAATTTATCAACTTTATACGGATAAGCAAAGCGGCAAACTGCAAAAGGCAAAGCATTTTCTTATGATGCCTGAATATCTTTCCTTTAAGCTGACGGGACAAATCAGAAACGAATACACCAACGCAACTACAGCTAACCTTGTAAATGCTGAAAGTAAGCAGTGGGATAAATATATTCTTGATAAGCTCGACTTACCTGAAGGCATTTTCTGCGAGCTTTCTCTCCCCGGCACAGTCGTTGGCAATTTCACAGATGAAGTTAAAGCTGAAATCGGATTTGACAGTACGGTTATTCTTTGCCCGTCACACGATACGGCTTCTGCTGTTGCGGCTTGCCCCGTTAACGGTGAAAGTGTATATATTTCATCAGGCACCTGGAGCCTCATAGGTACAGAAAATCCTGTTCCCGTACTCACCGAAAAGGCACTTGAAGCTAACTTTACCAATGAGGGAGGAATTGAATATCGCTTCCGTTTCCTTAAAAATATTATGGGTATGTGGCTGTTTCAGAATATCCGCAAAAACATAGACAAGGAGCTTACATACGATGAGATGATGAATCTCGCAAGGAATAGCTCATTCACAGAAAAGATTGACCCCAATGATAGTGCTTTCCTTGCTCCCGAAAATATGATTGAGGCTATCAGAAATTATCTGGGCAAACCCGATTTACCCCTTGCTGACGTGCTTTCAAGTGTTTATCATTCCCTTGCCGATTCATATAGAAAAGCAGTGGAGGAAATCGAAACTATCAGTGGAAAAGAAATAAAATCAATACATATTGTCGGCGGTGGCAGTAAGGATAAGTATCTCAATAAGCTCGCGGCAGAGTACACAGGCAAAAAGGTATACACAGGTCTTATGGAAGCCACGGCAACAGGAAACATACTTTCACAGATTATGTATAACAAAAAAATAACTCTTACCGAAGCGAGAGAGATAATAAAAGCAACTTTTGACATTAAGGAGGCAAACTGATGAGCAGATACAGCGAAGCCAAAGAAATTTATAAAGAATATGGCGTAGACACTGAAAAGGAACTTGAAACATTAAAAGATGTCTGCGTTTCCGTTCACTGCTGGCAGGGCGACGATGTAATAGGCTTTGACAGCAAGGAGGCTCTTTCCGGCGGCATTCAGACTACGGGCAACTATCCCGGCAGGGCCCGTACACCCGATGAGCTTATGGCTGACTATGACAAGGCATTTTCACTTATGCCGGGTAAAAAGAAGCTGAATCTTCACGCCTCTTATGCTATCTTTGAAGAGGGTGAAACTGTAGGCAGAGACAAAATCGAGCCAAAGCACTTTAAAAAATGGGTGGACTTTGCCAAAGAGAGGAATATGGGTATCGACTTTAACCCCACATTCTTCTCGCATCCTATGGTTAAGGATAATCTTACCCTTTCTTCCCCCGATGAGGTGGTGCGTACATATTGGGTGAATCACGGAAAAGCCTGCCTTAAAATTGCAGAATATTTTGCAGAAGAAACCGGAATACCCTGCGTTATGGATATATGGATTCCCGATGGATATAAAGATATTCCCGCTGACAGACTTTCACCGAGAGCAAGATTCAAAAAAAGCCTTGATGAAATTCTTGACACACCTTATAGTAAAGAAAAGGTATATGTAACTCTCGAATCAAAGGTATTCGGTATCGGTCTTGAAAGCTATACTGTGGGCTCGGCTGAATTCTGCCTTTCTTATTCAGATTACAAGGGTATCACACCTCTTATGGATAACGGTCATTATCATCCGACAGAAATGGTCAGCGACAAGATTTCTTCACTTCTTCTCTTCAACGAAAAGATTGCTCTTCACGTTACAAGGGCAGTCCGTTGGGACAGCGACCACGTGGTTATCCTTGACGATGAAACGAAAGAGATTGCAAAAGAGATTGTCAGAAACAATGCTCTCGACAGAGTATTTATTGCAACGGACTATTTTGATGCATCAATCAACCGCATATCTGCCTGGATAACAGGTGTGAGAAGTGTACAGAAGGCGCTGCTTTTCGCACTTTTACAGCC